>JADFSH010000006.1 GCA_022560875.1 Planctomycetota bacterium | reverse complement strand
TGGCCAAGGCCCTGCACCATAAGCTCACGGAGAAGACGCTCTTCACCGAGCAGGGGCAGCTCATCGGCACGCCGGAGTATATGTCTCCCGAACAGGCGGAGATGACCGCCCAGGACATCGACACCCGTAGCGACATTTACTCACTGGGGGTGCTCCTCTACGAGCTGTTGACAGGCGTGCTCCCGTTCGACTCCGAAACGCTGCGACGGGCGGGTGTGGCGGAGATCCATAGAATCATCCGAGAGATCGACCCGGCCCGGCCGAGCACACGTCTCAGTACACTGCGCGAAGCATCGGGCGACCTGGAGCAGCTCGCCCGCCATCGCGGCACCAACGTCCGCTCTTTGCTCCGGGATGTCCGTGGTGATCTCGACTGGATCACCATGACTGCACTGGAGAAGGATCGAGCCCGTCGCTACGCCAGTGCCACGGAATTGGCTGCCGACGTGTCGCGATTCCTGCGCGACGATCCGGTGGAGGCGCATCCACCCGAAGCCTGGTACCGGCTCCGAAAGCTGGTCAGTCGGCATCGGATTGCAGTCGGGATCGGTCTGCTTCTGGCCGGGATGATGGCAGCGATGTTGGCGTACCAAGTGGCTTCCGATCGAATACGTGCGCGGATCGAACTGGGGCATGTGATCGGAGCGGCCGCGACCCAATACGAGATCGGCCGGCGGGTAGTGGCGGTTTTCGACGCGCCGATCCCATCGCCACCCCGGGCCGGAGCGGATCTGCTAGTCGATCCGCGGGTCCGGCTCGCGGCTGCCGCCGAACGAATGATGTGGCAAGGAAAGGATGCATCCGAGGAGACCATCGTCGTAGAGCTACTGCGTCACGCGGGCTACACGTTCGAGACCTTTGCGGACTTGGACGAGATGCTGTCCGATGCGACGGAGGAGCAGCGTCGGTCTATCCAGACGCGGTTGCACGAGGTCTGCATGGCCCGCGTCCCGATGGTCGTCTCCGAGGACGCGATTTTTCTCGGAGAATCGCTAAACCCTTATGTCGATCGACTCATTGGAGCCGCAGCTCATCGAATAACGACAGGCTCGGAGCCATCCGACGAATCGACGATCCCACCGAGGTTGGACGCCGTCGCCGCCCTCTCGGATGAGGAACTATTGAGACTGCGGGATGAGATGTTCAAGGGAACAGTGTTAGTCTTCTTTCTCCTGAATGTGGCCGACCTAGCTTGGAACATCCCGATGGCGGCGACTCTGCTGCTCTTCGGATTGATCACGATCGTCAACGCCAGGTGGCTCAGTGCCGTCATCGTGCCGGTGATCATCATCGAGACCTTTTGGTTCTGGTTGGCCTGTTTGACGCTCGCCACCGGCGGGAGCTCATGGATGCTGTCGGGTACTGATTTCGCTGCGGCGGTGGTCTGCGGCCTCCTGGCGACGGCCGGATGGTTGGGGCTCGTTCTGCTCGTCGTTCGCCGCACCGAGGCGGTACGCTCCAGAATCATCAGCCTCGCACTGACCACTCTGCCGCTACTGCTGGCCGTAGCCGCGTGGTTCGGGATTGCGGCGTTCACGTCGCCGGCATGAGCGAGAGAAGGAAAAAGAGAATGAAGGGGGAAAAAACGGATAAGAAAAGAAGTTATGAAAGCCGGATCACCCTGTGAGAGGTCAGAGGGGTCGTACACTTGGATCCCGTTCGACAACTCGTCGAAAAGTCACATCCCCCAAGATATAGACGCAACATCCCCTGAGTGAATTATCCTTCTAAGCGGATTTCACTTTAAGAAGAAGCGTTGATGAGATGCTCAGCCTGCTGTTCCGCGGTCGAGTCCTTGAGCAGCTCGACCGAGCCATCGGCAAGGTTGAAAACGTGATACGCCGTCAGGGGCGGGGTGTAGATGTGCAGGGTGACGAGATTCCCCTCTCCGGGGAAATTATTGGCGATGATGTGAATGTCGCCGTCGTAGGAGCCGCAGACGTGCCCGACTTCGTAGATATTGGTGGTGTCTTCGCTCAGCGATTGATCCGTATTTCGCTTGTAGATGATTTCCTGAAGCTTTCCCTGCAGGACCCGCACCCCGCAGGCCGAGCCGCGATGATCGTGAACCGGGCTGGCTTGACCGGGTTTCCAGCACAGGATGAGAGCGGCGTAGCCGGTGTTGCAACGCCAGAGATTGCGCTCATAGTCCGTATCGCAAAAAATAGTCTGATCACCGACATCGTCAATGGAGATGTCAACTTGTCGCATCAGATCAACCAGGGTGTCCAGCGGCACATGGTCGGAAAACTTATCCAATTCGGTAAAAAATTCGTTGATGGCTAATGACATTGCCTTGACTCCAAGAAAGGGCGGTAGCCTGGCGCAAGATTCACCCGCACCACAACATCATATCGTCTTTATGGCGGAAAGGTGTAGAGAATCACCTTTGAGGGCAGGCGGTTGGCACCCAGGACAGCGCCGCGATGGCGAGATGTCGCCTTGTGATGGAAGGGTCTGATTTTTCTCCGTCTCAGGCGGTCACGACATCGGTCGATCGCTTCGTCTCGTTGACGATCGGGGCGCGAATCACATTGCCGTATTCCGTCCAGCTTCCGTCATAGTTCTTGACGTTCTTGAGGCCAAGCAGGTAGGTGAGGACGAACCAGGTGTGGCTGGATCGCTCCCCGATGCGACAATAGGCAATGGTGTCCAGGCTTTCATCAACGCCCGCGTTGTCAAGGTAGATCGCCCGCAGTTCATCGGCGCTCTTGAACGAGCCGTCCTTCGCCACCGCGCTGACCCACGGCACGCTCATGGCTCCCGGAATATGGCCGGCCCGCTGCGCCGTTTCGCTCATCCCGGGAGGCGCGATCACCTTGCCGGTGAATTCATCGGGACTTCTCACATCGACAAGATTGCGATTGCCGAGCTTGGCCACTTCAAGTACTTCCGGAAGAAGACTGCGGATGTCTTCGTGGACGCTGGTGACGGTGTACGTGGTGGGAGTGATGGACGGCGCATCCTTGGTCAATTCCTTGCCTTCCGTCGTCCACTTCAAGCGACCGCCATTCATGATCTTGACCTTCGCATGGCCGTAGTACTGCATGATCCACAGGCCGTAGGCGGCAAACCAATTGTTGTTGTCGCCATATACGATGATCGTGTCGTCGGAGGTGATGCCCGATTCGCCCATGAGTCTTTCAAAGTCTTCTTTGCTGATGAGGTCGCGGTTGATCTGGTCCTGAAGCTGGCTCTGCCAGTTGAACCCGATCGCCCCGGCAATATGTCCCAATTCGTAGGCCGCGGTGTCCACATCAATTTCAATGAGCTTGAACTGATCCGAGCCCAGATTCTGCTGAACCCAATCGGTTTCGACGAGCATTTCGGGATGACTGTATTCACTCATAACGTGGTTCCTTTCGTGCTTGGAGTGGGTAGTCCTGCTCAGCCCTGCCTAATGTACCATGAAGCATATCGGTCGGTGCGGAAAGCCGCTGGTTCGAGGCAAAGCGAACCGTCCTTTGCCGCAGCTTTGCCCATGGAAACGACAGGATTCCGATGGCGATCATGACTGAGACCCGCCTGACCGATGTTGACTACACTACTAGATAGTCCCGCCCTCTTGTCACATTGACCTGCGAGGAGAGTCATGCCAGAGTCCTCATCCGAATCCTTCAACGCTCGGGCCACTCTCGATACGCCTCTCGGAGACCGCACCATCTTCCGCCTCGATGCCCTGAGCGACGTTGCGGACGTCGAGAAGCTGCCGTACTCCATCAAGATCCTGCTCGAATCCTGTCTTCGCCACTGTGGCGATGGCATCGTCGAGAAAGCGGATGTCGAAGCCCTCGCCCGCTACGACGCCCGGGATGTCGGTGAGGTCGAGATTCCCTTCTCCCCCGGCAGGGTGTTGCTTCAGGACTTTACCGGAGTTCCCGCGGTGGTCGATCTCGCGGCCATGCGGAGTGCGATCGTGAGGATGACCGGCGACGAGACCAGCGCGGCGAAGGTCAACCCCCTTGTACCCTGCGACCTCGTTATCGATCACTCCGTGCAGGTCGATGCCTTCAACTCCGGGGCCGCGCTCACCATTAATAGTGAAAAAGAATTCGAACGCAACCACGAGCGATATCAGTTCCTCAAGTGGGGCCAGTCCGCGTTCGACAACTTCCGCGTGGTGCCGCCCGCCACGGGGATCGTGCATCAGGTCAATCTGGAATATCTCGCCAAGGTGGTCTGGGATTCGGACGGCATGCTCTATCCCGACAGTCTCGTCGGCACCGACTCCCACACCACCATGATCAACGGGCTTGGCGTCGTGGGCTGGGGGGTGGGCGGCATCGAGGCCGAAGCCGTCATGCTCGGCCAGCCGATTTACATGCTCATTCCCGAAGTCGTCGGCTTCAGGCTGACCGGCGAGCTTGCCGAAGGAACCACCGCGACCGACCTCGTACTCGTCATCACGCAAATGCTCCGTGCCCACGGCGTAGTGGGGAAGTTCATTGAATTTGGCGGGGCCGGTCTGGCGAACATGCCCCTGGCGAACCGGGCGACGATTGCCAACATGGCCCCGGAATACGGCGCGACCATCGGCTTCTTCCCTGTCGATGAGCAGACCCTCACATATCTGCAGCTTTCGGGGCGCGATGAGAATCTCATCAAGACCGTCGAACAGTATTACCGGGAGCAGGGACTCTGGTACGACGAGTCGCGCGACATCACGTACACCGATGTCCTCGAACTGGACATGTCCACCGTGGTTCCCTCCCTCGCCGGCCCCAAGCGACCCCAGGACCGCATTGCCCTCACCGACATGAAGCCGACGTGGAATCGCGCCCTGACCGAGACCTACGGTAAGCCTTCATCCGCCGCTCCCGGCCCGGGGTCAGGCACATCGACCGAGCTTCAGCCGGAAAAAGCCGCGACCGCCACCGCGCTGGCGACCGATGGCGTGCCCGTGGTCTGCGAGGGTGAGGAATTCATTCTCAAGCACGGGGCGGTGGCGATTGCCGCCATCACCAGTTGCACCAACACCTCCAACCCCAGCGTGATGCTCGCGGCGGGTCTGGTGGCAAAAAAAGCCCGCGCCCGCGGCCTCACCCGCAAGCCCTGGGTGAAAACCTCCCTCGCCCCCGGCAGCAAGGTCGTCACCGAGTACCTCGATAAGGCCAATCTCACCGTCGATCTCGAAGCGTGCGGCTTCTACAACGTCGGCTACGGCTGCACGACCTGCATCGGCAACTCCGGACCCCTGCCGGAGCCGATCAGCACCGCGATCCGGGAGAACGACCTCGTGGTCGCGGGCGTCCTGTCGGGCAATCGCAACTTCGAGGGAAGGATCCATGCGGATCTCAAGGCCAACTATCTCGCCTCGCCGCCGCTGGTGGTGGCGTATGCACTGGCGGGGACGGTTGATATTGATTTCGATCGGGATGCGCTCGGTCAGGATGATTCAGGTGATGATGTCTTTCTCAAGGACATCTGGCCCACTCAGGCCGAGGTTGCCGAGGCGGTGGCGACGTGCGTCACCCGCGAACAGTTCCTCGAGCAGTACGCCAATGTCTTTGAGGGCTCCGAGGAGTGGAAAGCGATCACCACCACCGAATCCAACCTCTTCGATTGGGATGAAAAGAGCACCTACATCCAGGAGCCGCCATTCTTCGTGGGCATGCCCCCGAAAGCGGGGGAGATCAAATCCATCCGGGGCGCGCGCTGCCTGATGAAGCTCGGCGATTCCGTGACCACCGATCACATCTCGCCCGCAGGCTCGATCGCCACCGATTCACCGGCGGGTCGTTATCTCACCGATCGCGATGTTCCGGTCTCCCTGTTCAACAGCTACGGCTCGCGGCGGGGCAACGATCGCATCATGACCCGGGGCACCTTCGCCAACATCCGCATCCGCAACCAGCTCGCCCCCGACACCGAAGGCGGCTGGACCATGGACTTCCTCGACAATGAAGTACGCACCGTCTATGAGGCATCATGCCACTACTCGCTGGATAACGTGCCGCTCGTCGTCCTCGCGGGCAAGGACTACGGCATGGGGTCATCGCGGGACTGGGCGGCCAAGGGAACATTCCTGCTCGGGGTCCGGGCGGTCATCGCCGAGAGCTACGAGCGAATCCACCGGTCCAACCTGGTGGGCATGGGCGTCCTGCCGCTGACGTTCAAGAAGGGCGAAAACGCCGAGGTGCTGGGACTCGACGGCACGGAGACGTTCGACATCGACGTCTTCAACGACCTCCGCCCCCGCCAGGACATCGAGGTGATCGCCAAGAAGGCCGACGGCTCCGAGGTCGAGTTCACCACCACCTGCCGCATCGATACCCCGGTGGAGGTCGAGTACTACCGCAACGGCGGGATTCTGCACACGGTTTTGCGGAGGATGGCGGGGGAATAAATGGAATCGGGAGGCGATGAGTGTCCACACTTCGTTTATATGCGGATACCTCGGTATTTGGTGGATGCTTCGATACTGAGTTCTCTGTCTATAGCCTGAAACTGTTCGATGAGATCAGGCAGGGGCGATTTCTATTGATCCTTTCAGAAACGCTCCTGGTAGAACTTCAGGAAGCCCCTGATCAAGTCCAGCAGGTCTTGGCAAATCTACACGAGGATCACCATGAATTGATTGAGAAGACCGGGAAAATCATCGCCCTCCGAGACGCATATGTTTCCACGGGTGTCGTCGGAACATCTTCTCTTCTGGATGCCGAACATATTGCCAGTGCGACGGTGGCGAAAGCGGACCTGATTGTGAGTTGGAATTTCAAACATATCGTTCATTATGAAAAGATCAGGGGGTATAATGCGGTCAACCAGATGAATCAGTATCCAGGCTTGGATATCCGAACCCCCAGAGAGGTCGTCGAATGAGCGATAAAGAATTCGATTGCGTCGAGATGAAGCGGCGGATACAGGAAAAGCTTCTGGAGGAATGGGGGGATCGTGACCCCGAGGAAATCCGCCGACACGAGGATCAGAAGATCCGCAGGAATCCAATTCTGGCGAGATTTTGGCGCGAGCTTCCGAAGTCCAAAGCGTCCTGAAATACCCTTGATATCCAGAAAATTCCCGCGCCAGGATATCGAGGTGATCGCCAAGAAGACCGACGGCTCCGAGGTCGAGTTCACCACCACCTGCCGCATAGATACGCCGGTGGAGGTGGAGTATTACAGGAATGGGGGGATTTTGCACACGGTTTTGCGGAGGATGGCGGGGGAGTAAGCAACAACCAAAACGCATCCACAACCTATCAAGCCCCATGTGGAAACGTGGGGCTTTTCTTGCAACGATGTTGTGTAAGTGAAAGCACACTGGCAGTCGGGGGCTTGAGAAGAAGTTGCATCGAAGAATGCAGTCAGTAATTTGGGTTGCGCCAGAATTACCCAGTATTGCCTTCGGCGTGTCGGGGGAGGTAGATTTCCATGAGATGCGTGAAGTGATCGTGATCATGGATGCGGGTGCGGCCGCAACCACGGGAAAACCAGCGACAGCCGGTGAGATCAACATGCTGCGCAAGCGACATGCCTAAGAGTCGCTTGAGATTCCAGGTGACAGACCTGATCGGCAGCCATGATTTTCAACCGAGAAGAAGATGGAGGTGCGTGTCGGTAAGAGCTCCAGCGTAGGGTGTCCATGAGCGTCGTGTGCAGATGTCACGATGCATTTCCAGAAGCTGCTGACGCTGGGATTGAGAAAATCGAACCGGTGTGCGTTTGGCGATCCTGCTCCAATATCGCGCGAGAAACTCACACGGAGGTTGGACACCTGGCTGTCCACGCAGCACATGTCCCTTCGGATTATCCTCGCCCTACGAGCGATACGCATGAAACGTGATGAGATAAACGGGCATCCCAGCTTCCTCAGAAGAGTAGAAGTGCTGAAGAACATACATCGTGCAAACCTGTCTGTCACCTCGAACACCCTTATTCCACCCCAAACTCCTCATTCGCTCCCGCCGCAACTTCCTGAAGCATGGTCGCGATTTCCGGGTTGATGCGGACGACCTTCTTCCGCGGGATCTTGAACTTCGTGGTCATTCCAGCCTGCCAGACCAAAATTCGACTACCATGCACGCCTTCGGAGTCACGCATGCCACAATCCGGGAAAGAATCCAATCACGAGCGGCTGGAGAAGCTCATTCTCTCCGGGCATTCCTGCATCACCATCGAGACCCACGAGGAGCTGTACACGCTTGGCCTCATCGAGTCGATCGTCAAGGATCGTCTTGATCCGTTATGGCACTGGACCGCCGTCAGGGGCGTCTTTGCGGGAATGCTACCCGATTCGCGACCGATCCCGGAGACGGAGCATCCCGCCGCGGCTATGTATCACCTCGCCGCGAAGGAGGATGAGCCTTGCGTGACGGTGATGATCGACCTGGCCGGTCATTTGGCCGATGCGCGTACGCTCCGGTCGTTGCGCGAATTGATTCAGCGGTTCGATTCACTTTCAAGCACGCTCATTCTCATTGACCATGACGGTTCGCTGCCCGGGGTGATCAAATCGACCTCAACGTCGTTCGAGCTGTCCTTGCCTGACGAGGATGAACTGCGGAAGCTGGCGAAGCAGGTCGTGCGAAATCTGCATGAACTCGATACAGAGCATTACAAGATCAAGATCTCGAAATCTGATTTCGACACGCTCGTGCGCAACCTGCGCGGCTTGACCCGCAGCCAGGCGGAGCAGGTGATGTACGAGACCCTCGCGAATGATGCACAACTCGATGCGGCCGACATCAACACCGTCCTCGCTCTCAAACGCCGGCGTCTGCACATTGACGGCGTGCTGGAATATGTCGAGGCCCCGGTGAGCATGGATGAGATCGGCGGTCTGAAAACACTCAAGACCTGGCTCAAGCAGCGACGCAAAGCCCTCACCGACAAGGCGGTCGAGTTCGGACTCACTCCGCCGCGCGGCATACTGCTGCTGGGGGTGCAGGGAGCGGGCAAGTCGCTGGCGTCCAAGGCCGTGGCCACATCCTGGCAGCGACCGCTGTTGCGTCTCGACCCGGGTTCGCTCTATGACCGCTATGTGGGGGAGTCGGAACGCCGCTTGCGGGAAGCTCTTCAGCAGGCGGAGATGATGTCGCCGATCGTGCTGTGGATAGACGAGATCGAGAAGGGCTTTGCCTCCGCCGCCGGTCAGAGTACGGACGGCGGGCTCTCACAGCGTATGTTCGGCACGCTGCTGTCGTGGATGCAGGAGCATCGCGAGCCGGTCTTCATCGTCGCCACGGCGAACAACATCGATGCTCTGCCGCCGGAGTTGCTGCGGAAGGGGAGGTTCGACGAGATATTCTTTGTCGATCTCCCGAGCGATACGGTGCGAATGCAGATATTTGCCATCCACTTGAGAAAGCGCAATCGCGATACCGGGAAGTTTGATCTGGCGGCATTGGGGGCGGCATCCGAGGGGTACAGCGGGGCGGAGATCGAGCAGGCGGTGATTTCCGCCATGCACGAGGCGTTCAGTGAGAAGGACGATCTGGACACCAACTACATTCTCAAGGCGATCAAGGCGTCTCCGCCGCTCGCGGTGGTCATGGAGGAAAAGGTGACCAGGCTTCGTCAATGGGCGCAGAGCCGCTGCCTGTTGGCGGATTGAACTGACGCTTGTTGACTGACGATGTTCGCTCTCAAACCACCTTTTCGCGATTGCGATATCAGAAAAATACCGTGGTCAAACTGCGTGAGTTATGGGAACTAGAAACCGCTATAATCAGTTCTGATGCGATGCTCTTTCGACATTTCCGGCCTGACGCTGCGACGCACATTCACCCTCGTCGATGTTGGAAATATGAACATGCCACCCCCGCCGGAGCCGGAGGCCACGCGGCCGATGATGTCCGATGCTCCCGATGAAATCGAGGGCGAAGAGATCGATGCGATCGTCCCTTCGCGACAGATTCCCCTCGGGCGTATCGTCACGGCGGTCATTTTGGTGGCGATTCTGGTACATTGGTTTTGGCCTCAGTTTCCGATTCGCCATGCCGAGGGCGTGCTGGTTCCCAACGAGCCGTATCAGGGGCCGCCTTCGATTGACTCGGTGTGGGCGCACGAGGGCTACACCTTCACCAGCCTCGCGGAAATCGAGCTTGAAGCGAGAGTGCTCTCGAAGAAGCGATATCGCTTCGGTAACGAAGCGGACACTTCAAAGTACGACCTTGCCCTCGGCTGGGGGCCGGTGTCGGATCAATGGCTGGTCGATCAGATCGATTTCTCCCAGCGCGGACGCTGGTACTACTTTCACTTTCGCAACCCGCCCCCGATCAGCCCGAATGAGATACTGAACAACAGCGGCAACTTTCATATCGTCGCCTCGAACGACAAGGTGCTCGAAACCATTGCCGACCTCAAGCCCGGTCACATTATCTATTTACGAGGCCAGCTCGTGCGTATCAACAACAACGAGGGCTGGAACTGGCAAAGCTCCCTGTCGCGAACGGATCGCGGCAAGGGTTCGTGCGAACTCGTCTGGGTCGAGGAAATATTCATCATTCCCGACTGATCGAATCGTATATTCTCCCCCGGATTCACGACCTACAGTAGGCGGCCAAGAAACCGACACAGGGAGATACGTATGAACTCGAAGGCGCTCATCGACATGCTGGCCGGTTTTCCGGATACGCTGACCGCAGCGGTGCAGGGAATATCAGATGATGACCTGCGCTGGAAGCCGGAGAAGAAAGCATGGTCTATCCTGGAAGTTGTTTGTCATCTCGGGGATGAGGAGGTGGAGGATTTCCGCCTGCGTCTGAAGCTGACCCTGCAGGATCCCGCCGAACCGTGGCCCGGCATCGACCCGGAGGGATGGGCGACGGACCGAAAATACAACGAACGGGATCTCGGGGAATCGCTGACGCGCTTTACCGAGGAGCGCAACGCCTCCATGCAATGGCTGGGCACGCTGACCGAACCTGACTGGACGCTTCAGCACCACCATGCGCTTTTGGGTTCAATCCCGGCGGGAAGTCTGCTCGCGGCGTGGGTGGCTCACGACGCCCTTCATCTGCGCCAGATCGCCAAGCGTCGGTACCAACTGATTCAAGAACACGCGGGGGAGTATTCCCTTAGCTATGCCGGTGAATGGCCGACCTAGCCGGAGTTCAGGCTGATCAGGTGAGAAATTCCAGGATGCTCTGGTATTCCTCTTCCGCCGCCCCTTCTCCGGGGGTGGATTCCGCTTCGAATTCCTTTGACTTGAATTTTCGTGAAAGTCCACGGTAAG
This sequence comes from Planctomycetota bacterium, assembly GCA_022560875.1. GTDB lineage: Bacteria > Planctomycetota > Phycisphaerae > Phycisphaerales > SM1A02 > JADFSH01. Next base: position 49,308 of record JADFSH010000006.1, on the reverse strand, counting down.
GATTACGAAAGCAAGTTCATCTGAGGTAGCCGAAAAATCCGACTCATCACAATTTATCTCATTCACACATGGCACGGGCTGGTGCGTTCCCGGGGATATCGGCCCGTGCCTTTTTGCACCCATTGGTCGCCGATTACAACCCCGAGGATGACTATTACCGGAAGTAAATCTAATGGGAAACGGCTTGTGTGATCTCGCAGGGGCGTTAACCGCTCATTGGTAAACCGGTCAGTAAGAGAAGGCGACCCGGAGTAAGTACTAATCTAAACGATCTATCCGGAAAGCTTCGGAGAGCGGTAATCCGAGTCAAATGAGTGATAAATGCGCCATTTTTTGTCTCAAATCGACCGTCCGAGAAAGGACAAAATTGATGAAATGGATTTGGAAAACCGGCTTGACACGTTTCGCTGAGAGGGTATGCTTTTAATGGCTGGCGGGGACCGAATACACCCTGCCAAATTTATTCCCATGCCCCCGGAAGCGCCCGGCGGTTGAGTAACCCCTTACTCCCGCCGGGTTTTTTTATCCCGCCGTATGCGAGCGTGCATCCAGATTGCTCGTAATCCTGATGTGGCGATCTGTGTGTCTTCATGACCGCATCATCACGGAAGCACCTTTGACGCGACGGAGCGTCTGATCTGCCCCCGGGGTATGTACCAGTGCTTATGAAAGTCCTGGTCAGGGGTGTTCGCTCGCCGGCTGGCCCAGAGAGAGGGAGGATTCCAGTTCACATCGGATGTTCTTTGCCGCGTAATATCCCGCTTGCTAGTATTACCTGTTCGGTACGCCGGAACTGAAACGCCATTTCTTTCTTTTCGTCATTCCGGATAGACGGCATACATTCGCAATGAATTTCACCTCAACTGGACCTGAGTGTACGACATCCTTCGGCAGCCTGATTCTTCTCTACCTGATGGCGGCTATCGCATCGGCCTGCAACAAAACCGAAGGATCCGACCAAAGCTCCGAAATACGGCAGGAAAAGCAATGGCTGGTTGATGTCACCGATGAAGTCGGCCTCGATTTTATTTACGAGGCGGGCGCTACCGGCAAATACTACATGCCTGAGATCGTGGGTTCGGGCGTGGGGCTGTTCGATTACGACAATGATGGCGATCTGGATATCTGCCTCACCAACGGGAATCTCCTGCTTCCCGATGCCGCGCGGGGGGGAAGCCTGACCAATCGCCTGTTTCGGATGGAAGCGAACGGTACCCTGACCGATGTCACTGAAGCGTCCGGATTGGGGGATAATGGCTACGGAATGGGGCTTGCGGTGGGTGACATCGACAACGATGGTGACCTCGATATTTTCTTTACCAATTTCGGCCCCGATCGCCTGTATCTCAATCTCGGTGATGGCACCTTCCGGGACGTCACGGAAGACGCGGGTATTGATATACCGGGCTGGTCTACGTCAGCGGCGTTCTTCGATTTTGATCGCGATGGGTACCTCGATCTGTACATCTGTCAGTATTCCATCAACAACCCCGATGCGAAATGCTACGATGGTGTCGGGCGTCCGACGTACTGTTCGCCGAAGTCGTATCGTCCCGTCAACGATGTGCTGCTGCACAATAACGGGGACGGCACGTTCCGTGACGTCACCGAGGAGGCCGGACTTCTCATCAAACCTGCCTCGGGTCTGGGCGTGATCTGTGAGGATCTGAACAATGACGGTTGGATCGACATGTATGTCGCCAATGACGGCTATATGAACCACCTCTGGATCAATCAGCACGATGGGACATTTCTCGAATCCGCCGCGATGATGGGATGCGCCTACAACCTCAACGGCAAGGCGGAGGCGAGCATGGGCATGGTGGTTATGGATTATGACAACGATCTCGATCTCGATGTGTTTATCACGCACCTGAAAGACGAGAGCAACACATTATATACCAACGATGGACAGGCCTTTCTGGATGACACCAACCGACGGGGTTTGTCGATATCAAGCCTGGCCCTGACCGGATTTGGGGTGGCGGCCTTCGATGTGGAGTGCGATGGCGATCTCGATCTGGTGATCGTCAACGGGCGGGTGTCGCGACGCACGCCCCATCCCGATTCAGTGGTGGGAGAACCCTGGAACTGGCTCGCGGAACCAAATCTGTTTTATCTCAACGATGGAGATGGTCGTTTCGTGCTGAACGAGAAACGCTTTACGCAACTAACGCAGCCGATCGAAGTGTCGCGAGGCCTCGCGGTCGGGGATCTGGATGGCGATGGCGATTTGGACCTGGTCGTCACAAATGTCGGGAGCCGTGCCCGGATGTATCGCAACGATGCCCCGAAGCAGGGTCGGTGGCTGCTGGTGAAAGCCGTTGATCCGCGCTATAAACGCGACGCCTATCACGCCCGCCTGACGCTTTCGACGGCCGACCGGGCCTGGGTGCGCACCATCAATCCTGGCAGCAGCTATCAGTCCAGCATCGATCCTCGGGCGCATTTTGGTCTTGGCAACGTGGATGAAATTGAATCGCTTGAAGTGCTCTGGCCCGATGGGTTGCGGGAAACATTCAAGGTCGAGTGCCTGGACTGCGCGATCGTCGTGCGGCGTGGTGAAGGAGTATCGTCACCATGAAGGCAAAGAAGATCATCGGAATGCTGGCAGTTCTCGTCCTGCTGGCTGCGGGCGTGGGGTGGTTTCTCTTCAACTCGGGACCGGTGGTCGAGGAAGCCGCAGAGGAAACGAGCGATTGGATTATCCCTGAGTTTGACCTTACGGAATTTCAGCCTCCGGTCGCTGACACGATCAGACAATCGAGGCTGAGACTTGTTGCAAACCCGCGGTCGTCCAAGGCGTGGTTTTACTACGGTGCGGTGCTTGATGCTCATAAGCTCATAGCCGAGGCGGAGATATGTTATCGCAAGGCCCAGGAGCTTGATCCCAACGACCGCCTCCTGATTTACAACTACGCCATGCTCATCGCCTCGACGGGAAGTCGTCATGACGAGGCCATTGCGATGTTCGAGCGTGCCTCACAGCTCATGTCTGACTACCTGCCCGTCTGGTATCGACTTGGCCGGTTGCGTCTGGAGAAGGGAGAGATCGAACAGGCCAAGAAGATGTACGACGTGGCGATGACCCTACATATCGACATGCCCGCGGTCCATTACGAGCTTGGTCAGATTTATGTTTCATTGGGCGATATGTATTCCGGACTTGAGCATCTGAAGCGTGCCGCGGAATTGCTGCCCGATGATTCCTCCATTTATGCGGCCCTGTCACGAGCCTATCTGAAGGATGGCGATCAAGAGCGCGCCACGGCGGCTTCGAAAATGGCGAGCCAGTACGAGCTCAAGCTGTCTCTCCCTGATCCCGTCCGCGAAGGGGTGATGGCGCTGGCGATGGATTCCAATTCTTGCCTGCAGCGCGGCATCGCGAAGATGAATGGGGACAATTACGCGGAGGCCATTCCCGATTTACAAGTCGCGGCCGCAACGCTGACCACCAACTCGAACCTGCAACTTCGTCTCGGAATATGTTTTTACAACGTCGATCAGATTGAGCTTGCCGAGAAGCATCTTCACAACGCCCTCGAATTGCGGGATGATATTGCCCAGGCATATCTGTACCAGGGCATCATCGCCGTGAAGAAGTTTGATTACGCCGGGGGGGTCGAACACTATCGATCTGCGATCAAGCATGATCCGGACAATGTACGTATCCATATGCTTCTCGGAGGTGCGCTGGTGATGGACCAGAAACTCAAGGAGGCCGACCGTGTCTTCAGCCAGTCCAGATCGTTGGGAGACCTGGATGCGGGAGCCTATATGATGTGGGGCAACGCCCTGATTGAACTGGGGCAGATCAATAATGCGATTTCAAAGCTTAATCTCGCCATTGGACTCGCTCCGCAGCATCCGGCACTCCGGCTCAACATGGGCTCGGCCCTTGAGAAGCTCGGGGAAAATGCCCAGGCGATTGAGCAATACCGGAAAGCCATTGAATTGGATCCGAGCTTCGCTCTCGCCCGGGAACGTTTGCAAGCTCTGGAGGGCACACCCTGATCAATTTCGCGCAGCGATCAGGGCGCGGGGATTTCTGGCAAAAAAAGGTGATTTATCTGAGCTTGTTTGCCAATATGCCTCGCCGGAGTGCGTAGTAACGGGTGAGAGAGGATTTACGAAAATGCTGTTTGCCAAGGGGGGTTACTGATCGGGGGATGGGGAGTATCCCTATCGATCTCTTGTCGAGAGATCGATCTGGAGCGAAGCCGGGCGCACCAAGATCCGCCGTGCGTCCGGCTTTTTTCATATCCTCTTTCCCTGATAGCCTCGATTTTGGCCGTTTTCTCCGGGTATTGTCGCACGTTCAGTGCGTTATACTGACCACCAGCCGGATCACCCCCCGGATTACACCGGTTGATCAAGGAGAAAATCATGATCCATCGTGTCGCTTGTCATTCTCTCGCCAGTGGACTTGCCTTCTTCGCATGCGTCTCTGTTTTGGCCCAGGCTGAGCCTCAAATCGCCGACCTTGTGCTTCGCAACGGCAAGATCGCAACCGTCGATTCTCAGATCGGCGAAGTGGAGGCGATCGCCATACGCGGCGATCGGATCCTCGACGTGGGGGACACCGAAAAGATCAACGCGTTGATCGGCGATGACACGAAAGTCATTGACCTCGACGGAAAGCGTGTGATCCCGGGATTCATCGAAGGCCACGGTCATTTCACCGGCTTGGGTGAATCGAAGATGAACCTCGACCTCATGAATGTCAGGAATTGGAACGAAGTGATCAGGATGGTCGCAGATGCGGTGAAGAAAGTCGCACCCGGCGAGTGGATCCTCGGACGGGGTTGGCACCAGGAGAAATGGGACCAGCCGCCGGAAGGTGCCGTGGAAGGTTTTCCATCGCATCATGCTCTCAGTGAAGTCTCGCCGGACAATCCCGTGTTTCTCACTCACGCCAGCGGGCACGCCAGCTTCGCCAACCAAAATGCCATGGATCTGGCGGGTATCAGCGGGGCGACTGAAGATCCGGAGGGCGGTGAGCTTCTGCGTGATGAAAACGGCCAGCCCATCGGAATTTTCCGGGAAAGGGCTTCCGGGCTGATCAGCCGGGCGAGAAACTCGTCCGGAACATCGGCACGTGACTCCCTTGATCGCCTCGATCGGGCGATCGAACTGGCGATTCAGGAATGCCTCAGCAAGGGCGTGACCTCGTTTCAGGATGCCGGATCCAGTTTCAGCACCATCGAAAGATTCGCTCAGAAGGCGGAATCGGGCGAGCTTGGCGTTCGCCTCTGGGTGATGATCCGCGATTCCAACGATAATATCCGCCGACAAGTCTCCGATGCGAAACATTATCGTATTGGCAACAACCATCTCACCGTAGGCGGCATAAAACGCTCGATCGACGGTGCCCTCGGCTCCCGCGGGGCATGGTTATTGGCTCCCTATGAAGACAGCCCCGAATCAAAGGGCCTCAATACCGCGACCATCGAAAGTGTGACCGAGACGGCGCAGCTTGCGATGGATAACGGCCTGCAATTCTGCGTGCATGCCATCGGCGATCGGGCCAATCGAGAAGTGCTGAATATCTTTGAAAAGACGTTCGCAGAGAATCCTGAAAAAAAAGACCTGCGCTGGCGTATCGAACACGCCCAGCACCTTCATCCGGATGACATTCCGCGCTTCGGGCGACTTGGCGTCATCGCCTCCATGCAAGGTATTCACTGCACCTCAGATGCCCCATGGGTCTATGCTCGACTGGGCGAAAAACGGGCCGAGGAGGGCGCCTACGTCTGGCAGAAGCTTATGCACTCAGGCGCCATCGTCACCAACGGCACTGATGCGCCGGTGGAAGACGTCAATCCAATCATTTCGTACTACGCGACCGTAACTCGACGGACGAAGGACGGTTCGGTGTTCTACCCCGACCAGCGTATGAGTCGCATGGGGGCGCTGGAGTCCTATACCATCAACTGCGCCTACGCTGCGTTCGAGGAGGACATCAAAGGATCACTTACTCCCGGCAAGCTCGCCGACCTTGTTGTGCTGTCCAATGACATCCTCACCTGTTCTGAGAATGAAATCCTCCAAACGAAGGTGCTCTACACAATTGTGGGTGGAAAGATCGCTTATATGCGTCGTGATTGATCATTCGTGGTCGAACTGACCATGCAATAACTGACATTGACTGATCGGAGACGGTGATCGGTGTCAGCAGGGGGTGTGGGATTTCTGCGCGTCAACCTAGGGGGAGGCGAAAGGAATGGTCAATCGCTGCCGGTGCGTCGCCTTAGCTGTAACCGCTGGATATCCATGCTGATGACCTGCCGGCCTTTGGTCAGCTCGCTATCGACTTTCTTGTCCTCGATCCCGTACAAGCCATAGCGGAAAACACCGCGCGGGTGCTCGATGATGTTTTGGATCCGTGCCTGTCCCGAGTACTTATTTTGTCCATACTCGAGCGTGACCTCGACGAGCGAGCCGTAGGCGTGTTCACGCGTGGATAGCAGGGAAAATCCGCTGGAGCTGATGTCGAGAAGATGACAGTTTGCTTCACCTTCCAGTGTAGCGGTCAAATCAACCATAACGGTCGAGACCCGGTAGCACTGTCTGTTTTCCGCGGAAACAGGTTCGCCAACAAGCTGAAAGCCGATTGTCGTGCCCTGGAAACGGTTGGTCTGGCTTGAGTTATCGACCGAATCGTCGGTTGGCTCATCGGATGGCTTGATCATATCGATGCGACCGGATTGCTGCATGAACTCTTTCTTCAGTTCGAAGAATATGATGATGTCATTCCCGGCCTCCAGTGGAGGGGATGAGACTTCCACCTCCGCAGTGTATTTGGAGTCCTCATATTCGACGACAGTTGCGGGATGCAGAACGCGCTTACCCGTTTGGTTCGGAATCTGAACATAAAACCGATCGCCTGCTCTGATCATGATAATGCGCTCCCCTTATCAGCGGATACAAGCGGGGCGTTCTATCGCCTTGATCCTCTTATCGGCGATTGACTTTGTTCAATCGACCCGGAGTGAAAATGTCCGTGGGCCGACCGGGAAAAGATGACCAATCTGCAAGAAGCCTGATCTGATATCAGGCCGCCATCGTGATTATGGGACTGGTAGACTCACAATTCTGTTATGCTCTCGTTGCCACATGAGCTTGGTACACCTCTTCCAAGCCTGACTGAAACTTCTCCCATGATCTCCCTTAGCCGACCTGAGCAAAGCGAAGCTGCAGACTCCCCGATCGAAGTCATGCTCGAATACTGGCTCGGGTATTCCATGCCGTCACCCGAACGGGTTCGGCACGAGAGCGCCTGGTCCCCGGATACCCGGGATGACTATTGCTCCCGTTGCGGGGTGACCATCGGACCCGGCGAAGCATCGGCATCGGGTTGCGGCTCGTGTCGCGGGAAGCCGGGTATCGCCGATGGCATCCTGCGTCTGGGGGCTTACACCGATGATCTGCGAAACTGGATTATCAATGTGAAATATCATCAGTGGGCGGAGATGGGAGCGGTCCTGGGACGCGAACTCGGGCGCCTGGTGATCGACCATCGCATCGTGCTGGACACGGAGCTTTCTAAAGTGATCGTTGTTCCCATGCCCATGCCCTGGCAGCGACGCATCTACCGGGGAATCGATCATGCCCGGCTGATTGCCGAAGGAGCGGCAAAAGTGTTCAATGCCCCGGTCCTTTCCATGCTCTGCAAGCGTAACGGTACGCCGCAGGTGACATTGCCTCGCTCCCAGAGAAAGCGCAACGGCTCCCAGGGACTCAGATTACATTCCTATGGCAAACTTATCCCCGGCGGGCGATGGATCAGGGGATCGGTGATCCTGCTCGTGGATGATGTCTGTACCACCGGGGCAACCCTCCGCGCCGGGGTGCGTCTGCTGCGTACCCTCAAGCCCGAGCGGATCATCGCGACGGTGGTCGCGGTCTCAGACGATCCGGCCCGACGATCTACGGTCAAATATCAACCTCGATGAATATATGGTTGGTGATCGAAACCTGAGCAGATTCGATCAGAGTTGATATCATGTCTTACTTGGATTTGATCTAAAATAGGTCATCTAGAAAGTGAGATTCCAATGTTGAATATGAGACGAATTGCCGGACTGCTCTGTGTTTTGATGATGGCCGCAACTGCTGGTTGCACGACGCTGCAATATGCAAGTGCCTGGAAAGACGTGAAAAGCGCCACCTGCGTTGTCAGCCCCACGCCCGGCAATGCCGTCAGTGGCACCGTCACCTTCAAGGACACAGAGGACGGGCTGCTGGTCGTCGCTGAAATATCCGGGCTGACCCCCAACCAGAAGCACGGCTTCCATGTCCACCAACTCGGCTATTCCGGATCGAGCGATGCGACCTGCACGAAGGGGCATTATGATCCCGATGAGACCGGGTTTCACGCCCTGCCCGGTTTCGATGGCGATCATCATGCCGGCGATCTTGGGGTGCTTCATGCCGATGGCAACGGCAGCGCGAGCTATCGCTCCGTCTTCGCCGACCTCAGCGTCGCCGGGAGGCACGCAATCGTCGGACGCGCCATCATCATTCACGCCAAGCCTGATGACGGCGGCCAACCCACCGGCAACGCCGGGGCACGCATCGGCGTGGGCAACATCGCCATCGGTGGTCACGAGCCTTAATCGAAGCTGTTCTCGAATCCGCCCTTTTACCCAAACAGTCGCTGGCCGGCTTCGCGATATCTTGCCAGGGTGTTGGTCACGATTGTCTCTGGCAGTTCCGGACCGGGGGGGGTCTTGTCCCATGTACCCGCTTTGACCAGTTCGAGCAAGTAATTCCGTACGTACTGCTTGTCAAAACTGTCCTGGTCCCTACCGGGGGCGTAGTCCTCGGCGGGCCAGAAACGCGAGCTGTCCGGGGTGAGCACTTCGTCGATGAGGATGATCTCATCCGTGCGCTGGCCTGAGTCATCCAGGGCGTAGCCGAACTCGAACTTGGTGTCGGCGAGGATGATGCCGCGGGAGAGGGCGTAGGCTGCGCCTTCGCTGTAGATACGGAGTGAGATGTCTCGGAGACGCTCCATGACCTCGCGTCCGGCGATGCCGCAGGCCCGCTCGAAATCGATGTTCTCGTCGTGTCCCACATCCGCCTTGGTCGCAGGCGTGAAAATCGGTTCCGGGAGCTTCTCGCATTGTTGCAGGTCGGACGCCAGGGAAATACCGCAAACGCTTTGCGACTGGCCGTATTCGACCCATCCGGAGCCGGTGATATAGCCCCGGACCACGAATTCAACGGGAATGACCTCGGCCGCCCGTCCGAGCATCATGCGGCCATCGAGGGATGATCGCTGCTCATCGTTCAGGTCCGATAGGTCGGCAGGGTTGGTCGAAAGCAGATGATCATCGATGATGTTCAGGGAGCGAATAAAATCGAACCATTGGGTGCTGATCGAGGTGAGCAGCCGCCCCTTGCCGGGGATCGGAGTGGGCAGAACCACATCAAAGGCACTGACCCGGTCGGTGGCGACGATGAGGATTCGGGAGGGATTCATCCCATCTGCGGGGAGTTGGTAGATATCCCGAACCTTGCCCTGACGTCGTCCGGGCAGGGGAAGATCGGTTTCATAGACGGGCTGTGTCATATCAATAGTCGCTTGAAAATGGGTTGTCGGCATGTTTCGGAGTCTATCAGCAGGATGAGCCTAGTGGGATCCGGAGCCCGGAACCGTCAGAATGGGCTCTTGCATCCCGGCAAAATCCCGCCACAATGGGTCGGAAGAAGGAGAGTGAGAGGCAGGATGACGGTTGTGACCGTTTTTCCACCCGAATTCGAGGGTTAGATCTGAGTCATGCTTCAATTCGCCGTTTACGACAACACCGGTCTGGCGTTGGACTGGACGATGGTCAACCCCTATCTCATGGGGCCGGATGATTTGCCGGTACGGGGAAAGATCACGTTTCGGGATGGCTATATCAGATGCGAGGGGCCTGATGGCGCTGCTCTCTCGCTGTGCGTACAGTATGAAACCGAAACCATGGGTCGGCTGATGCTCCAGACCTGCCTGCTGCCGCCCCACAAGGAGCCTTACCTCCTGTCCGTGGAACTGGCGCGGCATCGGATCAAGTTGTTTATTGCCAAGAGTGAAGAGTGGCAGATGTTCGATCTCAGCAACGATCATCCCGCCATCCGCCATTGGGAGGAGGCCCGACGACTCTTCACCGAAGCGATTACCGCGGATACTCCCAACAAAGCCGAACAGGCGGCAAAATTCTCGCTCATCCACGCCCTCGTAGCCTCCGAGCGTCTGGCGATGGCACACGCGGATGTGCTTCTGCATCGAAGATTCGGAAACAAGGCCGCCGGTTCAGCCACGCTCGGGATCAGAATCTGCCCGAAACAAGATGGTCCGAAGATCAAGGAACTCCTCTCCAAATCGGAGTTCGATGTCATCGTAGTTCCCATCCGATGGAATGAAATAGAGGCCGAGGAAGGCAAGTTCAATTGGGGAGCAACCGATCGCTGGGTGGAATGGGCCCGTGAACTGGAAAAGCCGATTGTGATGGGTCCGCTGCTCGACTTCTCAAAGCGTTCTCTGCCGGCATGGATGAATGTCTGGAAGCATGATTACGATACCTGTCGCGATCACGCCTACGATTTTGTCGATCAGGTGGTGGCGCGATACAAGTCGGTGGTGGGGATCTGGAACATCGCTTCGGGCCTGAACCTGAATGATCATTTTGAGTTTACCCTGGACCAGATGATCGATCTCACGCGCATGGTCGTCCTGCATGTCCGGCAGGCGCGACCGGGGGCGCGAACCATGCTCGAACTGGTCCAGCCCTTCGGAGAATACCGCGCGAAAAATCGCGATGCCGTCTCTCCTTTCCATTTTGTCGATCGAGTCATGCAGGAGGGCATTCGATTTGACGCGCTGGGGGTGCAACTGCTTTTCGGCAGCAGTGAACGGGGGATGCACACCCGCGACATCATGCAGATCAGTTGTATGCTCGATCGTTTCTTCCTGCTGGAACTTCCCATTTTTGTTTCGGCATTGGGGGTGCCGAGCATGACCGTGGATGACCGGGGCGGTTGGTGGCGCAGCAAGTGGGATCCGGAAATTCAGTCAAAGTGGATCACGCAGGTTTTCGCGCTGGCGATGTCGAAGCCGTTTGTCGAATCGATCTTCTGGACGGATCTCGTTGATCACGAAGATGCACGATTTAACGGGGCCGGGCTCATCAACTCCGCCGGACAGCTCAAGCCGGCTTTCACTCGATTCCGGGATCTGCGCAGACGGTTGCGAAAGCCACTGGGTAAACTGAAATTGCCGAAAAAGCAGCAGATGGAATCCTGATGTCTTCCTCCGACGTCATGCCCGGATTCCGACTGATAGGCGGCATCCTGGCCGCCGGGCTCATCTGGCTTGTCCTGATCGCGATGACCCGGTCTGAGATTGAACCTCTGACATCTTCAGGAAGCCCACATCACGCCCTTGCCACCGCGCGACCGTGGCCGGACATGCGTATCGATCTCAATTCGGCGGATGAAGCCCAACTCGACCTGCTCCCGGGCATCGGCCCCAGTCTGGCGCAAAGAATTGTCGAGGATCGGGAGCGTTTCGGTCCCTTCGGCTCTATTGACAATCTGCAGCGGGTGTCCGGCATCGGACCCCGCACGATTGAGCGGTTCCGGCCCTATGTCGTCATAACGGAAGCGGTGGATTCTTCCGTCAATCCACGACGCGAAGATGCCAAAGACGGCCCAACCGATTAGCATCCGGGCATTGAATGGCAAACCCCGGCCCTCCGATCCTTTGATCGGCGGGTGATTATGCGCGCAGGAAAAGAAATAACCTTGCTCAGTCCCGACATGACAGATTGGTTTGCGCAGATTTGCGAATCTCCCCCCCTTGATGACCTCGTGCGAATGAGCAGCGAAGGGGGAGCGTGCTCCGTACGGGGTGCGGCGGGTTCGAGTACGCATTTGATCGCGGCTTCGCTATGTCGGCGGCTTGAGCGACTGATCCTGCTCGTGGTGGCCCATCTGGATGATGCGGATGAGGCGATGGACGAATTCGAGGGACTGGGTCTGGAGGCGGCAAAGTTCCCCGCCATGGAGCTTGCCCCGGGGGGTTCCAAGGTGAGCCTGGATGTGCTGGCCGAGCGCTTGTCCCTGGTGAAGCGTCTTGGTGAGGGGGATATCCCCGCCATCATCGTGACCCCGATTCAGGCGCTGATGCAGGCGGTGCCGGACGCGACGCAACTGGATCAGATGTTTCTTGTCATTCGCCTGGGGGATGCGATCGATCCGGTTGACTTTGCCCGGTGGCTTGATGATGCGGGATACTCGCGCGTGGTGACCATCGATGCCCCGGGTGAATTCGCCCTGCGCGGCGACATCATCGATATCTACTCGCCGGAGTCGGTGCCGGTGAGGATCGACATGTTCGGCAATAAGGTCGAACGCATGTCAGAGATCGACCTCGACTCGATGGGTTCCGATCGTACGCTGGAACGAGTGGAAATCGTCGGCGCGACGGTTGAGCAGTTGCAACGCGATGACAGTTTCGTTTCTCTTCTCGAGCATATGCCGGGGGGTGCGGTTGCGGTGCTCTCAGAAATGACGGAACTGACCGAGCAGGGGCGAAGCTACTATGACCGCGCGGTGGATGCCCGGGGCCTGATCGGCCCGCCGTCGGTGTTCAAGTCGATCGGGGCACGATGCCACTCGGTGATTGATGTGAACCAGTACTCGGAAGGGACGATGCCGACCCGTCGCGTGGAACTGCCGGTGCAGATGTTGCCGGGCTTCGAGGAGGAGACGACTCAGGCCATCGTCCAGCTCCATGAACTGGCCCGCGAGCATTCGACGGTTGTTCTCTGCCAAAACGAGGGCGAGAAGAGTCGTCTGACCGAGTTGCTGGAAGAAATTGACGTGTCGATCACGCCGAAGCCTCACGTCACGGTCATCACGCATTATCTGCATCGGGGCCTGATCTGGACCGGACCCGACCTGACCTCCGCCGGCCGGAAATCGCTTGCCCTGGTTCCCTATCACGAACTGCTGAATCGATATCTCACGCGTCGGCGCGTTCGGCGCATGTCGGGGGGACGAGCCATGGATTCGTTCGTCGATCTTCAGCCGGGCGACATCGTTGTCCATCGCGACCATGGCATCGCCAGGTTTCTCGGCCTGCAGACTCTGGAGAAGAACGGCGAGGAATATCTGACGCTGGAATTTTCCGGTCGCTCGAAACTGCACGTCCCCTCATCCCACATCGAGAAGGTGCAGAAGTATATCGGCGCGTTCAAGGGCGCTCCGAAACTGTCCACCCTCGGCGGCAAAGGATGGAAACGACAAAAAGAGAAGGTGTCCGAGGCGGTACGCGATCTTGCCGGGGAGATGCTTCGCATCCAGGCGGCCCGGGAATCGATGCCGGGCATTCGTTATCCGGTCGATACGGTCTGGCAGTACGAGTTTGAAGCCGAGTTCCCGTATGAGGAGACCGAGGATCAACTTACCGCTATTGCCGCGATGAAAAAGGACATGAACGATCCGAGGCCCATGGACCGATTGATATGCGGCGATGTGGGGTTCGGCAAAACGGAAATTGCCATCCGCGGGGCGTTCAAGGCGGTTGAATACGGCAAGCAGGTGGCGGTTCTTGTCCCGACGACGGTTCTCGCCGAACAGCACGAGCGAACCTTCCGCGAGCGCTTCGCAGATTACCCCTTCCGGATTGAGTCCCTCAGTCGCTTCAAGACCGTCAAGGAATCAAAAGAAACGCTACTGGCGATCGCCAAGGGCCAGGTGGACATTGTCATCGGCACCCACCGGATCCTCAGCAAGGATGTGATGTTCGCCGACCTGGGGTTGGTCATTATCGACGAGGAACAACGATTCGGCGTCGAGCATAAACAGCGGCTGTTGGCGTTTCGGACCACGGCAGATGTATTGACCCTCAGCGCGACCCCGATTCCGCGCACACTTCACATGTCACTGCTGGGGCTGCGCGATATCAGCTCACTCACGACCCCGCCGCTGGAGCGACGGGCGATCGTGACGGAGGTCATTCCCTACAACGCCAAGCGCATCAAGCAGGCGATCATTCGCGAACTCGCCCGCGAGGGGCAGGTGTTTTTCGTCCACAATCGCGTTCACAACATCCAATCCGTCGCCGCTGAAATCCAGGAGCTCGTTCCGGATGCCAAAATCATCGTCGGGCACGGCCAGATGCCCTCACGGGAGCTGGAACAGGTCATGCTCACGTTTATACGCCGGAAAGCGGACATCCTCGTCTGCACGACCATCATCGAGTCGGGAATCGACATTCCCACCGCCAACACCATGTTCATCAATGATGCCAACATGTTCGGCCTGTCCGAACTGCACCAGCTTCGGGGGCGGGTGGGTCGTTACAAGCATCGGGCGTACTGCTACATGCTGCTACCCCGCAAGAAACCACCCACGGACGATGCGATGCGACGACTGCGCGCAATCGAGAATTTCTCCATGCTGGGCGCGGGTTTCAAGATCGCCCTCCGCGACCTGGAGATTCGAGGAGCCGGCAACCTGCTTGGACCGGAGCAATCCGGTCACATCGCGGCGGTCGGGTACGAGATGTACTGCCAGCTCCTGGAGCAGGCCGTCGCCGAGCTCAAGAACCAGCGAACGGTGACGACCCTTGACACCACCATCGACCTGGACATCACCGGCAGTCTGCCCAAGGGCTACATTCCCTCCGATGCGCGACGGATGGACGCCTATCGGCGAATCAGCCGTGCGAAGGATCTTGACGAACTTGCGCAGGTCGAGCGGGATCTCATCAGCGCGTATGGCGAATTGCCCCGCAGAGCGGATCGGCTGCTTCAGCTTGCAGAAATTCGCGTGCTGGCGACTCTGATCAATATCCAGTCTGTGACCCGACATGAGGATGACATTATTTTCCGCACCCGCGATCCCAAGACACTTGGTAATCGGATGGGTCAGGCGAAGGGAACGCTGCGTTTTGTCGGCCAGCCGGATTCCAGCGGACTGGTCGAAGTGTACTATCGTCCGCCGAAGTCTTACCTGGAGCCTGATACCCTGTTGGCCATACTGCGAAAGCGCCTCAAAGAAGAGGTCGAGCATCCCACCACGGTGTGAATGAATCGCTAGACTCCCCGCGTGCTTTCCTTGGCGCTCATCCTCCTGCAGACGGTTCTGGTGGTCGTGTCGTTGCGACTCCTGATTGGTTCGATCCTCCCCTCGCTCCGGCGGATGCGATGTTCGGATATCGTGCTGGACATCTGGCTGCCAATCTCGCTGGCGCTTCCCATGCTGGTGATGGTGGGCCGGATGCATGAGGATGCTCAAGGGGTGGGATGGGTGCCGCTCGGGGGGCCGCTGGTCTGTGGCGCATTCGGGCTGGGCATGATGTTGCTCTTTGGTCAACCGGGCCAGGATAATTCGGGCCTGACCCTGAAACCGATGGCGATCTGGATGACCACCGGCCTGGTGATGCTTTTCCTAGGGGTTGCTCATGAACTGAGGGTATGGACAGGCCAGGTGATGTTTGCGCTGGGGGCAGTGCTCATGTGGCTCAATGCGACGCATTCCTCCGAGTTACCGGCCAAAGCGAATGCGGATGAAATGAATGTCGGATACGCTACGTTTTGGGTCGTACTCTGCTCACTGGGGCAGGGTCTTGCCGCCGTGTTTTGCGATCAGGCATGGTGGCCTTTGAGTAGTGCCATGATGATTGCTTACGCGGTGATGGCCCTGGCGGCCACGGCAAGATTATGTGGCCCTCAATCGGCCCTCCGTCTGGGGGGGTGGACAGCGACATACGGAGTGATGTTCGGGCTTGGACTGGCCTCGCTCCTGTTTATGCTTCCCACGATGCTCGAAGTGTGGGCCGGAGAGTCGCCGAACATATCAGATCGCGTCGCCCACGGATTCGGCAGATACGCTCTGGAAGGAAGTCTCCTGCTCATTCTGGGGCCGGTCGGGTGGCTCACGATGCGGCTTCATGTCACAACAAGGCGAGTGTGCGGGATCCTGGCCCTGCTGGCCACTTCGACCCTTGCCGCCTGGCGTCTCGCTTCGATGTGATGATATTGGATGAATGTGCAGTGAGAAACGGTCGGTTGCCGATGCTTTTGCGGAAGAATCAAAGGATTTTCAGGCGGCGCGACGGGTCGAAACCGGCTCGGCTTGAACGAGAATAACCAATTGATACCTCCGAAAGTGACTCACAATCCACGTCGTGTTCTCCCTCGAACCCGAAAGTCGATCACGCATAAGTTTGCGGTGGCGGGGCATGAGGGATATCTCACCATCGGCCTGCATGAAGATGGCACGCCGGGAGAGATCTTCATCAAGATGAGCAAGGAGGGCTCCACGCTGTCCGGGCTTATTCAGGGTTTTTGCCGGGCTTTCAGCATTGCACTTCAATACGGCTTGCCGCTTCAGGATGCGGTCGATCGCTTCCGTGGGATGCGTTTCGAGCCGATGGGAGCAACGAACAATCCTGACATCCCTGAGGCGATGAGCATTCTGGACTATGTGGCGAGATTCCTTGAGCTGACGTTCATCAAAGAGGTGGCGCAGGCCAAGCAAAGGCAGACTCTGACGAACTGATTCCTTTCGGGCCATGAAAAACCCGGCTTGCCCAGCCGGGTCAGGAATGATTCCGGGTGATGAAACCGATCACGCGCCAGCTTCAACGGGCTTCGGATCGGATTCCTCTTCATGTTGTCGTTCTCGTTCCGCCTTGCGTTCCTTCCGGCGGGCTCGGGCCTCTTCCTTACTCGACTTTTCGATCAAGTTGCCCTCGTTGTCGAATTCCATCTCCTCCCGCTCTTCGAGAGGTTGATCCGGCTCGATGATGACGGCAATGTCCGTCCGCAGTTCCTTCTCGAATTGCACGGTCACCTCGTTGGGGCCGATGTGTCGAATCGGCTGATGGAGTCGAATGGAGCGGGTGTCCACGCCGTAACCGGCTTCGATCAGCGCATCAGAGATGTCGCGCTGGGTGACCGAGCCGTACAGCACGCCCTGGTCGTTGCAGCTTCTCACCAGCGTCACCTGGACATCCATCATCCGTTCGAGCAACACCACGCGTTGCTTGCGGAGTATGTTGAGTTCTGATTCGGCGCGGGCGCGTTCTTCCTTCAGAGCTTCGATCTTCACCTTGGTGGGGGGCTCGGCAAAACCGTGGGGGACCAGATAGTTGCGGGCGTACCCCGGTTTCACCTTGACGATGTCGCCGACGATACCGAGATTCTCGATTGTTTTCAGAAGAAGCAGTTGGATTGGTTTGGCCATGATTCGCTGTCCTTTTTGAAGTTAGGAGCCCCGCTCATCGGGGCCCCAGCGAGTGTTCGATCAGGTCGGGGAGGGGAGAGGGTAGGCCCGCTAGAAGGGAATGTCATCCTCTCCGATCGGTTCGTGGACAGGCCCGCCGGAGGCGGTCGCGCCGGCCGTGGTCGGAGCATTACTTTGTCCGCCGCCGCCGTCATTACTGCTCGGGCGCGAATCGATGAACTGGAAATTCTCGATGACGACTTTCATCTTCGAGCGGTTGGAACCGTCCTTGTCCTGCCATTGATCGAGCTTGAGCCTGCCTTCGATGAACACCGGCCGGCCCTTGGACAGGTACTGGTTCATCAGTTCGGCGGTACGCGACCAGGCTTCGCAATCGACGAAAGTCGTTTCTTCGCGCTGCTCGCCGTCCTTGGTCTTGTAGCGTCTCCCCACCGCGAGGCCGATGTTCGCCACCGCCATGTTCGAGGGTGTGTACTTCAGCTCCACATCCCGGGTCAGTCGTCCCATCAAAAGCACTTTGTTGTAGTCAGGCATGTTTTTCTCCAATCAAGCTATGTTTCGTAAACAAGAAGGGCACCACTTGGGCGCCACTGAGGCCGGGATATCGTATCACCCTGATCGCCGGTATGAGGCGGTCTGAGTCGCGAAAGTCAAAATACCCACATATCGTGCGATCAGGCTTCCGTGGCGGCTTCGACTTCGGGTGATGCTGTTTCTTTGGGGGTTGCCGGGCTTTCCGACTTCGGGGTCTCGATGACCACATCTTCCTTCTTCTTCTCGGGAAGTGATTCCGCCGCCTTCTCGAGTTTCGAGCGCGACTCAACTCGGGATGTCTCCACGGCACCATCGGCACCGGACTCCGAACTCTTTTCGGAGCGCAAACGGATTTCATCGGCGAGCTTATCCTGACCCTCCGCAGCCATGATCGTCTGCTGGGGAATCAGGTCCGCCTTTGTAATCAAGAAGCGAAGCAATTGCTCCGAGAGGTTGCAGTGGCGTTCGAGGGTGATCAGATTCGACGCCGGCGCTTTGAAGTACGTCAGGAAATAGACACCGCGCTTGTTACCCTTGATCTCATAGGCCAGCTTGCGTTCATCCCACTTGCTGAAACTGATGATTTCCGCGCTCGCGCGATCGAGCAATTCCTTGAGATGATCAACCGCGCCCTGCAGATTAGCCGCGGCTGACTGGGGAAAGAGAAATAATCCTTCGTAGATGCTGATTCGGTCCTGTGTCATATCACTACCTTTGCATGTTCATCACCGGCTCGCGCCGGATGGGGTTTCACGTTCTTCGGTGTTTTTCCGGTTGAATTGATTCATCGTTTCCGTCATGCCCCGGGAGACCCAGCAGACGGCGGCATCGACCGCCTCGTCAAAAACGGCTTCGACGAGATCTCGCTGCTCGGGACTCAATTTTCCGAGGATATAGTCCTTTTGCGGGATGCACCCCGGCTTGTCGATGCCGATTCGCAATCGTCCGTAGGCATCAGTGCCGAGTTTCTGTTCAATGTCAGACAGGCCGTTGTGCCCGCCTGCGCCGCCATCGGGGCGCAAACGAATGATGCCGCAGGGCAGGGCGATGTCATCGACAATGATCAGAAGATCTTTCTCGACCTCAAGTTTATAAAACCGTACCGCCTCCGAGACAGCCAGACCGGAATGATTCATATAGGTCGTGGGTTTGAGCAATATCACCTTCTGATCATCAATCCGGGCGTCGAGCGTTGCGGCGTGAAACTTGCTGCGTGCGACCGCTCCCGACGTGTACCGTCGGGCCAGATGATCGAGCACGACGAACCCGAGATTGTGTCGTGTGTCGTCGTACTCTTTACCGGGATTGCCGAGTCCCACCACCAGCTTCATGCCTCGCCTTTCTTCGTTTCTTCGGGCTTGGTTTCCGTGATGACTTCGGGCTCCGACGTGGTTACGTCAGCGACTTCGACTTCTTCCCCGACCGCTTCCTCTTCGTGAATAAAGCTGATCGTCAGGATCGGGGTATCCGGTTTGACCTCGGTCCGCACGCTGGAGGGCAGTTCGATATCACCCACGGTGAAAATGGTGCCCTCCATTTTGGAGGAATCAACCTTGATCTCCCCGGGAATGGCGCTGACTTTGCAGATCACCTCAAGCTCCGTGATGGGATGGGACACGATGGCGCCCACCTTCTGGGCCTCGGTAGATTTGCCGATGAAATTCAGATGCACCTGGACATGCACCTCTTCGTCGAGATCCACCCGGGCCAGATCGAGATGGATGATGTTGTCGCCGAGATAGCCGAATTGTAGTTCCTTCACCAGGCAGGTTTCGGTCTTGCCGCCTTCGATAGTGACGTTGACGACGTGACTGCCATGATGAAGGTGGAGAAGTATCTCCTTTTCGTCCAAACTGATTGAGACGGGGTCGGATTTATGACCGTAAATAACCGCGGGGAGCCTGCCGGCTTTGCGAAGACGCTGTGAGAATCGGGTACCGGTGCGCTCCCGGGTCTGGGCGGTGATAGTTGGGGTTTCGTGTGCCATCTGACTGATTCCTTTGCAGAAAACGTAGGTAATGCTTCTTTGCTGCGCTGACTCAGCGCTTTGTCTGACCCGCCCGCCGGAACAGCGCCGAAACGGACATGTCGTGATGGATCCGATGCACGGCCTCTCCGAACAGCTTCGCAACCGTCAGTTGGTGCAGTTTGTGTTCGAGCGGCTGAAGCCGATTGCCGTTGGGAATGGTGTCGGAGATGATGACCTGATCGATCTCCGCTTCTCCCAGACGCTCCAGGGCCAATCCCACAAGCACGGCATGAGTGGCGGAGGCGATCACGGTTTTGGCGCCGCGATCCTTCACGAGCTTGGCCGCCTCGCAGACCGTTCCCGCGGTTGAGATCATGTCGTCAACCATCAACACCGTCATGCCATCGACATCACCGATGAGATTCTTTGAGGCCACCTTCATACCCGATTCCCGTCGCTTGTCGATGATGGCAAGATCCGCATCGAGCAGGCTCGCATACATGTTGGCGACCTTTACGTTACCGACATCCGGCGAAACGATGACCAGATCGCCCAGCGTGTCGCGGACGGAATCGAAGTAATCACAGAACACGGTCGAGGCGGAGAGGTGATCGACCGGGATGTCGAAAAAACCCTGAATCTGGGCCGCGTGAAGGTCCATGCACAGCACGCGATCCGCCCCGGCTGCGGTGATGATGTTTGCCACCAGCTTGGCGGTGATTGGAGTGCGTCCCTCATCCTTGCGATCCTGTCTCGCGTAGCCGAAATAGGGTATCACCGCCGTGATGCGTTTCGCCGATGCGCGACGCAGGCAGTCGATGTAGATCAGCAATTCCATGAGGTTGGCATTAACAGGATTGCAGGTTGATTGAACCACGAAACAGTCGCGACCACGCACATCCTCTTCGAGCTTGACGATCAACTCCCCGTCGGGGAACAGTTCGGTCTTGGCCCTCGCCTCGGGTATGTTCAGGTGTTCGCACATTGCGGCGGTGAGTTCCTTACCCGCTCGTCCCGAGAAAATCTTCAGATGGTCTCGATCAGCCATGCTCATTATGGTTTCACTTCCGCAGCGTGAAGTCGATTGGAGAGAATGGCCTCCACCTGAGCCAGTTGCTCCGGGGTGTTGATGGAAAGCACATCCTCCGGCGGAACCGAGTCCACCAACTCGACGCATTGCCCGCGCGCTTTGAGCATCCCCGGAATTTCCGTCAGGTAATATTCTCCACTGACGGAATCAGGCTCGAGTTGACGTAGCAGGTCGAAGAGCAGTATTGCATCGAAACACGCGTAGCTCGGATAAACCTCGTGGATCGCCCGCTGGGCATCTGTGGCGTTCTTATGCTCGATGATGGCCTCGAAGCGGCCCTCCGGATCCCGGAGAATCCGCCCGTAGCCGGTGGGATCGTCGATGATGGAAGTGGCGAGCGTCGCGGCCGCCGAGGTTTCGCAGTGATGGATGTGCATAATGCGAATGGTCTCAGCCCGGATCAGGGGTCCATCTCCGCCGAGTATCACCACATCACCCTCGAAATCCTTGAGCAAAGACTCGGCGCAGGTGATGGCGTGACCGGTGCCAAGCTGGGGTTCCTGGATCGCGTATTCGATGTCGGCATCATCACCCGCAAATGCTTCTCTTACATGGTCAGCACCATGTCCCACAATCAGGATGATGCGGCTGGCCCCGGCTTCCCGGGCGGCGCGAACGACCCAATACACCATCGGACGAGCGCAAACCGCATGGATGACCTTGGGCAGGTCGCTGTTCATGCGGGTTCCCTGGCCCGCCGCGAGAATGATCGCGGCGAAAGGACGCTCTTCAGTGGAGCGTGGTACTTGTGATTGAGAATTCATCACGCCGACTCGCCTCAATCCGATTCCGAATCCGGTGACCTGATCCCACCGAAAATGGTGTTTTCGGAGCATCCAGAGTTACTGGAACTTCCGGAACTTCCGGGGGGAGAACTGGCCCGCCAGGACTTGAACCTGGAATGCCTGGATCAAAACCAGGTGTGTTACCAATTACACCACGGGCCAATTGTGACATGAGAAGTCTAGCGTCACCACGTACCCGAGGTACCAAACCGACAGAACCAAAAGTCGCGGTTTGGCAGGCAGGGTGGCCATGACCTCTTCCGCGGCTTGCACTCCGGGGCGGGAACGTCCGTCAGCCGCGACTGAACGCCCCATGCGGCGCCTCTCTTCCGAACAATCGGTCGATCGTCACCAGCGGCCCCATTCGGGAGCATCGGCGGATTGTAGAGGGTCAGTAGTACGGGTCAAGAATCCCGCCTACTCCGGATCTTCGGCCTGAAGCCTCAGATTCGACATGGGGATCACTACCTGGTTCGGTCGCCTACGATTTCATCATGTCCACGCGCCTTGCCAGACTCATGGGTGAGATCAGTTCGTTGCTCAATGACCTGCCGGATGTCTTTTCCACGCCTCAGTGGGGTGGTCGGGCTTACAAACTCCCCGGCCCGAATGGCAGTCTCAAGAAGCCCAAACTCCTGGCGTTCGTCGTCATGACCAGGGACCAGGATGCCGTGTCGGTGGTCTTCAAACTACCAAAGTCGCTTTCCGACGAAACCCCGCAGCGTTTCGGCTGGATCGAGCCCTTCAATTTCGGCAACTGGAAAAATGCCGGCTGGATAAATGCCCGGATAACGGATGGACGCCAGCTTCGGACGCTCAAGCGTCTCCTGAAGGAATGCCGGGCGCTATTTCCGGATCAGAAAACCCAATCCGAGACTCACTCTGGTGCCGCGTCACATATGACATCAGACTCAGTGGCGAGCCGGATTGATCGGGTGGTGACGAAAGCCATTGCCGAAGGCTGGTCGCCCCCGGATGAGATGGATGGTGAGTCATTCGGTTGATGAGTCGTTTGTCGGCGCGGTCCACTCTTCGGTAATGATTTTGCGCATGGCCGGGGTGGACATGAGAAAATTTCGTCCTCCCCGGCGACTGCGGGGAAACCATTTCCAGAGAAAAGCCCCCGTGACAGAATCACTGCCTTCGATGGCCCGGAGGGCGACGGTCAGGCAGCGTTTCTGGATTTCCTCCGCGTTCTCGCCGCCGGTTCTGTGATCCCAGGGTTTCGATGCCGCCAGAGATGAGCGGTTGTAACCGAGTTCGGCAAGGAGGATCTTGCGATCGTGGCGACGACTGAAAGCATCCAACTTGTTGAGTACTCGCTGCCAACCCCGTTCGAGTTCTTCGGTCGTCGGCATGCGATCGTGATTGACAATGGGGAAGTAAGATTGGATTCCGATGACATCCAGCGCATCCCAGAAATGCACGCGTTCGTAGGAATCCCAATTGGCCGCATAGGTGAGGGGGGCTTTGGTCTTGGCGCGTACGGACTCGATGATGTGTCGCCATCGATCCTCATGATGCACCGTGGCATCGAGTTCCGTTCCGACGACAAAGGCGTCGGCGTCGGCGGTCAGCTCCGCGACCATGGTGATCCATGCCTCATACGTCTCGAAGAAACGATCCCATTCCTCATCAGTCTCGAACTTGATCGTGCCGCGCCACTTGAACTTGCTGCCCCAGTAGGCGATATGGGGTTTGATCATGATCTTGAGGCCGAGCTTGTGGGCCTCGGCAATCGGGCGGGTCAGCCACGAAGGATCTTCGTACATCCGGTTACGACGGGGGTCGGCGACGCCGGAAGTGCCATCGCCGCGGATACTGCCATAGGGGTGAATGGCGATCCAGTTCACCCCCATCCCTTTCAACTCGGCCATGCATTCGATCATGGCGTCGGTGCCCCAGATCTGGCCCGAGCCGTGGCAGGAGACGGTCATACCCTGGATGAACGAATGCGCGTCCGGCGTATCCGCGTTTTCTCCGGCGGCTCCAGCCATTGCGGGCAGCGAAAGCAGGGTCAGTATGAAAGCAGCTTTGAGGCGCATGAAGGTTACCAGCCAGAATTATCCTATGACTTCTCAGGAATGTATATCGGTCTTCCGCTCTTTTGTTTCATTCCGGTTTTCAGGTTGGAATCGACGCCAGTCGACCTTTTATCCCTCATGGTTGCGATGCTGCGGGATCTGAGAATCACCCGCCCAGAATCGCGATGATCCGTTCCATTACCTCATCGTTGAGGGTCAATTCGCTGGCCTTGATATTCTCGATGATTTGCTCAGGCTTCGACGACCCGGCAATGACGCAGGTCAGGCCCGGTCGGTGCAGGCACCACGCCAACGCTAGATTTGAGAGAGGGACGCCCAGACCCTGGGCAACATCATCCAGTTTCCTGATGATCGCCATATTCTCATCGGTCATGCGAGGTTTGATGAACTGGCCGAGCTTTTCATCCGCGGCGCGACTGTCTTTGGGAATCCCCTTCAAGTACTTGCCGGTCAGAATTCCCTCGGCGAGGGGCGAGAAATTGACGATACCAAGGCCCAGTCGCTCGCACATAGGCAGGCATTCTTCCTCCCAGTGACGTTCGAGCATGTTATGGAGGAGTTGATTGCACGCCGGGCGATGCCAGCCGTGGTCATCGCAGATTTCCACGGCTTGGGCAATCTGGTCGCCCGACCATTCACTCACCCCCCAGTAGAGCACTTTGCCCTGATTGACCAGATCATTCATCGCGCGACAGGTTTCGGGGAGAGGCGTGTTTTCGTCGTAGCGATGGCACTGGTACAGGTCGATGTAATCAACATCCAGACGTTTCAGCGAGGCGTGGCATTGCTCGAAAATGTGTTTGCGATTCAGGCCCCGGTCATTGGCTTCGGGAAAGGGCCAATTCTGCTGAAAAGGCCAGTAGACCTTGGTGGCCAGGACAAAGGTATCTCTGAGAAACGGCTTGAGGGCCTTGCCCACGAGGACTTCAGTTTGCCCCCGGCCATAGACGTTGGCGGTGTCAAAAAAGTTGATGCCGTTTTCATAGGCGGTGCGATTGAGCTTGTCGGCGAGATCCTGATCGCCCTGATTCAGCGTCAACCAGGAGCCATAACCAATTTCCGAAAGCTTGAGTCCCCACATGCCCAGACGACGATACTTCATAGCCGTGGATTCCTTTCGTCCCGATCAGATGGTGGCTCGATTGGTTATTCCTGACGGGTGAGAGAAATGATCGTAACATCGAACGAATCTATATGGCGAATCAGGCATTTGTGGAGGTGGAAATGAAGGCTCCCGATACCGGGCATTTCGATCCTCAGAGACCGACGGCGGACCTTCTGCTCTGGTCGTATCGACGGGGGATCTTCCCCATGGCCGATCTTTCCGTCGATCGGATCGATTGGTACAGCCCCGATCCCCGGGGGGTGATTCCCCTGGGTTCCTTCCGGGTGCGAAAATCACTGCAGCGGATTGTGAAGCGGGGTGATTTCGAGATTCGCAGCGACTGCGCATTTGAGCAGGTCATTCGAGCGTGCGGAGACCCCCGCGGCAGCGACTGGATCAACGATCGCCTCATCCGGGCCTACTGCGAACTGAATGAAATAGGATGCGCCCACAGCGTCGAAGCCTGGCGAGGCGACAAGCTGGTGGGGGGGCTCTACGGCGTGCAGATCGGCGGAGCGTACTTCGGCGAGTCAATGTTCAGCCGCCCCCGGGCCGGCGGCACCAATGCCAGCAAAGTCTGCCTGGTACATCTTGTACGCTGGCTGCGTCATCGCAAGTTCACTCTGCTGGACACCCAGTATTGGAGCCGACATCTCAACCAGTTCGGATGTATCGAGATCTCCCGCGAGGAATACTTGAGCGCCTTGCAGAAAGCAGTCAATCAACCCGTGACGTGGGGTCACTTCCATCCGCTGGGCTGCGAAGATGTTTGAAGCGGGCCCATCAGGGTGAAACGAGAGATGGCGGATACAAGCGATACGCGTGTATCGGTGCGTTGGCATGACCGTCATTCGTTTGTATGTTGGGTCATGACACATTCACTATCGGTGTCAAGTGCGGCGAAAAGGCTGGCCAAAAATCACCGTGAAGATCACGAACAAGTAACGAATCGAGATGATACGGATTCGTCCGGTGGTGCTACCATCCGGCTTCCCGATTCATTGTTCTTCAATTCTTACCCGAGATCATTTTCCATGGAAATCGGACTCGTCGGCCTGCCCGGCTGCGGCAAGACAACGCTCTTCAGCTCCCTCACCGGCAAACAGGTCGGAGGCTATTCTGAGAAACCGAATCTGGGGGTGGCGAATATCCCCGATCCGCGACTTGGCATTATCTCTCAGTTCATTCCCCCGCAAAAAATAGTCCCCGCCACGCTGAAGCTGGTGGATATTCCGGGCGTCCCTCCCGGAAGTGATGCCAAGAAGCTCAACGGCTTTCTGGAGCATGTCCGTCAGGTCGATGCCGTCTGCCATGTCGTTCGCTGCTTCGATGAAGGCATGCCGGTGGATGCGCTCGGAGATATCGAGCGCATGGATACCGAATTGATCCTCGCTGATCTGATGGTTGCCGAGAGCGCGACCGACAAGGCGACAAGGACCGCCCGCTCCGGCGATAAGGAAGCCCGGCAGCGTTTGGAAGTTCTGGGGAAGGTCAGCGAGCTGCTCAATGAAACCACGCCCATTCGCCAGCGGGATGATTGGACTGATTCGGAACGGAAAATCCTCAAGAGCTACGGTTTTATCACCGCCAAGCCGGTGTTATTCGTGGCGAACGTCGATGAATCGGATGTTGCCGGCGATTCAGATCACCCCCGGAAGGTAAAGCAGCTTGCCGAATCGACCGGCGCCGGCACCGTGGTCGTGAGCGCCAAATTGGAAGCGGAACTCGCGGAGCTGGATGACGCAGACCGCGATGAAATGCTCGAATCCCTGGGGCTCTCCGAACCGGCCATCGGCCCCCTGGCCCGGGGGGCCAGTGATGTCCTGGGCCTCACGTCCTTTTACACCGCCGGGGAGAAGGAAGTCCGGGCCTGGTCGATTCCGATCGGGGCCTCGGCAAAGGAAGCGGCGGGTTCCATTCACTCCGACATGGAGCGGGGTTTTATCCGGGCGGAATGCTATCACGTGGATGATCTGGTCAATTTCAAGACTGAAAAGGCCATTCGGGAGGCCGGGAAGCTCCGAAGCGAAGGCAAGGGGTACGTCATGCAGGATGGAGATGTCGTGCATTTCCTGTTCAATGTGTGATGAATTGGCATGATCCGGGTCAAAATAGCGGTGACTGGATACTGGGAGTCGGAAAGCGATGGTGGCCGTCAGACGGTCGGGCTCTGTGCCTTGTCACAATATTGGAGAATTCGTCCGTAACCCGGACGAAGAGCTGTCAGAGAACCTTTGTTTCGACAAAGGGTTACCGCATGGATAAAACCAGAATCATACCCAGCATGTTCCATCGCCGGCTGTTGCTGCTTCTGGTCTGCATGTGCTTGATGATGATGCTTCTGGGAGCGCAGCTTTTTCGACTTTCGGTCATCGAAAAGGACAAATGGCTTCGCGATGCGGAATCGCGGCTGTCGCAACATGCCTATCTCCCGACGCATCGAGGGCGAATCCTTGATCGGAACGGGAATATCCTGGCCCTGGATAAGCCATCCTATGACATTGCCGTTGAATATGAGGTCATTACCGGGCGCTGGCCCATCCGTAAGGCGGAGCGGCAGGCACGACGCGAAGTGGGGCGGGAAGACTGGAAAATGCTATCCAAGCAGGGGAGACAAGAGGAAATCAACGCTCGGATTCCCGAGTGGGAAGCGTCCTGCGAGCGTCTCTGGTATCTGGTCATGACGCTGGGGGAGATAGATGAAAATGAACTGCTGACCCGTTGCGATGCGATCCGGCGCAAAGTCAAGTCGAGTGCTGAGGCATACCGGGAGCGTACGCGACGAGAGGAAGGCATCAATGACAACCGACCGCTGCCCGCCAAGGAGGAAAAGATTGCCCACGTGATTCTGACGCAAATCTCCGATCAGGTTGCATTTGAGTTCAGGAAGTTGGAGACGGAATTGCCCGGCATGTTCGAGATCAAGAGCACCCTTCGTCGTGTCTATCCCTGGATGAGAAACACCGTGTATCTCAGTCGCAACAGCCTGCCCTCGCCCATTCGATCCGATGATGTCCAGGAAATTCACTTGATGGGCGTGGCGGACCATCTCATCGGAGCGGTGCGGGACACCGTTTGGGCTGAAGATCTGGCCCGCCGGCCATTCCTCACTGAAGATCGCACGATCGATCTCGGTGGATACCGGCACACCGACGTCGTTGGATCTCGCGGCCTTGAGCGGGCGTATGAAGACGTTCTGCGTGGCGAGGTCGGCGTGGTCGAAGAGAACCTCGAAACCGCGGAAAAAATTGTTTCCGTATCGAAACCGGGCCGCGATCTGACTACGACCATCGATATTCTCCTTCAGTCACGCGTACAGGCGATCCTATCTCCGGAATACGGGCTGACCAGAGTTCAGCAGTGGCAACTCGGTTGGGAGTCCTATGGTCGTCCCCGACCCGGGAAGCTGCCCCTGGGTTCGCCTCTCAACGCCGCGGCCGTGGTACTCGAAGTGTCCAGCGGCGAAATCCTGGCGATGGTGACCATGCCCACGAGAGCCATGGGGGAGCGGATGAGCAAGCTTCAGCGCAAGATTGTCAGTCCGGCGGTGAATCGTGCGTATGAAGCACTGTATCCGCCGGGCTCGATCATCAAGCCTATGCTGCTTTCCGCCGCAGTCACCGAAGGTGTACTTACTCTTTCCGAATCGATCGAATGCACGGGACACTTCTTTGAGCATTCCAAGCAATTCGCCCGTTGTTGGATTTATCGCGATATCTACAATTTTGCGACGCATGGATCGCTCGAAGCTGAGGAGGCACTGGGAAGATCCTGTAATATTTTTTTCTACACCCTCGCCGACCGGTTGGGCATGGAGCGTCTGATCGTCTGGTATGGCAGGTATGGCATCGGCCAGCCGTTGAACATCGGGCTCGATCTCGAATCCGAATTCCAGGCCAAGTATCGCAATTGGCTGGGTCGGTTGCCTGATGTCGAAAAGATCAGTCAGTTCAGGCTACGAGGTGAAATAGAATCGGCGACGGTATTCATGGGCATCGGTCAGGGACCGATCACCTGGACCCCGCTCCATGCCGCGAATGCCTATGCCACCCTCGCCCGGGGAGGGACCATACGCGACGCGACGATCGTGATGGCGGGTTCATCGGAGGCGAGGGTGATCACGCGGAAGGATCTGAATCTCAAGCGTTCGGTGGTTGATGCCGCGCTGGAAGGTCTGCGTCAGTCAATCATGGCGTCGCACGGCACAGGGCATCACATTTTGCTTCCCGGCAGACTTCGTGAACCGATCATCAACGCAGAGGGCGTGACGGTTTGGGCGAAAACCGGCACCGCGCAGGCCCCGCCCCTGAAGCATGATGATAACGGTGATGGTGAGATTTCCGAGTCGGAAGTCATCGAGCACATGGACCACGCCTGGTTCGTCGGTCTCGTCGGTCCCCGGAATGGCATCCCGCTGTACGCCATTTCGGTCATCGTCGAGTACGGCGGATCAGGAGGGCGCACCGCCGGTCCCATCGCCAACCAGATCATCCGCGCCCTGCAGGCCGAAGGTTATCTGCCCGGCCACCATCTGGCATTTCCGGAGGAATCGGGATGAGCGGTTTTCTCACATCATCAGAATCTCGCTGGCTTATACCCTTCTCCAGTCGCACGCAGGCGCGGGGGGCGATGCAATCGAAGATCAATCCGGTCAACGTCGCCTGGCTGTGTGTCATCGCGGCGGTGCTGCTTAATCTTCTGGGGATAATGGCGATTGATACGGTGCCGCGACCTGATTCTCCTGACTTTGCCATGAAACATTTTCAGTTCATGATCATCGGTATGCTCGCGGCGGGCCTGATCGCTCTTCCCCACTATCGTTTTCTGCAACGATTGACCTATATCTTCATGATTTTGGTACTGGGCATGCTGGTTTTCGTGCTGATGAAATGGGTGCCCGATTCGATCGTGCATCCCCGCAACGGCGCGAGGCGGTGGATCACGCTGCCGTTCACGGATTTTCAACCTTCGGAATTGGCTAAGATTGCGTATGTGCTGGCGCTGGCGAGCTATCTGCGGTTTCGCAAGAATTACCGCACCATGTTCGGTCTGCTGCTCCCGCTGTTTCTAACCTTTATTCCCATGGGTTTGATCGTGGTGGAGCCTGATCTCGGCACCGCCATGGTCTTTCTGCCCACATTCTTTGCGGTCCTGATCGCGGCCGGGGCAAAGTATCGTCATCTTCTGATTGTGGCGCTGATCGGACTGTCTCTCGCTCCGATGCTTTATCCGGTTCTTCAACCTCACCAGCAGGCGAGAATCAAGGCGATGATTGCGCAGATGTCGGGTGAAGATCGCTATAACCAGACCATCGGGTTCCAGGCGGACCGGGCCAAGACCCTCGTCGGGGCGGGTGGTTTTTTCGGGGCGGGAAAACAGAAGGCCGCCGCACTGGTGCATTACAATCATCTGCCCGAGGAACACAATGACATGGTCTTCGCCGTCATTTGTTGTCGCTGGGGGGTGCTCGGCGCGCTGGCGACGTGGGGTTTGTACTTGATACTTATTGTGGGAGGATTGCTGACCTCGGCGAAGTGTCGAGAGCCGTTTGGGCGTCTCGTCGGGGTGGGACTGGTTACGGTGCTCTTCTCCCAGATGATAATCAACACCGGCATGACCATCGGACTTCTGCCGATCACCGGCATGACCCTCCCATTCATAAGCTACGGCGGGTCAAGTCTCGTGGTGGCCTGGATGATGGTGGGGTTGCTGCTGAATATCGCCTTGCGCCGGCCGGGCTTCACGCTTCGCCATTCATTTGAATTTGACGAGCAGGTGGATGATGAAGTGTCATTTCGAGTCGGGGTCTGGAGAATGCCCGGCGCCTGATCTGCGTTACCATGATGCCGCCATGGAGCATGACGCTTCGCCCCTCATTCCGCCGCCGGAGTTTCTCGATCATCTCAGGTCCATACGTATTGACCTCGATTCCGGGGATATCGAGCGTTTCGGGGAATTTTTGTCCCTGCTGTTTGAGACCAATCGGCAATTCAACCTGACTGCGATTGTGAGTCCCGAGGAAGCTTGGATCAGGCATATCGCTGACAGCCTGACGCTGCTTCCTTTTCTGGATTCCAGTGGTGCGCAGGCGGTCATCGATGTCGGCTCAGGCGGAGGGCTGCCCGGCCTGCCCCTCGCCATCGCAATGCCGCAGGTGGCGTTCACCCTTCTGGAGGCAACGGGAAAGAAGGCCGCTTTTCTCGATGCCGCGACGAAGCGACTGTCGTTGGAGAATGTGCGCGTGATCAACGAACGAGCGGAGACAATCGGGAGGGATCGAGCGCAACACCGGGAACATTACGATGTCGCCATCGCGCGGGCGGTGGGCAGGCTTGC
Source organism: Planctomycetota bacterium (assembly GCA_022560875.1). Lineage (GTDB taxonomy): Bacteria > Planctomycetota > Phycisphaerae > Phycisphaerales > SM1A02 > JADFSH01. Next base: position 18,200 of record JADFSH010000006.1, on the reverse strand, counting down.
CGTACTGCTTGAGTTGACGGTCCCCCTGGTGAAGGTCGGCGGCCAGATCTTCGCCATCAAGGGCGAGAAAGCTCCCCAGGAGCTTGAAGAAGCGAAACAAGCTCTGCATATGCTCCATTGTCGGCACGTTGAAACCGTGCGTCACGAGACGGGAAACGTGATCGTGATTGAAAAACTTCGCCAGACCCCCCGGATTTACCCGCGGCGGCCCGGCGAGCCGAAGCATGCCCCGTTGGGCGTGAAGAAAAATTCCCGCGATACCGAATGAGTCACCTCCGCTCATCCGGAAGGCTTACGGTTAGAATCTCTCCATGCTTGTTGATATCCATGACCTCCTATCGCCCGAAGGCCCGATCGCGCGTCGCCTGGAGGGATACGAAACGCGCTCCCAGCAGGTCGAAATGGCCGATGCGATCGAGCGAGCCATGGAAAAAAAGGGGAGGCTTGTGGTCGAGGCGGGCACCGGGGTGGGCAAATCCTTTGCGTATCTCATCCCCGCCATCAAACGTATTGTCGAGCATGAAGAGCGCATCCTCGTCGTGACCAACACCATCAACCTCCAGGAACAGCTCATCGAGAAGGACATTCCCCTGCTCAACGCGGTGATTCCCGATGAGTTCACTTCAGTTCTGGTCAAGGGCCGGGGCAATTATGTCTCCCTGCGTCGCCTCAAACTGGCCAGCGAGCGACAGGACCGGCTCTTTCCCAGCAATCAAGCGCGACACTCGCTGCATCTCATCGAGGACTGGGCTTACAAGACACAGGACGGCACGCTTTCGACCCTGCCCCGGCTTGAGCGACCGGAAGTATGGGATTTCGCCCAGTCAGATACGCACAATTGCATGGGCCGGAAATGCCCCAGCTTTGGCAAATGCTTCTACCAGATGGCGCGCCGACGCATGGAAAACGGCGACTTGCTCGTCTGCAATCACGCCCTGTTTTTCTCCGACCTGGCCCTGCGGGAGCGCGGCGTGGGATTCCTCCCGCCTTATGACCATGTCATTCTTGATGAGGCCCACAGTGCCGAAGAGGTCGCTTCGGATCATTTCGGACTCTCGCTTTCCGAGGGGCGTATTTCTCACCTGTTGCGGATCCTCTATCAGCCCCGGCGGCGCAAGGGATTTCTCACCTCGCTGCGTCTGAAGGACGAATCCACCGAACTGATCGATCGCGCCATCGAGCAGACCATGGTCTGCCAGGACGCGACGAAGGAGACGTTCGACGGGTTACTGGCCTGGATGAAGCGGGAAGGGCCGAAGAACGGGCGCATCCCCGTGCCGAACGCGGCACCGAACCTGCTCACCGAGCCGATGATCGCCTTGTGCAAGATGCTGCGTCTGCTCCGCGAGAAGGCGATGGAACCCGATGAGTACGAACTCAACAGCTACGCCCAGCGGGCCGCCGATATCGCGGACGATGCCAAAATGCTTATCGCGCAGGACGTGAAGGGCTGTGTGTATTTTCTGGAAGGCGGGGAGGAATCAAGTCAGGCGTCGGGAACACAGGCCTCCCGTTCACGCCGGCGACTGTCGTTGCGCTGTGCTGCGGTCGATGTCGCCCCGTTACTCAAGGAGCGTCTTTTCGGGCAGGAAATCTCGGTCATCATGACTTCCGCGACCCTCGCCACGGGACCGAACGATTTTTCCCACCTGACCCGGCGACTGGGTTGCGAGGATGCCGAGACGCTGCAACTGGGCAGCCCCTTTGATCACGTTTCCCAGATGCGGATCGTCGTCGATCGCTCGATCTGCCCCCCCAGCCATCCAAATTATGTCAAGCAGCTCGCCCCGCGTATCGAAAAGCTGATCGACAAGACCGATGGCGGCACATTCATCCTGTTCACCAGTTTCCGGATGATGGACCAGATCGCCGAGATCATTCGCCCACACCTGATCGAGCGTGGGCATCCCATGCTGGTGCAGGGTCGCGATGGCCGACCGGGTCTTCTTCTCAAGCGGTTCCGCGACGATGAGCGGTCCGTTCTCCTGGGCACCACGAGTTTCTGGCAGGGAGTGGACGTCCGGGGAAGGGGCCTGCGGAACGTCATCATCACCCGCCTGCCGTTCGAGGTTCCCGACCGTCCGCTCGTCGAGGCGAGGCACGAGCGTATCACCGAGCAGGGGGAAAATCCTTTCATGACCGACCAACTCCCCCGTGCGGTGATCCGCTTCAAGCAGGGGGTGGGCCGTCTCATCCGTTCGGGAACGGACACGGGCCTGATCGCGATACTCGATCCACGGATTGTGACCAAACCATATGGTAAAAAGTTCCTCGCGGCGTTGCCGGAGGGGGTGCTTGTGGAAGCCATCACCCAAGAAATGGAAGACGCCTGAGACGGACCAGAATTCGGCGATCAGGATCATTGTGGGAAAATCATCCATTCCTGATACCATGCCTCTCTTTTCATGCGTACGGGCGACAGGAGTTACTCTCACCCATGCTCGGCAAGGTATTCAAGGCATATGACGTGCGGGCCATCTATCCAAAGCCCCTCAATGAGCGGCTCGCCTGGAAGATCGGGTATGCGACCGCCCAGTTTCTCACGAAGCAGGCGGCAGATGCCGGCCACGACGACCCGATGATGCGACACATTGTCATCGGTCGTGATATGCGTAAGTCGTCGCCCACTCTGACCGACGCCCTGAAAACGGGGATTAAGGCTTTTGGCGCCCATGTCATCGACGTGGGGATGGTGGACACGCCCTTCATCTATTTCGGAGTCAACTATCTCGGATGTTGTGGCGGTATCCAGACCACGGCCTCCCACAATCCCGCCAACTACAACGGGTTCAAGATATCCCGGATTGCCGCCAAACCCGTAGGAATGGACTCGGGGCTGGAGGAGATTCGCCAGTTAGCGGCGATGGTGGATCCCGACAAGGCCACACCCGCCGATGGGCGCGAAGATTTGCGCGATCTCTGGGATGCCTATCGCGATCATGTGCGGCATTTTCTTCATCCGGATCTTCTCGACGGGACAAAGACGATCAAGGTCGTGATCGATGCCTCAAACGGTATGGCGGGGACCATGATTCCCAAAGTGTTCGGCGACGTGCCGGGTCTGAAGATCACGAAGATCAATTTCGACAATTCGACTGGCGAATTTTTTCACGATCCCAATCCCTTGGTGGAGGCAAATCTTGAGCAATTACGCAATGAGGTGAGGGTGAAAAAAGCTGACGTGGGAATCTGTTTCGACGGCGATGCCGATCGCTGCATGGTGGTCGATGAGAATGCCGACATCGTGGGTTGCGATCTGCTGACGGCCTGGTTGGCGCAAGGTTTTCTCAAGGATGATCCGGGCGCGCCGATCGTGTTCGATCTGCGTTCAAGCAAATCACTACCGGAAATGATCACAGAGTCAAAGGGCCGCCCCATCCGGTCGCGGGTCGGGCACGTCTACATGAAAGCTCAGCTGGCGGATAACGATGCGGTGTTTGGGGGTGAGCTTTCCGGACACTTCTACTTCCGGGATAATTTTTACACCGACTCCGGGGCGATCGCCTTTGCCTCAGTGGTCAGCAGGTTGGCGGAGGGGGGAGGCCCGATGAGCGTGCAGATCGCCCCGGCCCGCCGTTATGCCCAGTCCGGAGAGATCAATTTTGAAACGGATGACAAGGAACTCGCCATGGATGAGTTGGTCGAGGCGTATCCGGATGCTCAGATCGACAACCTGGACGGGGTGACGGTGGACATGGGCTCCTGGTGGTGCAACGTCAGGCCCAGCAACACGGAGCCCCTGCTGCGTCTGAATCTTGAAGCCGCTGACGGGGAGACAGTGAAGCAGTTGGTGAAGGAGGTCTCGCGGCATCTGGGCAAACGTGTCGCCCATTGATCATCAGGGTGGCCCTCTCGTCGAGTCCAAAATTTAGCCGGGGATCCGGACCTTACTCACCGGGAATGGGAGAGATTATGCCTTCCCACGGGCTGGAGGCCGACGCATACATGCGTTTGGGGATACGACCGGCCCGATAGCCGAGATAACCCGCCCGACAAGCTGCGTTCATGGCTGCGGCCATGCGGATGGGATCCTTCGCGTGAGCGATACCCGTGTTGAGCAGCACGCCGTCGGCGCCAAGCTCCATGGCCATGGTCACATCGCTGGGAGTGCCCACTCCGGCATCAACAATGACGGGATAATCGGGCACCCCGCCGTGAGCCGGTTCCTTGAGGAGCTCGAGGATGGTGAGGATTGCCGCGGGGTTGGAAATCCCGCGCCCGGATCCGATGGGGCTTCCGGCGGGCATCACACTGGTCGCGCCCGCATCGCGAAGCCGAATTGCCATGATGGGATCATCGCTGGAGTAGCACATCACATCGAAACCGTCGTCATGCAATTCCCGGCACGCTTCCAGGGTTCCCACCGGGTCAGGCAGCAGTGTTTTCTTGTCGCCGAGGACTTCGAGCTTGACCCAATGGCGGCCCGGATTGTCGAGCTGCTCGAGAATCTCCCGGCCGAGTCGCGCCACCCGGACGGCATCCCTGGCGGAAAAGCAGCCCGCGGTGTTGGGGAGAATCGTATAGCGATCCGTATCGATGAAATCCAGCATCGAGCGACTTTCAGCATCAACCAGGCGTTCCCGGCGGACCGCGACGGTGACGACCTGAGCGCCGGAAAGGTCCAGGGCCTGCCGCATGATCTCGTAGTTCTCATATTTCCCCGTCCCCACAATGAGACGATTCGTGATCGTGCAGCGTCCCAGCCCCAAGGGTTCATCGGTAGGGACATGCTCTTTGATTTCGACAGTGGAGGGCATGAGTTTTTTATCCACCTCCCACGAGGCTGACGATCTCAAGGACATCGCCCTCGCGGAGCCGGTGATGGGCGTGTTTGCGTTTGGGGATCAGCTTGGAGTTCACTTCCACGGCGCAGGGAGCCTGACCGAGCCCTTTCGTTTCGAGCAGTCGCTCGATGGTCGGGGCCTCGTCGAAGGTTCGGTCCTCTCCGTTGATGATGAGCTTCATCACGGGTCATCATAATCACGCCGCCGCCTTCTGGCGAACGGGCGATCCGATGTTGGTCATGACGGCGATGCCTCCGGGGGGCATCACCGTTTTCTAAGCTCTTGGCGTTCTTAAAGCAGGAAGAGCACTGTGATAATGATGAAGATCGGCACCAGGATCGGCAGACTGTACTTGAACAGGTAGCCGAAGAAGCTCGGCATCTTGATCCCCGATTGCTCGGCGATCGCCTTGACCATGAAGTTGGGGCCGTTGCCGATGTAGGTCATCGCCCCCATGAACACCGCCCCGAGGCTGACTGCGGCGAGCAGCATCACTGGGATCTGTCCGCCGCCTTCAAGGGTCAGCATCTCAAGACCTGTCGAATCCATGCTCTGGCTGAGCTGGAAGAACACGACATAGGTGGGGGCGTTGTCGAGGAATGCTGACAGCCCGCCGGTGGCCCAGAAGTATTGCCACGGCTCGCTCATTACCGCGGTGATCTGCTCGCCGCTGGCCTTGAGCACTTCCAGGGGAACCTGCATGGCGATGAAGATGCCGATGAACAGGGCCGCCACTTCCAGGATGGCCGCGTAGTTGAACTGGTTGAATTCCCGCACGCCCTTGGGGGTGGACTTCAGCGAGAGGAAGACAAAGCCGAGCATGAGCATCTCGCGGAGGAAGGGGAAGGCCGTGAATCCGATGATGGGGATTTCCTTGCCCGGGGAGATGAACGCCACGGAAAGCACCACCCCCAGCATCCAGAAGCCGTTGCTGAAGCCGCGCACCACGAGGGGCTTGCGGATGGATTCGTCGATGGCGATGTCTTCCGGGGTTTCCTTGCGATAGGCAATCGTGTCCCAGATGAAGTACACCACCAGCAGCAGCACGCAGCAGACCGCCCACTCGGCCCCAAGATTAAGCGTCCAGAGGAACGGCACGCCATAGAGAAACCCCAGGAACAGCGGCGGATCGCCGACCGGCAGCAGAGTGCCGCCGACGTTGCTCACCAGGAAGATAAAGAAGATGACCGTATGCACGACGTGTTTGCGTTCGGAGTTGGTCATGAGCAGGGGGCGGATGAGCAGCATGCTTGCCCCGGTGGTGCCGATGAAGCTGGCGATGAGCGCGCCGGCGGCCAGGAAGCCGGTGTTGGTGATCGGATGGGCCGGGAGATCGCCTTCCAGGCTGATCCCGCCGCTGATGACATACAGGCTGAACAGCAACACGATGAAGGGGATGTACTCTGCGACGATCGCATGCTCCAGCACCGTCCCCACCTTGGGCAGACCGCCTCAGGCAGTACGTCACCGTCAACCCGGCGCAGAACATCGAAACCAGCAGCCGGTTGAGGTTGTTCTCCCACCAGTGATGCGTGGCGGGAATGAGCGGCAGAAAGGCAATGCATCCGAGGATACCAATGAAAGGCAGGATCCCGATCCCCCAGTACGCGGGCATGTGCACCGCTTCGTGACCGGCGCTCTGACCATGCCCGAACAGCGACTGGTAGATGAGCAGGCCGATCGTCGCCACTCCCGCCAGTAATGCCACCCACAACACGGGGCTGAGGCGCGGGATCTTGGGCACGTGCATATCCGGTTCGTAGTTCATCGTCAGTTGCGTACTCATGCGGTCCTCTTCGGCGTGCTGTCGGGTCTGGTTCTTTCGGACCGCAGGTCGCGTACAGTACACAATGCGGCAGGAAAGTGAAGATAGAATGTCTGCATCCGGCCCGACAAAACGCCATCACCTCGAGAATGCACTTCCCCGACCATTCATCGGCGGCCAATCTCTCCGACGTGAGGTCTAGTCTGCGGGAGTCGGAGCGAGGATCTCGAAAAATATGATTTATCGGCTGATGCCAAAGTTTGCTGATGTCACGACCGCCAGATCAGTATTCTCGACAGGGCGATAGGAAAACAGATGAGATTTGGCATATCCAGACGTGTGGATTCCGGTATCTCATCAAGAATTAGGTCAGATATTTCCCGGATCGAAGTATTATGGCATGCGTAAACTAAGAGGTATTCGTGATTGGGGAACATCTCATCACGCATCAGAGGAGAAGGATGTTGAAGAGGATGAGGCTCGTACCCGGTCGAATGGTTGTCGTGCCGGTCATGACCGTGTGCCTGATCGTTTTGCTGGTGATCGCTCACGATGATGACCAATTCAACCAGGATCGTATCTCTCCCTACGAAGGTCCCGGATATCGGAATGCAATCGGCGGGGCGCCTCCGATCGAATTCCCTTCCAACGGCATTACGCTTCTCAGTTGGATCCCTCTGACGCAGTTCGCCCCTGAGATCAACAGTGCGAATGACTGCTGGGGATATGTTTCTCCATCCGGTCGTGAATACGCCATCATCGGGCTGTCCCACGGCACAGCTTTTGTGGAGGTGACGAATCCCGGGAATCCTCAGATCGTCGGTTCCATCATGATCGGCCCGATCAGTATCTGGCGCGACATCAAAACCTATCAGACATACGCCTATGCCGTGAGCGAGGCTGGGAGCGGTATCCAGGTGTTTGACCTGAGTCAGATCGACAGCGGCGTCGTCATGCTGGTGAACACCGTCACGGATACCGGCTCTTCGCTGCTGACGACCACTGCTTCCCACAACGTTGCGATCAATGAAACCAGCGGCTTCCTCTACCGATGCGGAGGAGGCGGGGCGCCAGCCGGCACCCTGGCCGGACTGAGAATCTACGATCTTGCCGATCCGGCCAATCCCCTTTACGTTGGCGACTGGACGACTCGCTACATTCACGACGCACAGATTGTGAATTGGACTACCGGGACACTGGCCGGTCACGAAATCGCCTTTTGCTTCAGTAACGACGCCCCTGGCGGCGGCAACCCCGGCGTGGACATCCTCGACGTCACTGACAAGAGCAACATCCTGTCCCTCTCACTGGCGACCTACGACAATCCCGTTTTCTCCCATCAGGGTTGGCTCTCGCCGGACCATAATTTACTGTACCTCAATGACGAGCTGGATGCTGCGTCCTTCGGCACGCGCATCCTCGATGTCTCCGATCCGGCCCTGCCCGTGCAGGTCGGCAGCTTTACCAATGGCAACACCTCCATCGACCATAATCTCTACACGAAGGACAACTTCATCTACGAGTCGAATTACCGCAGCGGCCTGCGAATCTTCGACGCTACCAACCCCCTCGCCCCCGTCGAAGTCGCCTTCTTCGACACCTGGCCCGACGATGACGATGCGAATTTCAACGGACTCTGGAGCAACTATCCGTATCTTCCCAGCGGCATCGTGATCGGAAGCGATCTTGAGAAGGGGCTCTTTGTCTGGTGGCCGGGCGATCCGCAACTGAACATCACCTTTCCGGTCGGATTACCTCCGCAGATCGAGCCAGGAGGTGAATCGGTTCAGGTCCGGATTGTTGAACAGAACACCGGTCAACTGACCCCGGGCAGTCCTAAACTGCACTACACCACCGGCGGGCCGGATGTCGTGAGCGATCTGGTTTCCCTGGGAGGCGGATTGTACGAGGCTCAACTTCCCGCGGAGCCTTGCGGCACCAGCATTTCCTACTACATCTCCGCGGAAACCGACAACGGTTTGATCTGGCGTAATCCGGGGCAGGCTCCGACGATCATGCATGAGGTTGTGGTAGCGAGTCACACATTTCTGAACTTTCGGGATGATTTCGAGTTGGACACCGGCTGGACCGTGACAAATGATCCCGCTTTACTCGATGGAGCCTGGGATCGCGGGATACCGGCGGGAGGCGGTGACCTGGGTGATCCTGCCGCCGATGCGGATGGTTCCGGTCAGTGCTATCTCACGGACAATGTCGATGGCGATTCCGATGTGGATGGCGGCTGGACGACCCTGACCTCACCCATCCTCGATGCCACCGGCAACGGCATCCCGTTTGTCGAGTACTACCGCTGGTTCAGCACCGATGCGATCGTGGACGACAGCCTGCTCGTTGAACTCTCAAGTGACAACGGCACCACCTGGATTCCGCTGGAGACCGTCATGGCCGGTTCATCGCTATGGATCTTTCAATCCTTTCGGATCGACAGCCTGCTGAGTCCGACCAATCTTATGAGAGTGCGATTTACCGCCAGCGATCTGGGCAGTGCATCACTCGTTGAAGCCGGAGTTGACGGCGTGCAGATCGTTCGCGCAACGTGTACGCAACCCGGCGATGCGAACGAGGACGGTTTCGTCAATGTGACTGATCTGCTGGCCCTGCTTGGTTCATGGGGGATTTGTGGCGCCCCCTGTCCGGCTGATTTTGATTCCAACGGCCTCGTGAACGTGACAGATCTTCTGATCCTGCTCGCCAACTGGGGCTAGTGATTGGCCCGACTTGGGAATAATGACTCAGGGTGAGTTATCTTCTTCAGGTCGTCGGTCACGTCGGCGGTGAGTCTGACCCGCCCGTCATAGCGGATGAGGCCGGTCGGGCGTCCGAGGGAAGCGAGCGAGGCGAGCAGGGTTTCACGGAACGAGTCATGGGTTGTTTCCATTGAGAGCCGGACCAAAAGGATATCGATCCGATGGTTTCCGGAAGAACGACGCCGGGGAGAAGATTTCGCACCCTGAATCTGTTTTTTCAAAAAAACAATGAAACGGCGCTATCCGCCTGGTGACTGCGAGCGAATGTGCTCGATCTGATCGAACAACCAGCTGGCGAAACGTTGCTTGCTGATTTCACCTTCCGGATTCAGGCTTGTGCCGTCCCGGAGCAGGAGGGTGGCCTGCACGGTTTCCGAATCCAGGGTTTGAAGGGGATTGGCGATGATGGCATCCAGATGCTTGCTCTCCAGCTTTTTGCGGGCGTTGCTGATCAGTGATTCTCCCGCTTCGAGGGCGAAGCCGATGACCGTTTGATCGGGTCGGGTCAGCTCCCCCAAAGAGGCCAGCAGGTCGGGGGTTGGCTCGAGATCAAGCCGGAGACCCTGCTCGGAGCGTCTGATCTTCCCGGTCTGGCTCTGTTGTACGGGGCGGAAATCCGACACCGCCGCCGCCATGAGAAGAAGATCGTGATTTGGCCACTGATCTCGGAGGAGAATCCGGAGTTCTTCCGTTGTCCGGAACCGTAAGAGGTGGATCTGCGAAGGGTCGGGAGGGCAAACTGTGGATGGTCCCAGCAGCAGGGTGGTCTGGAAGCCTCTTTTTGAAGATTCCTCGGCCAGAGACAGGCCCATGCGGCCTGATGACCGGTTGCCGAGATATCGGACGGAATCAAGCGGCTCCTGCGTCGGTCCCGCGGTAATAAGCACTTTAGGTTGGCTGTTTTGTTCGGCAAACATGTGGAAATGGGGTGTTGGCAGCGGTTACACAAACGAGTCCCGAGAACTGGAAACTTGGCCTCGGGATTGACTGTTGCACCTTCTCCTGAGCGGTACAATACTAGGTTGGTCACCGGCTGCGTAATACAGGCGGGAAGGCGTGTAACCGGCGCGCTCAATGTGAGGAAACATGGCTAGAGTACGAATGAATCTTGGCGAAATCCTGATCAAGCAGGGCGCCATCGACGAATCAGAGGTCCAGCAAGCCCTGACCATCGGCAAGGGTAGTGGCAAGCGGCTTGGTGAAGCTTTGCTCGAAGCCGGACTCTGCAAAGAGGTCGATGTCGCCAAGGCCCTGGCCACCCAGTTCGGAATGGACTATTTCGATCTTGACCGTCCCGATGCGGGCGATGAGATCGATATGACGCTGGTGCCGAATGAGGTGATCAAGAAGCACCTCATTCTCCCCCTGGGAAAGAGCAACGGTCGTATCAAGCTTGTCATTCATGACCCGATGGATTTGGAATTGCTTGATCTGCTCCGTTTCAGACTCAATTGCGAGGTGGACACCGCGGTTGCCGCCAAGGGTTCGATCAAGCAGTTCATCGACGGCAATACCGCATCTCCCAGCATGTTCTCGGAGGAGTCTCTCGTCACGGAATCGGTGGATGTCACATTGGACAAATCCGTTGATTCATCCGTGGACGCCTCCATTGACGTGGCCGAAGGAGAAACCGCCCCGATCATCCGACTGGTACATCGCATCATCACCGAAGCGGTGAGAACCCGGGCTTCTGATATTCATATCGAGCCCATGGCCGATCGCATCATCCTGCGTTATCGCGTGGATGGCGTCTGTCACGTCCGTGACAACTTGCCCAAGCGTATGCAATCGGCAATCCTGACCAGGATAAAACTGATGGCCGGTGTCAATATCTCGGAACGACGCGTACCTCAGGACGGTCGTATCAAGCTGCCCGTCGATGGGCAGACAATTGATTTTCGTGTGAGTTGCTGCCCGGCGTATCATGGCGAATCCGTGGTCCTTCGAATTCTGCGTCCTGAATCAGTCAAAATCGGCCTTCCCAATCTTGGCTTTGAGCAGGACAATCTCGATCTGTTCCACCGGATCATTCGCAGGCCCAACGGTATTTTTCTCGTCACCGGCCCCACCGGTTCCGGCAAGACCACGACGCTTTATTCAGCCCTGGATGTGCTGAATCGTCCGGATCGCAAAATTATCACCGCGGAAGACCCAGTCGAATACAGCTTCACGGGTATCAATCAGTGCCAGGTCCGGGAAAGCATCGGGCTGACCTTCGCGGCGATTCTGCGTTCGATGCTTCGCCAGGCTCCTAATATCATTCTCATCGGTGAAATTCGTGACAAGGAAGTTGCGGAAATCGCCATTCAGGCCGCTCTGACCGGTCACCTCGTCTTTTCAACGCTGCATACGAATGACGCTCCCTCGGCGATCACCCGTCTCATCGACATGGGCGTCAAACCGTATCTCGTTGCCAGTTCGATTCAGGCCGTCATGGCCCAGCGTCTGTTTCGTATGCTTTGCACTTGCAAAGAAAAAGATCCGAATCCTGACCCGAACTATCTGCGTCTGTTGGGTACCACGCTTGAAGAAGCCCGGAAGGGGAATGTCTGTAAGCCCGTCGGTTGCAGCAAGTGCGGGAATATCGGATTCAAGGGTCGAAAGGCCATCTTCGAGATGATGCGTATGAATACGGAAATCCGTGAACTTGCACAAAAACAAGCTACGATAGACGTACTGCGTGAAGCGGCGATACGCAACGGCATGCGGACGCTGGTGGTTGACGGTCTGGTCAAAGTGCTGCGTGGGGATACGACGCCGGCTGAAATCGCCAAGCATGCTCAGGCGGAGACCCTGTTGGAAGAAAACCAGAATATCGAAGGCGCATGACCACCGGAGGGATGCAGATGCGCTTGGCGATCTGATGATGTGAAAATCAGTCGAAAGAGATGAAGAAACGATGTCAACGATACAAATTGACCGATTGCTCGACACCGTAATCCGATCCGGAGCCTCCGATATTCACCTTTGTGTGGGTCGGAAACCAACCCTTCGTTTGCACGGCGGGTTGAGGAACGTCGATACCAAGGTGCTGGAGCCGGATGATTGCGTGGCGCTGATGAAGTCCATCACGCCGGAACGGTCGCAGCAGGAACTGCAGGAGGAAGGCAGTTGCGATTTCGGTTTCGCTTATGGCACGGAAGCTCGGTTCCGAGTAGCCATATTTCGCCAGAGAGGAGACATCTCCCTCGCCCTGCGTCTGATCCCCAATAAGCTGCTGACGTTCGAAGAAATCGGCCTGCCGTCTATCGTCAAGGAGCTGATTCGCCGGCCTCGGGGGTTGTTTATCGTGACGGGACCGACGGGTTCCGGCAAGACCACCACGCTGGCGACCATGATCAATTACATCAATGACAATTTCGAACGACATATCATAACCTGCGAGGATCCGATCGAGTATTACCACTATCACAAAAAATGCATCGTCAACCAGCGTGAGGTGGGGGTGGACGTCCCAAGCTTCGCCGAAGCATTGCGACGTGGCCTTCGAGCTGATCCCGACGTGATCCTCGTGGGTGAAATGCGAGACCTGGAGACGATGGAGGCCGCCATTCGCGCGGCTGAAACGGGCCACCTTGTCTTCGCAACCCTGCATACGACTGGTGCCGCCGGCACAATTACTCGAATTATTGACGCATTCCCGGCCCAGCAGCAGTCTCAGGTCCGGGTGCAGCTTGCCACATCCCTGATTTCAGTCCTGAGCCAGGTTCTCCTCGCTCGCTCGGACAAGCCCGGACGGGTGGCCTGCTACGAGTTTCTCGTGGTCACCCCGGCGATCTCCAACCTCATCCGTGAGAATAAGACGTTCCGGATCGATTCAGCGATTCAAACCGGCCGAAAATTCGGCATGCAATTGCTCGACGATCACCTTTGGACCGTCTATCAGAGAGGCCTGATTTCCGCTGAGGAAATGATCGACAAGGCCAAAGACCCGGGTGAACTGACTGAAAAGGTCCATCGGGGCGGCGAGGATGTCGGCAGGACAGAACTGGATGAAAGTGTTGCTGAAACGACTGAGTGAACTTGGTGGTGAATCACCAGCCCTAGTTTATGCGAATAGGTCGAGGTTCATTCATCAAGAGGATAGCTTGTTTGGCGTACAATATAGTCATAAATCCATCTGTCTTATATAATCGTTGGGTCAATACCCATTGCTTTGTGTAGAATAAGGGTCATTATATGGCAGTCAATCCATTCGTATGCGTGTGAGATCAAACTAGGCAGTTCAGACCTTTGTCAACTCACAGGAAAAGATCTTCGCACGGTTTGCTATGTGATTGATTGGCCAATGAGGATTGGACATGGCAGAAACGTCTATAAAAATCAAACCCACTGAACTGAAAGGCCGCAGATTTGGCCGAGTGCTTACCAAGCTCGGCAAGCTGACTCGAGAACAGATCCATGAGGGACTGCAAGTTCAGCGCACCCGCAAGTCCAAGGACCAGCTGGTGCCTCTGGGCAAAGTACTCGTTGAACTAGGCTACATCACCAATCGGGATGTGATGGAAGCCCTCGCCGGTCAGGCGGGGATGATAATGATGGATGTGGATGAGAAATCCATTTCCAATGATGTCTTTAAAGCGCTTCCTCCGGAATCCGCCAATACCTACCAGATCATCCCCATCGAATATAATGAGTCGGCACGAAGCCTGACCATTGCCATGAAATCGCCGGACAACTTTCGGGCGGTGGACGATCTGCGGCTGTTAATGGGTTTCAAGGTTACGGCAGTGGTTGCGCCTGAAGAGCAGATCGACGCGATCCTTCAGAAACGATACAGCGGCGAATCGACCTCAATGGCCAATATGATGGCCGATCTGGGGGAAGACGAAGCACTGTCCTCTCTTGAGGGACGAACAGACTCCATCGATCTGGATGAACTCGCCAGTGCCGCGAGTGACAATAAGGTCGTTCGTCTCATCAACCTTGTGCTGCTGCAAGCGATCAAGGACAAGGCGTCGGACATTCATTTTGAGCCGTTCGAGGATGAGTTCAAGATGCGCTACCGGATTGACGGCGTGCTGTATGAATTGATTCCGCCGCCGCAGCATCTCGCCTTGCCCATTGTCTCCCGTATCAAGGTCATGTCGAATCTCGATATCGCCGAGCGACGATTGCCTCAGGATGGCCGCATTGAACTGGTGGTAAACGGCAACCCGATCGACCTGCGTATATCCGTCCTGCCGACCATGTACGGTGAATCAGTGGTGATGCGTGTGCTTGACCGCTCCAACGTGGAACTCGAACTGGACAAGATCGGATTCCGGGATGCCGAACTTACCATCGTCTATGAACTGATTCGAAAGCCAAATGGCATTATCATCGTCACCGGGCCGACGGGCTGTGGCAAGACGACCACGTTGTATGCGGCCCTCAGTGAGCTTAATAAACCCACCACGAAGATACTCACGGCGGAGGATCCCGTTGAATACGACATTGACGGACTCATCCAATGCCAGATCAACGTCGATCAGAAACTCACCTTCGCCCGGCTGCTGAGATCATTCCTGCGACAGGATCCGGATATCATTCTGGTTGGCGAAATCCGCGACCTGGAAACTGCTCAGATTGCGATTCAAGCCTCACTCACCGGCCATCTCGTGTTCTCGACCCTTCATACGAATGACGCGCCGTCTTCAATCCTTCGTCTCACGGATCTTGGCGTGGAATCCTTTCTTCTCACGGCTACCATCGAGGCGATCATCGCCCAACGTCTGGTGCGGCGTATCTGCCTCAAGTGCAAGGAGGAGTATGCCCCCTCCGACGAGGAGCTGATGGAATTGGAACTCACCCGCCAGAGTGTTGAGAATCAGACGTTTTATCGCGGTCGCGGCTGCGAGAGCTGCAATCACAGTGGTTTCAAAGGCAGACGCGCCTTGTTTGAGATCTTACGGATGACGGACCAACTCCGAGAGATGATCATGGCGGAAGTCACCACTGCGGCGTTGCGAGAAGAAGCTCAACTTTCCGGGATGACCACGCTCCGGGATTCGGGAATGGCCGCGTTGTTTGAAGGACAGACGACGATCGATGAAATCGTGCGTGAAACCCTCGTCGAAGATTGATATGGACTGGATTTGTCACCAGAGAGAAAGAATCACTTAGCCCTTTGGGGAGCCCACTTATGCCGACCTATGTGTACGAAGCCCTGAACTCCGCCGGAAAACCTCAAAAGGGAACCATCGAAGCCTCTTCAAGCGAAGATGCAATCCAGCGTATCAAGGGGCAGGGGTATTTTCCGACATCCGTTCGCGAGCAGAAAATCAAGGGGGCCGGACCCAAGGGTGAGGATTCCGGAAAACGCAAGAAAAAGAAAAAGAAGGGTGATCGCACCGTCTTCAGTATCGGCGGCGTGAAACAAAAGAAAATCGTGAGCTTCACGCGACAGCTCTCCACGCTTCAGGATGCCGGCCTGCCCCTGTTGCGCTCCATCCAGATTCTTGAACAACAGGAAAGACCCGGCCTGCTAAAGTCCATACTCAGCCAGGTGGCGGAAGATGTGGAGTCCGGCTCGACGCTTTCGGACGCCATGGCCAAGCACCCCAAGGCTTTTGATCGCCTCTATTCGAAGATGGTCAACGCCGGGGAAATCGGCGGTGTGCTCGACCTCATCCTGCAACGTCTCGCCAACTTTCTGGAAAAAGCCCAGCGACTCAAGCAACGCATCAAGGGCGCGATGATCTATCCCATTGTGGTGGTCATCATCGCCGTCCTGATCGTCACGGGCATCATGGTGTTCGTGATTCCCAAGTTTCAGGATATTTTCAACGATTTTGAAGTTGAACTGCCCGCAATTACGGTTTGGCTCATTAACGCCAGTAATTGGGTGGCCGGCCTGAAGGGAGACCAACACATCCCGGGCTGGGTGATCATTCTCTTCACCCCGTTCATTATTTATCTGTTCTTTAAACTAATACGAAAAACCGGGCCGGGCCGGGCCGTGACGGACATCATTCGTCTCAAGATACCCGTCGTCGGCGCCTTGATGCAGAAAACCGCGGTCGCACGTTTTACGCGTACGCTCGGGACGCTCATCTCCGCCGGGGTGCCGATTCTCGAGGCGATCATGATCACCCGGGACACCTCCGGCAACTACGTGTTCGAGAAGGCTCTCACCAAGGTGCACGATTCCATCCGCGAAGGCGAGACGTTCGCCGCGCCGCTTCGTGAGTCGAAAGTTGTTGACTCGCTCGTGGTGAACATGATCGATGTCGGCGAGGAGACCGGCGACATGGACACCATGTTGATGAAGATCGCCGACAACTATGATGAAGAGGTCGATGTCGCCGTGCAAGCCCTGCTCAGTCTGCTCGAACCGCTCATGGTCGTGGTTCTCGGCGGTATCGTCGGAACCATCGTGCTTGCGCTGTTCATGCCCCTGGTGGCGATGATTGAAGGCGTGTCATCCTGATGTTGATTCCAGGTGAATGCCTCGAACACAACCGCGGATTGATTTGCCATGCCGACTTTGGAGCCGTTGATGAGACAGCGTAAGAGACAGAGAGTCACTCACGTTACACGACACGGGTTCACCATCATTGAACTCATGGTCGTGGTGTCGCTTATCATCGTGCTGCTGAGTCTGATCATCGTGGCCCTGAATCGCTCGCAAAGAGCCGCCCAGCGCATCAACACCCAGGCGCTGATGCATTCCATCACTCAGGCGTTGATTCAGTTTCGGGAGGATGTGGGATATCTGCCGCCGATCCTCGATGAAAACCGTGACTTGATGGAGCCTCCCTCACTCAATCCGGGCACCTTTGATACCGAGATACAGGATTGG
The DNA here is from genome assembly GCA_022560875.1 of Planctomycetota bacterium. GTDB lineage: Bacteria > Planctomycetota > Phycisphaerae > Phycisphaerales > SM1A02 > JADFSH01. The sequence continues at coordinate 1,100 of JADFSH010000006.1, read as the reverse complement.
CACTCCTCCACCACCCTGGCCGATTACCTCATCGGTTATGGCAATGAGAGCGCCGATGGGTATGGCAACGAATCAGACGCCACGATACCGTCCCCCGGTATTCGACATCCCGGATCAGACGGGGTCTGGGAAGCAACACTCTACGGCGCTCAGGACGGATCCTTTGGCGCCCGCAACAGCCAGCTTGGTTCCGGCGGTCTCGGGAAGATCCTCGGACCGTACCTGCAACTGGACAATCCCCGCCTGCTGGTGGCGATCGACTTTTCCGTGGATCCGCCGCGTATTCTCAATCCCGGCGATCCGGGGTATGACGACCCGCAGTTCCCGAAGGCGATCGCCGACTACTGGGGCAGGCCCATTCAGTATTTCCGGCGCGCATACCCGCCGGGCGCGATTTCCCAATCGTATCGGGCCGTGGACCGTACCGGCGATGGCGTGGTGGATCCGGTGCCCGCACTTTCCAATGTCATCCTGCTTCGTCCGCAACTGGCGCGAGAGAATACCCTCCTCAAAAACGCCAGAACCATCGGGGATGAACTCATCGACCTGACCACGATGGGACTTCAGACGGCAGAATTCGCCCTGTTTTCCTCGGGGCCCGATCTCCGCTTCAATCGAGACTCACGAATCGATGAGCCGGGCGCAGGGAGTCCCCCCGGACAGGAATATTCCAATGCGGACAACATCGTGGAGGTCAGCAAATGATCCTGAGATCAAACCTCCCCATCGTTGCGTTACATTTTTACCTCAACCCGGGTGGGAGTTTTCATGACGATCCGGAATACCGGGGGGACCGGGGGGGACGCGGAGAGCGAGAGAGTCGGGGAAATCCGGGGAGCCGGGGGAATCTTGGGGGCCGGGGCTTTACGTTGGTGGAGATGCTGATCGTCATGGGGGTGATGCTGGTGCTGTCGGCACTGACGATCATGGTGATCGGATCCGCCACCCGGGCCTCGGAAATCCGGCAGACCAAAAATGTTTTGAGGATTCTGGAGATGGCAGTGGGGGAATGGGAACTCGTCGCCGACCGGAAGATTTCCTACGGCAAACCAGACGAGCCGGTTGACGACGCACGCTATGCAATAAATCAGCAACATATT
>JADFSH010000197.1 GCA_022560875.1 Planctomycetota bacterium | reverse complement strand
CTCCTTAGGCCCTGGCTTTTCTCTGGTTGCTGGCGGGTTGTGAGATGATTCCTGAAGAGGAATTCGCCTTCTTGTATCCCCCGCCTCCAGGCGATCTACTGACTCACGATCCCACCGAGTCCTTCGAGATCGGCCAGTGGTGGACCAACGGCAGCGAACTGCTCCGACTCAACCAAGACGCCAGCTTTTCGTTGTACGACTCGCTTAATCGATATCACCCCCCCCAGGAACACGGACGCTGGTCGAAGCAGAGCTATGCCGTCATGTGGCTGGAGCCGTATGGGCTGCTGCCGCGCGAGCGGGTGCGGGTGCGTATCACCCGAATCGACGGCGAATTGACCCTGGACATCCCAAAGCTCAAACCGATGTTCGCCATCGAGGCTGCCCCCGCCGCCATCGAAGACGGACTGATCGGCATGTGGTCAGGCACTCAGGGTGAAATCCATCTGGCGGGCGATCTTCGCTATATCTTTTCACCCGAATCGGTGACCGGCGTTGGCTTGGCGGGGCACAAGGGACGTTGGGAACTCTCGGACAGCACGCTTCAGCTTCACCCTGATGTACTGGCGATGGGAACATTCGAGTTTACGCTGGTCACGGGCGAGAGCGGCCTGGTACTCGCATCACCCCGGGGCGATTATGAGTACGATGCTGCTGCCAGACGAAACGAGTGAGCCATACTGACAGAGGGGGCGTATGCCGGAACTGCCTGAAGTCGAATACGGTCGCAAACTCGCGATGGGGATTGCCCGGGGGAGACATATCGCCAGCGTCTGGTGCGACAAGGATGATCTCGTCTTCTGTGACCAGACCCCCCGGAAGGTCAAGATCGCTTTGACGGGGCGGAAGGTGCTGGAGGTTATGCGTCGGGGCAAGCAGCTCTGGTTCGAGCTGGACAAGCCGCCCCACCCGCTGTTTCACTTCGGCATGACGGGGGCGTTTCTAGTCCCGGCCCCCGGAAGCAAAGTTCTCAAGCTGGCTTCCAGTCCGAAAGACACGAAAGATGAGGGCTGGCCGCCCCGATTCGTCAAGATTCATTTCACGTTTGATGACGGGGGCGAACTGGTGATGACCAACAAGAGGCGGCTGGGGCGGATCGTCCTGCGCAATGATCCGGCAAACGAGAAGCCGATCAGCAAGCTGGGGTTCGATCCGCTGCTGGACTTGCCCTCGCCCAAGGTTTTTGTCGGGAAGTTGCTGAGACGTACCATCCCCATCAAGGCTTTGCTGCTGGATCAGAGTTTCTCCGCCGGGGTGGGCAACTGGATCGCGGATGAGATTCTCTATCAGGCCAGGATAGCCCCCGGCAGAAGGGCGTGCGAATTGTCGGAAGCCGAAGCACGCCGCATCCGGGGAAAGATGAAGTCGATCATCGAAAAAGCTGTGAGCGTCGATGCCGACAAAACGAAATTCCCGAAAAACTGGCTGTTTCATTACCGCTGGGGGAAAAAGAGCGAAGCAAAGACAGCGAGGGGCGAGAAGATCATCCACGAAGACTACGCCGGCCGCACCACGGCTTGGGTGCCGGGGGTGCAGAAATGAAAATTATATTTGGCACGAAGAATGTTCCACCAGGTGCCAAGTTTCGAATTCATGGATTTGACATGTCATATGAACAGTGGGAGGCGATTCAGCAAGACACAAATTTGCAACAAGTTGAAGCACGATCCAGATCGAGTTGGAAATTTTTCGAGTGGGGTTCAACAGGCTTAGCTGTTTGCATGCCAATCATGATATTGCTCCTGTTTCCAACTTGGAGTATCTGGATGAATTTTCTTGTTGGCATGACTTTGGCATTTCTTGTAATTATCTTTTTTGTTGGCTGGTGGGCACATAGCAAAAGGAAGTATTTGTGGATTTTACTTGCATTGCATGGCTTTCCCATTTGCACACATTGCGGCTACGACTTGCGCGGTAGCAGCAACTCCTCACACTGCCCCGAATGCGGCACGAAACGCGAAACAGTGCCAGAGCCACCAAATGACGATTAACTGGTGCCCCAATCAGGCATGAAACGCAAGCTTCCGCCCCGATCCGCTCCGGAAGAACATGACGCATTGAGATAGCTCCCGGACGACCGATCCGATCCAATGCCTACAATGCCCGCGAAAATGTGAATTATTAGCCCCGACACGGCGGGTTCAGAGCAATATGAACCAATAGGAATCGTTTCGAAAACCGTTACTGAACACCGACAATGAAACCCTGACCTTCGAGCAAAGCCTCTCAGGTACGGCGTGAGACAAGACCACAAGACCCAAGCCTCCCAGTCTCCAAGCCTCCAAGCCTTCTCCAACCATGCACGTCCGCAACTTCTCCATCATCGCCCATATCGACCACGGCAAGTCCACGCTGGCCGACCGTCTGCTTCAGATCACTCATGCCGTGCCTGACCGCGAGGCCCGGGAGCAGATTCTCGACACGATGGATCTTGAGCGGGAGCGGGGCATCACCATCAAGGCGTCCGCAGTCACCGTCCATCACACTTATAAGGGCGAGGACTATGAACTGAACTTCATCGACACCCCGGGACATGTGGATTTCACCTACGAGGTCAGCCGCGCGTTGACCGCCTGCGAGGGGGCGCTGCTGGTGGTCGATGCGACCCAGGGCGTCGAGGCCCAGACCGTAGCCAATGCCTATCTGGCGGTGAACAACAACCTGGATCTGATCCCCGTCATCAACAAAATCGACCTTCCCTCGGCGGACCCGGACGGCGTGGCGATGCAGGTAGAACAGGTCTTCGGCCTGCCCGCGGAGGATTGCATGTACTGCTCGGCCAAGACCGGCGAGGGGATAGCCGAACTGCTGGATACTATTTGCGAGAAACTCCCCCCGCCCCGCGAACCCGTCACGGACAAGACCCGGGCGCTGATTTTCGACAGCCATTACGACGACTATCGCGGGGTGGTCGTGTATTTCCGACTCTTCGACGGATCGCTGAAAGTCGGCGACAAGATTCGCATGATGAGCACCGGGCGCACTTTCAACGTTACCGAACTCGGTCGCTACACTCCCAAGCCCACCAAGGTCGATCATCTTGACCATGCCGAAGTGGGTTATATGGTCGCAGCCATCAAGACCCTCAAGGACGTCCGCGTCGGCGACACGATCACGCTCGATCACGATCCCGCCGAAGAACCTCTGCCCGGATATGAAGAGCCGCAGCAGATGGTCTTCTGCGATTTCTACCCCTCATCCGGGGGCGGTGAGGGTGGCAAGAAAAACGACTTCGAGGAACTCCGCGAAGCCATAGAAAAGCTCAGCCTCAACGATGCCAGCTTCACCTTCATTCCCCAACACTCCGAAGCGCTCGGCTTCGGTTTTCGGTGCGGCTTCCTCGGCCTCCTGCACATGGAAATCATCCAGGAACGGCTGGAGCGCGAGGGGGGCGTCGATATCGTCCAGACCGCACCAACCGTGAGCTACGAAATCGAGCAGACGGACGGCACGGTGACGGAAATCCACAACCCCGCGGAGCTGCCCGACCCCTCCACCATCAAGGAAATCCGCGAGCCGATCGTCAAGCTCGAAATCATCTGTCCCAACGAAAGCATCGGCGACCTCATGCGTCTGTGCGATATGAGGCGCGGGGTGTTCAAAACCCAGCAGTACCTCTCCGAAACGAGGCAGATTCTCGATTATGAGTTGCCACTCGCCGAGATTATCTATGACTTTTACGACAAGCTGAAGTCCATCACCCGGGGCTACGGCACGATGGACTACGAAATCATCGGCTATCGCGCCGATCGCCTGGTCAAGGTCAACATTCTCATCCATGGCGACGTCGTCGAAGCCCTCTCCCTGATCTGTCATCGCGACACCGCCGATAAACGGGGGCGCGTGATTCTACGTAAGCTCCGCAAACAGATCGAGCGTCACCAGTTCGAGATCCCCCTCCAGGCGGCGATCGGGGGCAAGATCATCGCCCGCGAGACGATCAAGTCCGTACGCAAGAACGTCACCGCCAAATGCTACGGCGGCGACGTGAGCCGCAAACGCAAGCTGCTGGAAAAGCAGAAGAAGGGCAAGAAGCGGATGAAGACCATCGGCTCGGTCAGCATCTCCCAGGAAGCCTTCATGGCGGTGCTGGAGACGGAGGAGTAATCAGTCCGAGATTGCCGATTCATGAGTGTGAATCCCGAAGAGCCTGACTCGGTATATAAGCCGCACGTTGCCTATACCGGGTAGAGCATTCCTGTTTTTCCTGCACATAGATTGGACTTGCGATGAAAACCAAAGAGCGATTCGTCATCTACTTCATGCTCATGGCCTTGATAGTCATCAATCTCAGCTATGTGTTCAGCACCCCCGGCACCTCCGGATTAAGCGGGAACGCCGCGTACGCTGAGCCTCTGAATCGGGGCGACATCCTCGGGCCTGCCGACGGGTTGGAGTTGCTGGACCCCGATGAAGATGAGAATCTTACGCTCCGCAATATCAAGGGGCGTTTGAGCTGGGGGGATGCAGCCCACCACCGGGCCTATTCCATCGGCTATGTCCATCTGGGAAGGATCCTCAATCGCCAGCTCGCCGCGGATGAGTTTGAGGAAGAGCGTCAGGCCATGCTCGATGAGATTCAGGAAAAAGATCAGGAATATCGTGATGAACTCAACAGGC
>JADFSH010000196.1 GCA_022560875.1 Planctomycetota bacterium | reverse complement strand
GTGAGCACGCCGCCCCGGGTGAAGGTGTAGCTTTTGCCGCCGAGTTCGCTGGAGACAGTTTCCGCGGCATCATGGGCCTTGGCCAGGGTGGAAAACTCGTCGGCAATCCCGCCGTGCAGTTCGATCAGCTCCTCGGGGCTGCGGCGGGCTTCATCGAGACGGAAACGAACCTCGCGCCCGGCCAGCAGGTCCGCCCAGCCCCGCATCGCCCCCAGAATATGCGTCAAACTGTCGTGCAGAGATCCCGGCCCCATCTCGAAGGTCTGGTGAAACTGTTCGAGGGTGAGCTTCGCGCACACTTCCAGAAGATTGCGGGTCGCCCAGCGGTCGTGGGCCAGCAGGATGTCAAGCGGATCACTGGTGGGCATGGTTGCGTCCTTTCGCGGGCAGTATAGCGAGAATGACAAGAGGAAGAATTCACCGCGGCGACGCGGATCGAAGATTCGCCGGGGCGAAGAGCGCGGAGGGGGATGGAGGGAAAGAGTCAAGCAGAGAGCGCTAAACAAGCCGGACTCTGCGGGTCCGGGCTTGACGGGGCGGATCGATGCCGCCACGTCAAGGGTTGGTGTGCGAATGAAGTGCAAGGCGCTCGATTCGATCGGCATCGAGCCTCACGAATCGCCCGGTCTCGCAGAGTCCGGCTTGCGGCCCCATCTTATCGGACAACAAAGAGTCTCTGCGCCAGGTCACCCCCCGATCACGATCGCATGATTACCCTACAAGGTCTCATAAAAAACCACCTGACGTATTGCCTAGTCCTCAAAGTCTGCCTTTGTCCTATATCTTGATGCCCGCGAGAGGGAAACGCCGATTGCGACTCAGACCCGAAACCCACATTGCCGAAATTCCGAGTAGGAAGGAAGTGCCACCATGATTGCATCATTGCTGAATGACATCAGACACAAGTTTCGCGACTGGATCCAGAGACTGATAAGTCGCTGGACCTGATCTTCCCAAGTGATAATCTCCGCAAACAAGCATCACCAAGACGCCTTCGGGCGTCTTTTTTTTGCCCCCCCGGAAGTGCCCCGGACATACCTCCAAATCAAGGCGGCACGAGTTCTGGAATGATTATCGACTGTCACACTGCATGCTCCATCTGGTACAATCTCCGGCGTCCAGCCTGGTGCTCACGAGATTCCTGAATCGAGCGCGGGGAGACAATTTCTTGACCGCCAGAAAACGAGGTGTGGCATGGCCAAAACCGTCAAGGTCGATAAGGGGGCACTGGCAAAACTCGAATCCGACATCACCAAGAAGCTGATGAAGGCGCCGCCGCCCAAGGTGAAACCGCCCGAGAAGAAGGCGCTGGAGAACATCTCCAAGAGCCTCAACAAGATCGTCCCGGGGCTCGACAAGAAGATCCTCAAGACCATCGCGAGCGAACTGGCCAAGGTCGGCAAGAAGCACTCCGCCAAGCCATCCAAGGACACGATCCCCAACGTCAAGGCCATGGGCAAGATCAAGGCCCCGGGTGGCGGCATTCCGTCGATCACCATCCCGCTGAAGAAACTCATGCTCGATGAAAAGCACGGCACCACGGGGAAGTTCGAGCTGAAGATCTGGGCCGATCCGAAGAATCTCGAGAAGGCCGACAAGGGCGTCATGCTCTACTTCACCATCAAGAAGTGGTGATCAGATGCCGTTGATTACTTTCTCGCTTGATGCAAGGTGCTGATCCGCCCCGGCGCGTTCCCGCTCGTGCCGGATGTCAGGTGAGAGATGCTTCCCCTGCTCCTGACTCCCCATCCCTACTTCCCATCCCCCTTCCACTCCCGCCAATAGCCGAAGGTCATGGTCTTGACCGGTGAGTCGGGCAGGAGCTTGGCGGTGAGGGCGATCTGGCCCGCGTGCCACGCGAAGCTGGTGACCACTCCGCCCCAGATGTCGCGCACGGCCTGGCGGCCATAATCCACATCCTCGACCTCGCGGCTGAAATCCTCCGGATTCGCAGCTTCAAGTCGTTGCTCCGTTATGCCGCGAACCTCGGCCAGGTAGTCGATGAGTTGCTGCTTGGCGGGGAACTGGTCATCGCGCTTCGCCTCGCGGACCTGGAGGCCGAAGGGGAAACGCAGGGGTTCATTGGTGATGAGCAGCCGCACCCAGTTGTCCTCGACCTCGGCAATGTGCCAGAGCTGCCACGCGATGGAGACGCGATCGGGCCCCGGTCGCCAGAGCATCTGCGGCTCGCTCAGCGGCTCGACATTGCGCAGGAGCATGGCCTTGCGAAACTCCAGCCCCGCCCATATCGATTTCGCCTCGTCAATCATCTTAAAACCTTTTCACCACGGAGAACACAGAGTTACACGGAGGAAGAGAGAAAAGGAATTGAATAGTTAAGTATCATTCACTCTGAACCATTCATATCTTCTCCGTGCCTCTCCGTGTTCTCCGTGGTGAATTCTTCTCTTCAATCATGTAAATCGTATTTTCGCAGGTGGGCGCGCATTTCTTCGTTGATGTTGACAAAGACTTTTTCACGGAGGGTGCCGTGGTCCGCGTACTCGACCAGTCGGATGTATCCGGGGCCGTCATGATCTGGTGCTTTCGCATCAACCATCACCTTGAAGCGTTCCACGGCACGGTTGAGATAAAACGAATCCAGCGTGCCGCACATGAGACGGACTTTGTTGGTGACGATGGGGCCGTAGTGTTCCCAGTCTTCGGCGACCATGTCGGTGATGTCGAATTGTTTCCAATGTTCGACGACACGCTTGTCAATCCTGCCGGTCTTTCCATCAAACATCGCCCGGGGGTAGCCGGTCTCTTCATCGCGGGGTGAGAACATTGCCTCCCATGCGTCCCATTGCTGGCCGGAGCCGCCGTCGGGATGCATCGCTTGCTCCATCAATCCTTCCTGCCGCACGGTCATGGTGACCCTGGTCTGCCCCCCCGGCCCGCTCACGCGACGATACGAAGGCGTTTCATCGCCATCGGAGGTGGTGTACATATTGGCGTCTTCATACACGTTCGTCATCTGAAACGCGTGAAAGTCGATGGGGTCCGGGGCGGTGGACCAGCAGCCCCCGAACACTTCCGGCCACTTCAGTTGCAACCACAACGACGACCAGCCGCCGGAGGAATGCCCGGTGACCAGCCGCGCTTCGGGCCGGCTGACCAGGCGATAGATCTCCTCGAGATGGGGGATGAGTTCGGTCACGAGGGCGGTCCCGCGCGGCCCGTGATTCGGCGAATCCACAAAGCCGTGATGCCCGAGGGGCGAGTCGGGATCGAGAACGATCGTCACCGCCATGGGCGCGACCTCCTCGATGCCCCGGTTGTGGAACATCTCCGCGTAGTCGGTCGCCCCGAAGTGCCGGCCGCCATAACCGGGAATGACGTAAATCGCGGGCCAGTATTTCGCCGGAAACTTCTTCTCAAAGTACGGCAGCGGAAACGCCACCCCCGCCCGGTGATACACATCGCGACCATAAAACTCGCTCAACAGTTCGCTGCGAAATTCGACCCACTGCAGGTTGATCGAGTCCGAAGCGGGCGGGTCGCGCTTCTCGATACGCTGCGAAAGCACCAGGAAAATCGAATCGTCCTCATCCCGCGAAAGTTCAACCTCCACCACCTCACTGAAAACATTACCCGGCCCCGATTCATGAGAACGCATCGTCTGATCGATATCGAGTATCGCCTGGATCCGCGCTTTGCCGTCGAGCGTATCGAGGTCATCAGGGAACGATGCCTCCCAGGTTTCGATGGTGATTGAATCACCCGGCATGAAATCCTTCACCGCCACCGAGGCGATGGGCTGAGGCTTGCTGAAAAACGGCCCGCTGATCGGCGATCTGCGGCCCCACCTTCCGCCCTGTTCGGTGATGAAAAACACCATCAGCCTGCCACTCAAACCCCCGCCCCCGGATACACCACCCCCGGAATCTTCGCCATCTCCCTCAAAAAGAGATTCCGACAAGGTGATGGTGTAGGTGTCGGCATATGCCGCGGCTGGCAGCAGGCCGGCGGTAAGGATGATCGGGATGAGCAAACGACGCATCGGCGTTTCCTTTTATATACACAACTGGCAAAGTTTCATTACTGACTGACTCTGCGGCACCCACCCATTCCGGGGGGCGGGGGGCAATATACTCCAACTGATACCGACATTTCCGCAGTCTGCGTCAGGATCAGGCCGATGGGGCATGATACGCGAGGATAACGAATTACCATGCGCATGAAATACGGCTCTCTTCTCTTGATCATGACCGGGCTGCTTCTCGGCGGCTGCCATAACCCGCTCATCATCGAGACATCCCTCACCCTCGAGGTGGCCGGACCCGTGACCATCGATGTGGAGTCGTTCAACGGCGATGTGTTTGTCCGGGCCGATGAATCCCTGACCCGGGCCACGGTTCGTTTCATCCGCGAAGCCCGGCATGGGGCGGGGCGATATGACGAAGCGGCGCAATCCCTTGGAGACATAACCTGTCGGGCGAGTATCGTCCCCGGCGACCTGGGCGAGACGCTCCAGGTGCGCACGGCCACCACCCATCCCGAGCCCCACTTTCAGCGGGCTCATGTTTTCATTGATGTGCCGTCGGTGGATGGTTTGCGCATCATCACCAGTCGCGGCAGCGTTCGGGCCCGCAATATCTCCGGCGAGGTGAGCATCGAGACCAGCGGCGGGAATGTCCGGGTCATGACCGCCCAGCCCATGACGCGACCCGTCA
>JADFSH010000053.1 GCA_022560875.1 Planctomycetota bacterium | reverse complement strand
GCAATCCGGATCAAGACAGTTACGACCGACTGGTGATGGACCAGATACGACAGTCCATCGAGCTTAAGGGTGAAGGCGATCTCTACGCCCTGCTGAATGAAGGTGATACGTGGGAAGTGGAAGAAGAATAAATTTGGAAAGTTGAAAGTTGAAAGTTGAAATGAAAAGAGGGGATGGGGAGTGATGGTGAATATCGGTCGGGCATCTCTTGTGGGGGTGATTTTGTTGTTGGGGGCGGGTGCGTATGGGCAGGATACGCAACCGGCGGGGGGATTGTCTTACGAATCGAAACGCGGGGCCGATGAATCTATTCAGGTCGGGATACTGGTGTTGGAGGGCGTGTATAACTCCGAGCTTGCCGCTCCGTATGACATATTTCAGCACACCGTCTTCCATACAAAACCCGAGCCCGGCATGAAGGTCTTCACGGTCGGCCGGGCCGAGGGGATGATCACGACGTTTGAGGGGTTGAAGGTGGGCGTGGATTATGCGTTGGAGGACTCGCCGCGCATCGACGTGCTGGTCGTCCCCAGCGCTGAACATAACATGGATTCAGACCTTGAGGACTCGCGGCTCATCGAGTGGGTCAGGAGAATCGGGACCAAGGCCGACTACCTCGTCTCCGTCTGCGATGGGGCGTTCATCCTCGCCAAGGCCGGCCTGCTCGACGGCCTGAAATGCACGACCTTTCCCTCGGATATCCCCGCCTTCCGGAAAATGTTCCCCCAGCTCGACGTGCAGGAAGGCTACACCTGGGTCGCCGACGGCAAGGCGTTTACAGGAGTCGGCGGTGCGCTGTCCTACGACCCACCCCTTGCCTTGGTCGCGCATATCTACGGCGATGAAGTGGCGGCGAGAGTCTCACCGGGGTTGGTGCTGAAGTGGGAGGAGCGGAAGAAAAAGGGAAAGAGCTTCAGCAAGCAAAAGTAAATATTGACATCTCAGCATCCTCCGAGTCTCAGCGGTGAAATATTCTCTTTGCCCTCCTATCCTCACCCATCATGCAGGAACGTTATGACGTCATTGTGATCGGGGGGGGACACGCCGGCACGGAAGCGGCGTGGGCGGCGGCGAGTGCGCTTTCAACTTCCGGGGGCGGGCGTGTCGCCCTCATCACCATGGATCCCGCCAAAATCGGGGCCATGAGCTGTAATCCCGCCATCGGGGGGCTGGCCAAGGGGCAGATCGTCCGCGAAATCGACGCCCTCGGCGGGATTATGGGCCGCGTCATCGACGCCACCGGCATCATGTTCAAGATGCTCAACATCTCCAAGGGGCCGGCGGTGCGCGGCCCTCGGGCCCAGGCCGACAAGTATGCCTACGCGACGGAAGTGCAGCGACTGATTTCCACCCGGCCCAATATCGATGTCATTGCCGGGAAAGTGGATGACATCGTGGTGAAGGATGGGCGGGTCGTCGGGGTGAAGCTGCCTGCCGGATCGGGGGTGGTCATAGCCCAAACCGACCGAATCGAGCTTCATCTCAAGGGCGGGACGCAATCCCTACCTTTATATAGCTCAACTCCCGATGCTCGTGAATGCTGTCCCACGCCGGTGCTTCTGGAAACGAAGGCTTTGGTCCTCACCACCGGCACCTTCATGCGGGCCCTCATGCATACCGGCGAGGACAAGACCGAAGGCGGGCGGGTGGGCGAAGGTTCGGCGGTGGGCATCTCCGCCATGCTGAAGAATCTCGGTTTCGATCTCGGACGGCTCAAGACCGGAACCCCGCCCCGCATCGCCAAAGAATCAATTGACTGGGATGGGCTTCCAAAGCAGTTTGGGGATGAGAAGCCCGTACGATTTTCTGATTACCCCCCGCCCTCGGCTCCGGAAGGGGAGAGTCTCTCACACTTTCCGAGGCTTCCCCAGATCCAGTGCCGCATTACGGAAACCACCGCCGCGATTCATGAAGTCATCCGCGCCAACCTCCATCGCGCTCCGATGTATTCCGGCCAGATCGAGGCCGATGCCGGGCCGCGCTATTGCCCGTCGATCGAGGACAAGGTGGTGCGCTTCGCCCAGCGCGATTCGCATCATGTCTTCCTCGAACCCGAATCGCTTCACACCAATGAAATTTATTGCAATGGCATCAGCACCTCGCTGCCCCCGGATGTGCAGGAGATCGTGGTGCGGGGCATGGCGGGCTGCGCCAATGCGAAAATACTCAAGTGGGGTTACGCGGTGGAGTACGACATGGTCTGGCCCCACCAGATCGACTCGACGTGCATGACCAAGCTCGTCGGCGGGCTGTTTCTCGCCGGGCAGATCAACGGCACCAGCGGCTACGAGGAAGCGGGGGGGCAGGGGCTGATGGCGGGTTTGAATGCCGCGCGATTGAGTCGTAGTGAAGAGCTGGTTCGTTTGGGGCGTGATGAGGCGTACATCGGGGTGATGCTCGATGATCTGGTGACCAAGACCCCCCGCGAGCCGTATCGCATGTTCACCAGCCGCGCCGAGCATCGGCTGCTGTTGCGGGCGGATAATGCGGATGTGCGTCTGACGCAAATCGCGCGCGAATATGGCTTGATCGATGATCGACACTGGTGTTCATTCGAGACGCGACGTGAAAATCTCGAAGCCATCGCCCGCCAGTTCGATAGGATAACTGTCGATGGCAAGACCTTACGGGAGATCGCCCGACGTCCGAAGGTTTCACTGGATGAAGTATGCAATCATCTCAACGGCGGGTTGCCCCAACCGATTGATGAAGATTCACGACGCCTCGTCGAGCGAGTGATCACCGAAGCCCGCTACGAAGGCTACATCGCCCGGCAGCAGGCGGAGATAAAGCGACAGTCCACCGGCGATGCCCAGCAAATCCCCGAGTGGTTCTCGCCCTGGGAAGTCACCGGCTTGCGATCGGAAGCGGCGGAGGCGCTGAAAAGGTTCCAACCCGTCACCATGGGCCAGGCCTCGAGACTTTCAGGGGTCAGCCCGGCGGACCTGACCCTGCTGGCGGTGACACTCAAACGCCAACGCAGCGCCGTGATCTAATGCAAGTACAGATAGATCGTGGCGACAAGGTTGAACGCCGTCATGATCGCCCCGGCGCCCGGGGTCGCTCCTGCTCGATGACCGTGGTGGCGACCGGGCAAGCCGCTGGCCGACTAACGATGAAGCTCAACGGCGCGGTTTGTCCGCGATTGCTGAAGCGACTCGTTAAATGGTTTACTTGGATTCAACTGTTTTCCTGTCGTATTTCTGAGAATAGTCTACCAGCACAACCTTACACTCAGGGCAGTTGAAAGCTTGAAAATATTCCCCTTTCCAAGGAAATAGGTTCCTGAGTCCAGATCGAGCCAGGTCTTCATCCTTAAATATGAATGACTCAAACTTCTCCTTATTGATCCATGACAGCGAAGTATTGGCAGAAGAGTATCCTGCCTTCATATCAGAATTACACATTGGACAGTTCATTTGTGTGCTCCATTTATCAGATGCAGCTCATCTGAGGGTCGCCGGAACGAATCAAGAAAAGACCCCCGGCCTCTATATTTCCCCGCTTCTTCCCCGGTGCAACGATTTGTTAGGCATCACGGGACAACCGCGCGGTACTTCTTGATCAATTCGTCAATAGCATCTTTGTGCTCAATTGGAACAGGCAATGCCCCTCTTCCAAGAAACGGGAGTTTAGTCTTGGCTTGGAGAATTAAGGTACAGTCTGTTTCACCTTCCCACTGGTAGGATTGAATCTTGTGCCATTTTAGCAGGCTCCAGTACTGCCAAATGCCGTGCTCCCGAATTTGCAAACGACCGAAAGCCATGATCACCCAGTAAACCGAGAACGTTATACCGAACAAGGCGCCTGCGATACCGAACTTGTCGAAGTTGATGGCAAGGAAAGCAAAGCTACCACCTGCACCAATGAGCAGAAAGAGTACAGCGTTGAACAAGAACAGACTTCGGGCGGGATGGGGTCCACAATCGAGCAGGACGGAACCGGAGCTATTCTTGCCGTAAAGCCAGCTACAAACGAAGACGGCAAATATGAAGATCCAAAAGATTATGAAAGCCATCACGAAGGAGAGTTGAAATGTTTGCTGAAAGATGGTTGATATCGCGAATGTAAGAACTCCCAAGAATGTACTCACGCCCACCAAACAAATCAACGCGTTCTTGAACCCGCGTTGCCAAGCTGCGGATGTCATTCTTGCTGGCATTTGTTGACCCCGTATAGTGATGTCAAACAGTTGAATGAACAGTTCAGTATAGCAGGGACAAGCCATACTATAAAGAATAAGGCAATCGCCGTGCCGTGCAAGAGGTGGAGAAAAGAATCCCACCCTCTATTCTTCTCGGGCGTCCTGTAAAACGGGTATCAGCCGGCTACTCGGATGAACAACTGACTAGGGACGTTTAAATCTTTGTGCTTCGCCATCCCCTTTGCCATCATGCCCGACTTTAATGCCACGTCGTGGGCCGCCGAGTTCTCGGCGTGGCAGTAGGCTCGTATTTCCCTGAAATCCGTGGAGCTTGCCAAAGCCTGAATGAGAGCCTTGGCGGCTTCCGTCGCTATGCCCTTGCCCCGATGCTCGGCGTTGACGGCGTAATAGCATTCCACGACGCCTTCCTCATACGGCGCATAGCCGCAGGAGCCGACATACTCATCGGTTTCTCTTTCAACGATAGCGTAGGAATGAACCGGCTCCGGTGAGGCATAGGCCTGGAGAACGTACTCGAATAATGCCGTCGCCCCCGGTTCGGTCTTCTGCTCCGCATCAAAGGTCAGAAAGCGAGTCGAATCATCATCCAGCATGAAACGGAGAAATGGCTCAAGGTTCTTCGCCTCGAATCGCCGGATAGTCAATCGCTCTGTAGTGATAGGTATTTCAATCACGGTCTGTGCCTCGAAGACAGCTAACTGTTGAAGGGACAATTCAGTATAGCGGCGGGTGGCTGGGGATACGCGCAGCATTCCCCAGATGATGCGCTTGCGATCGCGCATCCCTGTGGTGAGCTGCGCTTCACCACAGGCACGTGCGATCTCGCCCATCACGCATTGCAGACGGCTGTAGAGTTACTCTTTCGAGTTTATAGCTGAATTTGATTTTATTTACTGTGGGCCTCGATGAAGTTGAGCATTTTTTCTGCGGCTTTGTAGAACTCGGGATGGGGGTTTCGATAGCCCGTGGAAAAACCGTGGCCGACACCCGGATGAATCGACAACTCGGCGATTTTTCCAAGCATTTGCATTTTCTCTACCAATTTCCTGCCGTTTACCGTAAGTGGATCTAGGTCTCCGGATATGTACAAGAGTGGCACTTGGATCTTTTCCGCATTCTGCAAGGGGGAGATCTCGGTGTATTTGTCTTTGTTGTCTTCAAAACGCAGCGCCAGTTCAAAGACGCTCTCCGCCAATATCATGTTTTTAGCCACGGGATTCTGTTTGAACAGCTCAGCATCCTCCAGAAAGGGCTTGAGCTTGGCTCTTTCGTCTTTGGCCATGGTCAGAATTGCCCAGCCTTCTTCCTGGGTCGAAAAGGATTTTCTGAAGTCCTGGGCCCTGTCGTACAAGGCTTCAATGTCCACCAGGCCGGCCAAGGAAACCACACAGACGGGTTTCTTGTGCATGGCCAGTAGCTCCGCCAGGTAACCCCCATGACTCCCGCCGATCACGGAAATTCGATTCCGGTCAACAAAGGGAAGACTCTCGAGTTTTTCATACGCCGCATACACATCGTACATTTCTTCCACGCCAAAGTGGTAGCGGCGGTACTCCGAGGCCATGACCACAAAACCCTTTTCAAAAAAGAAGTTGGGCAGTTGGCGGTGGGCGACGACCTCCATACGCCCTTCAGGACGCCCCCCTAAGCCCCCGTGCAGTAAATGAATGGCCGGAAAGGGGCCTTTTCCCTCGGGCTTGCGCACATGAACCTCGACATAAGTACCGTCAAAGCTCCGGAGCATGAAACTATCTGCGCTGGCGCTTTCGGCGGCCGCCTGGCCCATCATGACCTTGTCGGGGTCATCGGTTCTTAGAGGGTCATGCACAGCAGGATTTACGCCTTGGCAGCCCAAGACCATCATTGCTGGAATCCACAAGATCATGCGCATCGTAACCTCGATTCTCAATAGCCGGATTCAAGGATTCAAACCGACATTTCCCGAATGGTTCGTGCCGGAACGAACGATCGTTCCTGATACGAATTCAGCTTTCTCGATTTAACGGTTCAGTAGAGCTGGGCCAATGCTAAGCATAACGGAAAAGTAAACGCCGTGCCGATGGGGCGTACCGATCCCGACACAAAAACAGCCGCCTTTAGTGGCGACTGTTTTCTTAGTCGGGGTGACAGGATTGCGTGTCACGGAATCCTGTCATGTGCCGATGGCGCGTCACTGAGCCCGGCTTGCGCCGGTCTCTCCCGAATAAAAAACAGCCGCCTGAATGGCGACTGTTTTCAAGTCGGGGTGACAGGATTGCGTTGCACGGAATCCTGTCACGTGCCGCTGGCGCGTCACGAGCCCGGCTTGGGCCGGTCTCTCCCGCCTATGAAAAAAGCCGCCTATATGGCGACTTTTTCCATAGTCGGGGTGACAGGATTTGAACCTGCGACCTCGTCGTCCCGAACGACGCGCTCTACCAAGCTGAGCTACACCCCGTGACTGGCCGGAATCGACCAGCAACGGCAAATGGGCGGAGCAGGATTCGAACCTGCGAAGGCGTACGCCAACGGGTTTACAGCCCGTCCCCTTTGACCACTCAGGAATCCGCCCGCTGGATTGTCTTCGCCCACAGTCTGCCTCAAATCGGGATTATCGAGCCATTTCGGAGGGTGGATACTGTATCCCCAGAGCATGAGACGAGCAACAGGTCTCGGCCCATAAACTCCCCTGCTAAATCCCTATTGCCTAATGCCTCTCTGATAGCCACCGGGGAGATTCGAACTCCCAACCTGCGGTTTACAAAACCGCTGCTCTGCCGTTGAGCTACAGTGGCGATGACCAAGGCAGGATACGCACTGCCTTGCCACGATTCAAGAATCCGTACTTTCGTCATCTGTTATCGGCATAAACAACTTCAGGCCTGAGCCGGGCCGATCGGGCTGCCAGTGTCGGAGCAATCCTCTTTTGCTCCTTTCCGGGATGGTTATTCTATCATTCACGGATCTCATGTCTGAAACCAACCCCACAATCTCCTGCCCCGGGTGTCGGGCCCAAGTCGGGGATATCGACGGTCCGACCCATCGCTACATCGGGGCTGCGTCGGGCTGCTGGTCTATCTATTGCGATGTCCTGGCCCGGGAATACGGCGAATGGAATGCGAATGACGTCCACCGACTCACGGTTGATACCTATGCTGTTCAACACCCCGGGGTGTCTTCAAGACGGTCGATTCAGTCGGTAGTCGTTCATCTGGTTGGATTACACATGGTTCTCGAAAGAGATTTTCCTGTCCGGGGTGCAACGAAAGTGATCCAGGCGGTGGTCAAGAAAAGCGCAGCGTTTACCTGGCTGGAGCCTCCTGAATCGCCCGGCGATATGACGATTCTGGATGTCGCTCAGGCTCAGAACTTGACTGAACATGAAGAGCTTGTCCGACGATGGGCACGATGCGTCTGGGATAGCTGGTCAGATCATCACCTGACGGTGAAGAGCTGGGCAACAACAGTTTGATCCATGAGCGCATCATGGGTTCATCGATTGCCTTTGCCCGACTGCGAATACGAATTCCCGCTATCCTTTATATACCGTGCCAACTCCCCCTCCCCGAATCCTCATCGCCGACGATCAGCCCGATGTCCTCAAGGCCCTCAAGCTCCTGCTCAAGGGGGAAGGTTTCGAGACCCGGATGGCTTCATCTCCGATCGATGTGGTCGAGGCGGTCAGGACCGAGGACTTCGATGCCGTCCTCATCGACCTCAATTACACCCGCGATACCACTTCCGGGCGCGAGGGCATCGGCCTGCTCAAGCAACTGAGGCAGATCGACGGTGAACTACCCGTTTTGGTCATGACCGGGTGGAGCAGCGTCGATATCGCCGTCGAGGCGATGCAGCAGGGAGCGCGGGACTTCATCCAGAAGCCGTGGGATAACGAGCGACTGCTTTCGATTCTCAAGACCCAGATCGAACTTGGTCGCGCTCTTCGGCGGGGGCGGCGTCTGGAAGCGGAAAACGAAATTCTTCGCAATGTCGGGGAGACGACGATGATCGCCGATTCCGCCGCGATGAAACCGGTGTTGGATCTCATCGAACGGATCGGCCCTTCGGATGCCAATGTGCTGCTCACCGGGGCGCACGGCACGGGCAAGGGGCTGATCGCCAAGATCCTTCATCAGGTTTCCAATCGCGCTGAAAAACCCCTGATTACCGTCAATGCCGGGGGGCTGCCGGAAACCATCTTCGAGAGCGAACTGTTCGGCCATGTTCAGGGCGCGTTCACGGATGCCACTACGAATCGGGTGGGTCGTTTCGAGCTTGCAGATGGAGGGACGCTATTCCTCGATGAGATCGGCAACATTTCTCCCGTCATGCAGACCAAGCTGCTCCAGGTGGTGGAGACCGGACAGTTTGAGCCGGTCGGATCGTCGAAAACCAAAACCGTGGATGTACGCATTATTTCCGCGACCAACATGGACATCCGCAAGGCGATCGATGAGGGCAGGTTTCGCGAGGATCTCCTGTTTCGATTGAACACGATCGAGATCGGCCTGCCGCCGCTTGTCGAGCGTCGCGAGGATATTCCTCAGTTGGCGGGACATTTTCTTCAGCGTCTTTTGTCTCGATACGACAAGTCGATCGGCGGCTTTGATCGGGCATCAATGCAGGCCCTGCTTGACTATCCCTGGCCGGGCAACGTGCGCGAACTCGAGCATGTCATCGAGCGGGCCGTCCTCATGGCGAGCGGTGATACGATCCGGACGGGAGACCTGGGAATCGGGGCCCTGAGCGAAACTCCCCCCGATCTGGAAGGCATGACCCTTGATGAGGTCGAAGCCTTGCTGGTTCGCAAGGCGATGGCCCGACATGGGGGCAACGTGAATCAGGCGGCCAAAGCACTCGGTCTCAGTCGCAGCGGGCTCTATCGGCGACTCGATAAGCTGGGTATGGTGAGCGGGGATGACGCAGCAGCCGAAAGTTGAACACGAGGGGACCAACCGCGATTCGCAGAAGATTCGCATGACCGGCAAAATCCGGGGGCGGGGGCGGGGGCGTATTGCCCATGAAAGGCGGATTCTGCTCTTCGCGATCTTGAGTTCCGCCCCTGCGCTGCTCATCGGCCTGCTGCTGCTGTGGACCGGGGACTTTCAGCTGAAATCGCAATGGACGATCACGTTTCTGATCGGGTTGTGCTGGTGGGGCTTTATCTATGCCCTGCAGCAGGAAGCGGCGTTTCCCCTGCGCACGCTTTCCAACCTGCTCGCCGCCATGCGCGAAGGCGACTACTCGATGCGGGCCCGGGGCGCATCGTACGACGACGCCCTGGGGGAGGTCGCAATGGAGGTTAATGCCCTCGGCCAGACTTTGCGCGAAGAGCGTCTGGGGGCGATGGAGGCGACGGCACTGCTGAGCAAGGTCATGGCGGAAATCGACGTCGCCATCTTCGCCTTTGATGAGGATCGTCGTCTCAGGCTCGTCAATCAGCGTGGCGAAGCACTGTTGGGGCGCGCTGCGCGAGATCTTCTCGGGCGCACCGCCCGGGCGCTTGATCTTGAGGCGTGCCTTGAAGGAAAGACGCCCCGATTGATCGAAGCGACGTTTGCCGGGGGACTCGGTCGCTGGGAAGCCCGGCGCAGCACCTTTCGAGAAGTCGGCAAGCGACATCAACTGCTGGTTCTCTCCGACCTCACCCGCACCCTTCGTCAGGAGGAGCGCCAGGCGTGGCAACGATTGATCCAGGTGCTCAGACATGAGATCAACAACTCTCTCGCGCCCATCAATTCATTGGCGGGAAGCCTGACCTCGATTCTTCAACGCCAGCCGCGCCCTGATGACTGGGAGGAGGATGTACAACAGGGTCTGCAAGTCATCGAGGATCGCTCGAAGTCGCTGGGGCGATTCATGGAGTCATATTCGCAGCTTGCGCGTCTTCCCGATCCCAGTTTCCGGCCCGTCGAGGTCGGGGCCTGGATACGACGGATCGTCGAGCTACAGTCGCGCCCGGAAATTCAAGTGGCCCTGGGGCCCCAGATCACCATCGAGGCGGATGGCGATCAGCTCGATCAGCTCCTGATCAATCTGATTCGCAATGCCGTGGAGGCGGCGGAAGAACTTGGAGGTGGCGTAGAAGTGGGGTGGCGGGTAGAAAAAGGTGGACGGCATCTGGAAATCTGGGTGGATGACGAAGGGCCGGGTATTTCCAATCCCGAGAATCTCTTCGTTCCATTCTTTACCACCAAGCCGGAGGGGTCGGGCATCGGACTCGTGCTCAGTCGCCAAATTGCCGAGGCCCATGGGGGAAGCCTGTTTGTTTCCAATCGTGATGAGGGGCAAGGCTGTCGGGCTATGTTAAGACTGCCGCTGAATTCCGGTTGAAGCCTGTTCCGGGCGTGAAAAGACTGCGAAAAAGTGTCCGATTTCGGGACGAAGTGTTCGATTCCGGACGCTTTTGCAAACTCACATTTTGTATGAAATCGCAGCTCCTGACTTGCAAATAAGGTTTCGACGATCGGTAACACAACTGGCATGATTTTTGTATATGAGGTTGTTTGAGGTACCAAATGGATGTTCCCCGCAAATCCCGGACAGGACTTCGCTGGTTCAAGCGGATCGTCATATTTGTCGTCATCGTTGGTGGCGGGGCAGGGATCACGATCAGTCTGAACCGATTGCAACCTGCCGCGAAACCCGTGGACCGCCAATCCGTTGTCATCGGCACCGTCGAGCGGGGAGTGATGCTTCGCCAGGTGCGCGGCAACGGTTCGCTGGTTCCGATCGACATAACGATCGTGCCATCTCCCGTCCAGGGACGCGTGGTCAAGGTGAACGTCCTGCCCGGTACGCCGGTGACCAGCGACATGATTCTGGTCGAACTCGACAACCCGGAACTTGAGAACGCGGCTTTTGAATCGCATTGGCAGCTCAAATCTGCGGAAGCGGAATATGCCGCCCTTGAGAAGCGATTGGAAACCGAGCTGCTCGACATCGAGGCCCGCATCGCCCAGACCAAAGCCAATCTTCTGGAAGCGAAGCTTCAAGCGGAAGTGGATGAGACGCTCTTCAAGTCCGGGGATCGCTCGGAGCTTCAGTGGAAACTATCCAAGGCCCGGGCGGATAATCTGGACACCATTCTGGTCTTCGAGAACCGTCGATTTGACATCAAGAGCGAATCGGTGGTGACGGAACTGGCTCGCCAGGATGCATCCGTTCAACAGGCCAAGGCCAAGCTCGAACTTCAACGTTCCAAAGTCGCATCACTCATGGTCAGGGCCGGCACGGACGGGGTGCTCGACCAGATGGAGGTCGAGGTCGGCCAGCGTGTCAATGACACCACGCTGATCGCCCGAATAATCAATCCCCAAAAGCTCAAGGCTGTGATCCGCATCCCGGAGACGCAGGCCCGCGATGTGCAGATCGGACAGGTCGCCTCCATCGACACCCGAAACGGAATCATTCCCGGCATTGTGCGGAGGATAGATCCCGCGGTGCAGAACAACACCATATCCGTGGATGTCAGCCTGGAAGGTGAACTCCCCAGAGGGGCGCGACCGGACCTGAACGTCTCCGGCACGATCGAGTTGGAACGACTTGAAGACGTGTTGTACGTGGGACGGCCAGTGTACAGCCAGGCGTATAACACCATTGGATTGTTCTGTATCGACCTGGATGGAATCCATGCCACTCGACGACAGGTCACGCTCGGGGCGTTGTCGGTGACGACGGTTGAGATCAAGAGCGGGCTGACCCTGGGAGAGCAAGTGATTCTCTCCAACACATCAGCCTTCGACGATGTGGATCGCATTCGCCTCCGATGAGGCGCGGAAAGGATAAGACAGTGATCGCCAAGGCCCTGGAAATTGAACTTGTCAGCAAGGCGAAAGCCGGCAACGGCGACGCCATTGCCACGCTCATTCGCGCACATCAGGGAGGGCTGTATTCCTACATCCTTCAGCAGTCCGGGCATGTGGAGATGGCGGAGGACATTGTGCAGGAGGCATTCGTCCGGGTACTGAAGAACCTCGATAGGTTTGACCCGCGTTTCCGTTTCAGCACCTGGTTATACACCATCGCGCGACGTCTGTTTGTCAATGCGAATCAGAAAATGAAACCGGCCTACGACACGGACATGCTTTGCGACCGACAGAGCGGCGAACCCTCGCCGAGCCAGGAAACCGCCCGAATCGAGGAAATGAACAACGTACGCGAGGTTCTGGATTTCGCCCTGGACGGGCTCGGCAGTGTGCAGCGTGAGATCGTGGAGCTTTTTTACGAGAAAAGCTGGCCGGTGCCCCGCATCTCCAGCTATCTGAATATTCCCGAGGGAACCGTCAAGAGTCACTTGTATCGCGCGAGGAAACGCATGAAGAAAACGATCGAATCCGATCATCTGCTGAGTCATCGCGTCGGAGAATTGTTCGCCTGACCAAACCTCTCCACTGGAAGTGGAGATGTGATACATCGAAAGAGAATTCCATGAGCGAAAACAAAGACGTCCTTATCCGAATGAACAACATTTCCAAGGTCTTCCTTACCGAGGAAGTGGAGACTCACGCCCTGGCCCAGGTGCACCTCGAAATCATGAGGGGGGAATTTGTCGCGATCTCCGGACCGTCCGGTTGCGGTAAATCGACCCTGCTTTCCATTCTCGGCCTGCTGGATTCATCCACCGAGGGAAGCTACCTGCTCAACGACAAGCCGGTGGCGGAACTCACGCTCTCGGAGCGGGCGCGAATCCGCAACCGCGAGATCGGTTTCATCTTCCAGAGCTTCAATCTCATCGGTGACCTGACGGTCTATGAGAATGTCGAACTCCCCCTGACCTACCGTCGCATGCCCGCGGCGGAGCGCAAGGAAAAGGTGCAGCAGGCGCTGGATCGTGTGGGCATGGCCCACCGCATGAAGCATTATCCCTCACAGCTCTCCGGCGGCCAGCAGCAGCGGGTGGCGGTGGCCCGGGCATTGGCGGGCGATCCGCTCATCCTGCTCGCCGACGAGCCCACCGGCAACCTCGACTCGAAGAACGGGCAGGCCGTCATGGAACTGCTTCAGGAACTCCATGATGGCGGAGCCACGATCTGCATGGTAACGCACGACGAACGCTATACCGAAGAGGCCCAGCGAAAGATAGAGCTGTTCGACGGTCGAATCATTGGAGAGGAAGATCATCAGCAGGAAGCAGAAACGGACGTGGCCTGAATCAAACGAAGCATGACGTGTCTGCGCCTGAGTACGCGCTCATGTAACCTTCATCGGTCAAGCGACAGGAGCACGACCTCATGAACCTGCTCTCGGACTTCCTCTACGACATTACCGCTACGGATCCCATCACCTTCATGGTGGTGACGCTTCTCATGACAGTTGTGGCATTGGCCGCCTGCTATATACCCACCCGACGCGCGATGAACATCAACCCGATGGCGGCGCTTCGAAACGAGTAGGAGTTGAAAAATGAACTTCCTGATACAGGACATTCGCATCGGTCTTCGTACTTTGCTCAAAAGCCCCGGATTCACCGGCATCGTCATCCTGACGCTGGCGTTGGGCATCGGTGCCAACACGGCGATCTTTTCGTTTCTCAATGCGTTGCTGTTCCGGCCCTTGGCAGTTGAGAATCCAGATCAGGTCGTGGTGTTGACCAACTCCGATAAGCACATGGAATTTCCCCACGGTCTCTCCTACGTCGATTTTATGGACTATCGAGACCAGAACGATGTGCTTTCGGGCATTGCGATCTACACCCCGATGCCGGTGAGCGTGGCGGGCGAGGGAAGGACGGTAAGGACCTGGGGCATGACCGTCAGCGGAGGCTACTTTCCTCTTCTTGGCGTCGAGGCCATACATGGCCGGACATTTGCGTATGACGATGAGATCATTACCGGCGGTGAGCGGGTCGTCGTACTCGGTTACACCTTCTGGCAACGCAACTTCGATGGTGATGTCTCCATCATCGGCAAGACGATGGACGTCAATGGGACCGCCTTTACGGTCACCGGGATCATGCCTGAGGGTTTCTGCGGCACCGAAACAATCTTCGATCTTGATCTCTACCTACCCCTTTCGACGATCGCCCAGTTGCGAGACCTTGGGGATATCTTTACTAATCGGGAAGCCCACTCCTTACGCGCTATTGGTCGATTGAAAGAGGGAGTGACCGCGGAACAGGCGCAGGCGGAGATGAGGCTTATTGGATCCCTAATGGCTGATGAATATCCGGACACGAACGTCGGGGTGACCCTCAATGTGATTCCTGAAAAGCACTCGCGTCCCGAACCTTCAACCTATCGCCTTGCGAGTATGGTCTCAATCGTTCTTATGGCCTTGGTGAGTCTGGTGCTCTTCATCGCCTGCGCCAATGTAGCGAACCTGCTCCTGGCTCGGGGTATGTCCCGATCTCAGGAAATCGCTGTCCGGGTGGCATTGGGAGCGGGACGTTTCAGGATCATCCGCCAACTCCTGACCGAGACACTCATGCTGGCGCTTCTGGGGAGCGCTTTGGGGCTGCTGATCTCAGGGTGGGCCACGTCGTACGTGGCTTCGGTTGCCAACAATCTGCCGGTGGACATCCCGATCAACTTCAATTTTGAGGCTGACATACGTGTGTATCTCTTCGCATTACTGGCGGCGGTGGCGTGTTGTCTCTTCGCCGGCTTGATGCCCGCTTGGCAGATTTCCCGCGTCAATCTCCAGCATGCCATGAAGGAAGGGCGGTCCGTCAGTGCCGGCACAGGCCGACACCTGATCCGCAAGGTTCTTGTGGTGGCGCAACTTGCGATATCACTGCTGCTGCTGATCTGCTCGGGGCTATTCATGAAGAGTCTGATCAATGCCCAGAACCTGGACATGGGCTTTAACGCGGACAATCTTCTGCTCATGTCAATCGATCCTGGCACACACGGCTACGACGAGGAAACCAGCCAGCGCATCTATAATGATATCACCCGGCGGGTGGCTTCAATCCCCGGAGTGGAGTTCGCGTCCATGGCCAGCTACATCCCCTTCAGCGGGATGGGGCTCGCGGTCGCCAACATCTTTGTCGTGGGGTCCGATGAGCTTCAAGAGAAGGACGCGCCCTCTGTGTTCTATAACTCCGTCGATCAAAACTACTTTGAAGCGATGGGAGTGCCCATTCTTCGCGGACGCGGTATTACGGAATTGGACACTGCTGATTCTATGAGTATCGTCGTCATCAACCAGGCGATGGCCGACCAACGCTGGCCTGGACAGGATCCACTGGGAAAACAGTTTCATTTTGAAACGCTCGACGGCGAGTTGATGACGGTCGTCGGCATCACCGCGACCGGCAAGTACGGCTATATCACCGAATCGCCGCGACCCTTCATGTATCGCCCCTTGTCCCAGAACCTTGGGTTCATGGGCAACCTCCACGTGCGTACATCATTGGATCCGATGTCACTGGCCCCGGCGGTGCGTGGGGCGATCCAGGAGGTGGATTCCACCTTACCTATATTCGACGTCAAGGACATGCACACGCACCTCTCCACTGGCAATGCGCTCATGCCTATTAGGATGGGAGCGATGGCGGTGGGATGCTTCGGCATGCTCGGGCTCGTGCTCGCGGCGATCGGGATCTACGGCGTAATCGCCTACTCCGTCAGCGGCCGCACCCATGAGTTCGGCGTGCGGATGGCCCTGGGCGCGAGTGGGGGTGAAGTCCTCAAGCTCGTGTTCCGGGAGGGTATGATTCTCACTGCGATCGGCGTCGTGGTCGGACTCGTCATCGCCTTTGCCACGACGAAGCTGATCAGCGGCATGCTGCTGGGGGTGAATCCCTACGATCTCACCTTGTACGGCATGATCACTGCATTGCTTGTCGTCATCGCCCTCGCCGCCTGCTACTTCCCCGCACGTAAAGCGACAAAGATCGATCCCATGGTCGCATTGCGTTACGAATAAGGAATCCCGTTCATGAATTTTCTGCAAGACCTGCGTTTCGGACTTCGGATGCTGGTGAAAAACCCGGGATTCACGGCAATCTCCGTGCTCACCCTGGCCCTGGGTATCGGAGCCAACACCGCGATCTTCAGTGTGGTCAACGCGGTGGTGCTGCGACCTTTGTCTCTGCCCGACCCCGGCAAGGTCGTCGTCGTCTGGGAAACCCAAATGGCCAGGGGGTTCGACCAGATGCCGGTTTCGGTGCCTGATTATCTCGATTTCAAGCGGGACAACACCACGTTTGCTCAGCTTGGACTCTACCAGCCGCAGACATTCAATCTCACTCAGACCTCCGAACCGGTGAAGGTGGAGGGGGCGCAGGCCACGTCGGAGATATTCTCGGTGTTTGGCGTCAACGCCGCCCGAGGACGGTTGTTGGCCCCGGAGGACAATGAGCCGGGCGCCGGTCGGGTGGCCGTGCTGAGCCATAATCTTTGGACACGACTTTTCAACGCAGACCCTGAGCTCATCGGCCGGGAAGTTTTCATAAGCGGCGAGTCCACCACCGTCGTCGGTATTCTCCCGGAGGGATTCGAATATCCTCTGGCGACGGATACGCAACTCTGGACAGCGCTGCAAATAGACGTGACGGATCCACTACAGGGCCGCTTCGAACACTCGTATATCGCACTGGGGCGATTGCATGATGATGTGTCGCTGTCCAGTGCCCAGGCGGACCTGTCACGCATTGCCGCCATGACCGAGAAGCAGAACCCCGAGACAAACGATGGCGTGGATGCACTGGTGATCCCGATGCGTGAGGTGCTCACCGGCGATGTGCAAGGTGCGTTGTACATGCTTTTCGGGGCGGTGGGATTTGTCCTTCTGATCGCCTGCGCCAATGTAGCCAACCTCATTCTTTCGCGGGGAAGCGCCCGGACCCGAGAGATTGCCGTGCGCACCGCGCTTGGGGCGCGTCGGGGACATGTGCTGCGTCTGATGATGGTCGAGTGCCTGCTCCTGGCCTTCGTGGGCGGGGCGGTGGGGATCTTTCTGGCGAGTTGGATGCTCGATCTGCTCATCAGCTATGGCCCACAGGAATTGCCCCGCATTCAGCAGGTTGGCCTGGATTTGCCCGTACTCGGATATGCATTGGTGGCGACGCTGGTGATGGGATTCTTGTTCGGGGGCGTGGCGACCTTGAACCTGCTCGGGCGGGATCTCATCCAGGGCTTGAAGGAAGGCGGTCGATCAGCCGGTAGCGGGGGTGGCGGCAGCCGCTTGCGATCATCACTCGTGGTTTCGGAAATCGCCTTGTCACTGGTGTTGTTGATCGGGGCCGGGCTGATGATCAAGAGCCTGCTTGCCATGAGCCAGGTGGATCCTGGTGTCAGGACAAGTGGCGTTCTGACAGCACGAATCAACCTGCCGGATGTGAAGTATCCCAAGCCTGGTGACGTGGCCGCTTTTTATCACGAACTGACTGAATCGGTACGGGCGTTACCCGGCGTGACGGATGCGGGGCTGACTACGCGTCTACCCATGACACTGTCCGGATCGTGGACACGCATGTTCACCCGCGAAGACAAGCAGGCGGCGACCATGCCTGAAGTGGATTCGGTCGGATTTCGTATCGTCTCCGATGGATATTTCGAGACACTTGGCTACCGCTGGATCGAAGGGCGGAGTTTCAACGCCCAGGACAGCGCAGACGCGACTCCTGTTGCGATTATAAATGAATCGGCGCGGCGGGCATTCTTCCCGGATATTAATCCGCTGGGACAAAGGATTCGTTGCGGGCCTCCCGACGGGTTACTGGGTCCGGAGCCCAGACCCTGGGACGTCGAACAGGTCATGCCCTGGCGGACGATCGTGGGGGTTGTCGCCGACGTTCAGCAGAGTGCGGTGACGGATGAACCCCAGACACTGGTTTATGTGCCCACCGCCCAGAACGGTCTGGACTGGCGCGCATTTATTCTCACGGTGCAGGTCGAAGGCGATCCGCTCAGTCTGGTCAAGTCAATTCAGGCTGCGGTCTGGCAGATCGATCCAGAGCAGCCGATCAGTGAGATAGCGGCCATGGACGAGTTGGTTTCGGAGTTGATGGCGCAGCCGCGTTTCAATACTTTCCTGCTGGGCTGCTTCAGTGGCCTGGCCCTGTTGCTGGCGGCTATCGGCCTCTACGGCGTGCTGGCATATTCAGTGGCGCAGCGGACACAGGAGATCGGTGTGCGTATGGCTTTGGGGGCGAGTGCCAATAGTGTGTTGTGGATGGTGCTGAAGCAGGGTTTGAAACTGGCGTCAATCGGCATCGCGATCGGCCTGGCCGCTGCATTCGGGCTCACGCGGCTCATGTCAAGCCTGCTTTACGATGTCAGTGTGACAGATCCGCTGACGTTCATCGGAATCCCCCTGGTGCTGGTCCTGGTAACCGCTGGAGCTTGTCTCATCCCTGCACGTCGGGCGACACGGATCGATCCGATGGTCGCACTGCGTTACGAATAAGGAACCCCGTTCAAGAATTTTCTGCATGACCTGCGTTTCGGACTTCGGATGCTGGTGAAAAACCCGGGGTTCACGGCAATCTCCGTACTCACCCTGGCTTTGGGCATCGGGGCGAACACGGCGATGTTCAGCGTCGTGCATGCCCTTCTCCTCAAGGCCATGCCATTTCATGAGCCGGATCGCATTATCACCGTCTGGCAATCACATCTACCCTCAGGGTACGACCGGAATACGGTCTCCCCCGCCAACTTTCTCGATTGGCGCGAGCAGAACACGGTCTTCAGTCGTATGGCCCTGTGGGAGGGAGCGAGACGGAACCTCACCGGGGAAGGTGATCCGCAACGACTGGTCGGAGCCCGGGTGAGTAGCGGCTACTTTGAGATATTTGGCGCAATACCGCTGATGGGCAGGGTCTTTTCAGAGGCGGAGGATTTTGAAGGCCCTGAGAAGGCCATTATCCTGAGCCGGCAGTTCTGGAATGATCGGTTCAATTCGGATGAAAGCATCATCGGCACCGCGATTACGATCGACAGTGAACCACACATCGTGGTGGGGGTCATGCCGGAGACATTTGACTTTCCGGCCAATCGCGATATCTGGGTGCCTCTGGCTTTCTCCGCTGATGAAGCGGCGCGTCGGGATATGGTCTATCTTCAGGCTTTGGGGCGTCTGAAGCCCGGTTTGACCCTCACCCAGGCTCAGAGCGAAATGGATGTGCTCGCCGCCCGTCTGCGCGAAGCCTATCCCGAGGAGAATGTTGATGTCGGAATCTTCCTGGTGCCGCTCCACGACCATCTGGTAAGGAATGATCGTCCGGCCATGCTCCTCCTTCTCGGGGCGGTCGGCATGGTGCTTCTGATCACCTGTGCCAATGTCGCCAACCTTCTTCTGGTGAAAGGCGCGTCGCGTCGACAGGAGTTGGGGATACGCAGCGCCCTGGGGGCGGGGCGGTGGCGCATTGTGCGGCAGCTGCTGACCGAAAGTCTGGTGTTATCAACCATTGGCGGAGGGTTGGGGATTCTTATTGCGTATTGGAGCATCGACCTTCTGGCGATCGTGGTGTCGGATCGCATGCCGGCCTTTTTCCAGGAGAGCATCGGTCTCAACGGCACGGTACTCATGTTTGCCTTGGGATTGTCACTCCTGACCGGGGTGCTATTCGGCATTGTTACTTCGCTGACGGCCGCGAAGCATGATATTGCAACCGTGATGAAGGATCGCGATCAGACCCAATCATTGGTGGTCGAATCTGGTCCATGAAATCGCTGCTTGTCATGTCGGAAATCGTCCTGTCATTTGTGCTTCTGATCGGGGCGGGGCTCATGGTCCAAAGCTTCCAACGCATGATGAGCAATGACGTGGGCTTTGATGAGGAAAATGTCATTTCCATGTCTATGACCCTGCCCAGGGCGAAGTATCCCGACAAAGAGGCGCGGGCAGTCTTCTTTGAGGATGCGGTCACACGTATCAATGCCATTCCGGGGGTGGAATCAGCGGGTGCGGTGCTGACGCTGCCGTTCTCGGGCAATGCCTTGGCAATGAGTTACCGCATCGAGGGAAGACCTGAACCCGAACCGGGGCAAGCACCGGTGGCGGGCCTGGACTCGGCAACCGCCGGATACTTCGAGACGATGAAAATCCCGTTGATCGCGGGCCGATTCATCGAGGAGAGCGATCAAATAGACTCACAGCAAGTCATCGTCATCAGCGAGGCGATGGCGCGGGAGCAATGGCCGGATGAGCCCTCTGGGGCAGCGTCTTACCAGAGATCAACTGGATGCGGATGGCAATCTTATCTGGCATGAGATTGTCGGAGTCGTCGGGGATATTCGGCATGAGGAAATGAGCGAGAATATCCAGCCTCGTTTTTATCTGCCCTATTCCCAGTTCGCCCAGACGTTCATGACCATAGTGGCCCGCACAACGCTGGAGCCGGGACAGACTGCAAAGGCCATTCGAGGCGTGGTGAGCGAAATCGATCCCGAACAGCCGCTGGTTCGATACCGGCTCGTGGGAGAAGTTGTTGAGGAAACAATGACGATCGAGCGACTGACGACCATGCTCATCGGAGGTTTCGCAGGGGTCGCCCTGTTCCTCGCCTCGATCGGTCTTTTTGGAGTGATGTCCTTCGCCGTCAATCAGCGGGTCCGGGAGATCGGCATCCGCATGGCGCTGGGAGCTAAACCTACCGATGTTCTCGTTCACTTCATGAAGCAAGGCGTCATTCTGACTCTCATCGGAGTGGCGATCGGGTTGCTCGCGGCGTATGGCCTTACCGGGTTGCTTTCAAGCCAACTGTATCAGGTAACCCCGTCAGACCCGATGACCTTCATCGTGGTGCCGACGGTGTTGACGATCGTGGCCATGG
>JADFSH010000052.1 GCA_022560875.1 Planctomycetota bacterium | reverse complement strand
CTGTCTACTGTTTGACGATACGACATCGGAAAACCTTAGCGCATGCTGTCGTCAGTCTGGAGTCATCGCCCCACGAACCGCAAGAGCGCATCCTGAAGAGGATCGGTGGCCTCGGTGGCGATGTGCAGGGCAAACGGCTCGATGTCGAGGTGGCGCTCATCTGTCGTCAACTTCCAATACAGGATGCCCTTCAAGTCGTAGCCGCCCTTTCGGACTGCGTCGTACAACGCATTGACCGCAACCACGCGCTCGTTACGATCGACAGGCTCCTCGTCCCAGACGATCATGCGGCTGGCTTCGCCCTCCCCGATCACCGAGAACCCCGACTTGGTCCACGGCTCCACGGTACTGTTGCGTCGGGAGGTGTACCCGAGTTCGGTCAGCAGTATCGGCAAGTCCATTATGCCCTGGCTGGCTCGGAAGGCGTCAATGTCCTCAAAGATCTTTTCCCAACTGTTGCGGCACTGCGCATAGAGGTTGCCCGGGACCACCTCTGCACCGCCCAATTCCCGCAGCGGAAAGTAGGCGTTGATCCCGATCATGTCGAGATGTCTCCAGAACGAGATCTGTTCGTAGTTGTCGAAGTTGGCGGCGAAGGTCAGTCTACCCCGGTAGTGTTCTCTCACCTCCCGGATCAACGAGATCCAGTTGGCCTCGAGGAATCTTCTTCTCCTGTTCTCCAGCTCGATGTAGTTCGGATCTCCGTCGAATGTGATCTGCCTCGCCCAGCGTTCGTGGGCGCCGACCCTTCCATCCAGGTACTCACCGAGGCTGTTGGACTTGTTTGTACCACGCAGCCGGAGCTGCTTCGCAGTCAGATCGTTCTCGTACACAAGGGTGTCGCCTTTCAGGCGTTCCTGTTTGTTCTTGTCCAGGAAATACTCCACCAACGCGGGCATCCTATCGACGGGCACGGTTGATGCGAGCGAGTTCAGTTCGCTCCCGATGGCAAAGATATCGACGTCCATTTCCTGACACATTTCCGCCCACTTGACCGCAAAGCGCCGGTACTTTTGGAACCATGAGCGGAGGAGCGCCTCATCTCGAGGCATGATCAAGCCGTGCCAGATGAACTGGTTCCTCGCGTGTCTGCTATCAAGCGCGATACGCAGAATGAGCACAACACTCAGGCCGGCGCTCTTGGCCGCCCGGATCTGATGGACGATGCCTTCGTTGACGCTTCGTGTGCCGTAGACCTGTTCATAGAGGTCGTCAGAGTCCCAATCTCCCTGCC
The DNA here is from genome assembly GCA_022560875.1 of Planctomycetota bacterium. GTDB lineage: Bacteria > Planctomycetota > Phycisphaerae > Phycisphaerales > SM1A02 > JADFSH01. The sequence goes on along the minus strand of JADFSH010000052.1, from coordinate 19,833 downwards.
TCAAGTAGACCGTCACCTCGACAGTATTCATGCCGATGCGTTTGAGCGTATCGACCCAGATGCGGTGGTCGGGCTCGTTCACCTCGACGCCTCCGAGGTAGAAGATTCCCTCGGCATCAACAACGTTCGCGGGGGAGGGGCGCTCTACCCCGAAAGCGTCCAGCAAAATCAACCCTCCACCAGGCCTCTGCGTGGCGCAACCGACAGCCAGAATGAATGAGACCGCCAGGAGAACAACGCGAGAAACGACGGACGGATTGTTGCGGACTCCAGGCATCGATCTCTCCGTGAAAAAAGAAAAGCAGCGGGATTGCTCCGTCGAAAACGCCATGGTACCTAAAAACAATCATGATGATGTGCATGATGACCGTGAGCATCAGGACGCGACCCTGGCCCCATCGCGTCCTGTTCCAGCATTCGATCGAGAATTCACGCTTCGTCTCGAATAGTTGAGAAGACCACTGAACGGCCGCATGATTTTCTCGGCTGGGTTTTTGCACATTGCTGGCTCAACCCACTTCAAACCACTGTCCTTTGCAGCCCGCTCATCGACACGCCGGATGGAGATTTGCCATGGACAGGTCACGATTTCGTGAGCAATAGTCCTTCGCCGACAAGACCTGGTCCAAATGCCATGGCCACGATGGGAAGCCGACTCCCCACATCGAGCATACGCTGAAGGATAAAGAGGATCGTGGGGGAGGACATATTCCCGTGTTCACGCAGTACCTGGCTCGTCATGCTGGTAATGAGAGGATCCAGTTGGAACACGTTCCCGATGACTTTCAAGACCCGTGGCCCTCCCGGATGAATGGCCCAGCAAGCGATATCCTCGATTCGCATCTCTACCTTCTCGAGCCATTGCTCGATCCAAGGTTTGACGACTTGCGCAAGGTGATCGGGCACGCTCGGTGAAAGCTGCATCTCAAAGCCGGAATCGCCGATCCACCAGCCCATCGCACCCTGAGTATTCTCAAATATCATGGACCCCGTCGAAGCGATTACCGGGGCGTGGTCTACCTCAGGATCAATCCCGATCAGGCACGCCGCCGCTCCGTCTCCAAACAACGCGTTGGCGACGTCACTTCCTTGCTGCCCCCCAAATTGAAAGTGTAACGAGCACAGTTCAACACAACAGAGCAGGACCACTGAATCACGATGCGCCAGTGCGAGGGCGTGCGCGACGCGCAATCCGTTGATGGCGCCGTGACACCCCATAAAGCCGACATGGACACGCGGGGTGTCTCGCGCCAAGCCGAGCTGATCGATGATGGCGAGATCAAGACCGGGCGCGGCAAATCCCGTGCATGAGACCGTAACCAGATGGGTGATCGACTCCGGTTTCATGTTCGAGCGGGCAAGGCATGAGTGGCACGCCTCTTCGGCCAGAGGGGCAGCGAGTGGGAGATATCGCCTCATCCGCTCACTCGTTGAAGCGTGGTGTCGGGGATTTGCGTTCGGTTGATACAGATCCTGGTGACCATCCGCGTCATAAATGGCGATGTGCCGCTGACTGACGCCGCAGTTCTTGTAAAGCACTTGCATGGCACGTGCCCGCCGGGGACTGGCTCCTGATAGTTCCACCGAAAGATCGAGAGCGCTCTCCTGAGTGAGCGTGTACTCAGGGGTCGCGGTCCCGATGGAGAGAATGCGAGGCTTCATGCGTAGTGCCCCGGGCGATCGGAGATCAGAAGACCAACCATGGAATGACCGATGGTAGGATTCATCTGCGCCAATCTCAATGCCGCGGACATGACCTTCGGCCACCGCAGTGCTTTGGCAACCAATGCACATCGCAATCGACGAGTCATCATCAGTCGCCGGTACGCATTCGTCCAGTTGGTCATCGAGGCAGATCGCAAATAGTCGATCACGCACGGCGCCGCCGCGACGCCCGTTGCGATCGCCCAGGACATTCCCTCACCGGTGATGGGCTCGACAAATCCCGCCGCGTCGCCGACTGAAAAGGCAGAACCTTCCTGCACCGGACGACACCGGGTGAGACGGGGTGTTCCTTTCCAGCCCTCATCCGGCAATTCGTCTGGATCAAGATCCGAAACTTGCCAGATCCTGCGCAAGGCATCGAGGATCCCGGCGTGTGATCGCACAAAGTCCGGGTCGACCGCCGCCGCCCAGTTCACCCGTCCGTCCCCAAGCCGCAGGCGGCCGAGATATCCGCGCGGTGAAATCGCCATTGTCAACACTCCCAATGGTATTTCATGTTGTGGCTGGGGTTGGATCGTCACTCCGGCGCCGATCCAGGAGCGTTTGGCGATCACGCTGCTCTCTCCGTGGTATGGTTCTGTCGATCGATCAAGCCCGGTAGCGCGAACAATCGTCTTCGTCTCAACGACCACGGTATTGGAATCAAGGCGGAGTTGAATACGACAGGGGCTGATCATTCTTGCATAAACGCCGGTCAGCACCCGAGCGCCTCTCTGTTTGGCAGCGAGTACAAGACGGCTATCCAAATCTTCACGTGATACCGCACGCATTGCCCTCAGAGGAGAACTGAAATGCCGTGCATTCCAATGTATATCAACGCGCTCCACGTGCGGAGACTGAATATCATCGAGTGCCGACAGGAGACCGATCTTCTGGAGCGTATCCAATCCCAGCGCCGTCAAACATCCGCCGCAAACTTTCCATCGTGGAAAAACGTTTTTATCTACGAGGAGAACCGACACTCCATTTCGAGCCAATTCATATGCGCAGACGGCACCGGCGGGACCGGCACCGATGACAACCGTATCCCAGTGAATATTGGCAACTTCCTGTAGATCATGCATCGAGGTGAGCAGTTGATCGATTCTCATGGGTTGCGTCTCCATTCCAGGAGCATTCGCGCCGGAAAAAGCCGATGGATGCGCGCTCCTACCATACCGGCCCCTTCCACAATACTACAAAGCTCTCTCGGGGTGAGCGCCGCGCGAGCAGAAAGAACCGCATCATTATGCACAACTTTCGATCGAGTGATCAGCCTTGGAATGACCGCAGCAAGAAAACCGCCCCACACGCATCGGCGAAGATCGTTGATAAGCACCAGTCCAGGATCCGCCTCCATTATTCTTTCGACCAGTACCCTGATCTGATCGTCTGTCAGGTGGTGAGTAAAAAGCGAGCAAGTGACAATATCACACGGAGGAATCGACTCGTGAAGAATATTCAAGCATCGAGTTTCGAGGGGAACTCCTGCCCTGGATGCGGCAAGTTGCGCCTGCTCCAGGGCAACTGCGCTCACATCACACGCGACGAACTCAATCCTGATTCCTTCCGCATTCGCTTTCTGAAGAATGGCGATCGGGATATCAGCACTTCCAGAAGCGATATCGACAATACGCACCGGGGCTTCGATCGAGTTCGCGTAATCACGGATCGGCGTGTAGAGCACCCTGGATGCGAAGCTCAGTCTATTAATCCGAGCCAATCCCAGGAGTGCAGCTCGATGCAAAGACACGTCGAGCTTCGGATCGTCCATCATCTCGTCGCGGCGGTCTCGCATGATCCAGGTGCTTTTCAGTCGGAATGGTTTATGGGATGCGCTACAGATGCATTATGATCGCCAAGCGGGTTATGGATGTTCTGCTGAACCCCCTTATGGATCCTTCTATTCAGCCCACAAATTACGCCGCTCACCGATGATAGCAGTTGAGCAGGACGCCAAGTCGTTCTCGGCGAACAACTGCTCCTGATGGCTCCTCTACCGCTTGCGAGGACGCGACCAATCGGTTTTCCAACCCCTGATGATTCCGCTCGAGATGATAGTACTCCATGGACTTAACTATCGCGGTGCGGAGATGGCGCTACCCCGAAGAAGATCATGCCGTGTGATCGGTCTGACGGCAGCGTGCGGCGATTGCGCAGCTTGACATCGATCGATCGTCACAGATACATGCTGCCGGACAGAAGTTGGAGCATCCCCGGGTCGATAGGTGCTCGGGAAGGATGTGTTGACATGGACTTCATGGACCCGGGCCCGCTGCTGTCGGGCGCAGCGATATCGATGGTCGGTATGGCGATCTTTTTCTATGGCAAGAAGATGCAGCAGATCAAGAGTCTCGGCATCGGCCTGGCGCTGATGATTTTTCCGATCTTCGTCCACTCCATCCTGTGGATGTGGCTGATTGCCGTCGGATGTATCGCGGGATTGTATATACTGCCGCAAAGCGCGTGAGCACCGACCGCCTACCTGCAACACGACGTCGATGCGGATCTTTTCTGACTGCCTTGCCATCAACCACCCTCGGCTCCGTTCCGACGTCCCGCCGGTAGCGGCACGCCCTGGCGGAGGTGCGCAAGATCCTTGGCAGTCCCCAACACGAGCAATATGTCGTCGGACTGAAAGACGAAGTCAGGGGATGGGATGACCGCTGAGGGCTCCCTCCCGGGGGCCGAGTGACGCTTGATGGTCAGGATGCTGCAGCCGTAGCCCTGGCGCACGTTCAGTTCGCCAATGCTCTTCCCGACGAACGACTCGGGCACGGGGATCTCGACCATCGCGGCATTCTCGACACTGGGGATCAGTTCCATGGTGTGGCTGGTGCCCATAGCGCTCACCATGCTCCGCGCCATCTCGCGATTGAACAGTTCGGCGTTGTACCTCGCAATGACATCCTGGGGCCAGATCGCTCCGACCAGACGCCCGTTCCGGAGAACCGGTACCTCGCCCTCCTGGCTGCCCAGTAACTTCATGACGTCGGCAAGCGAATCTTCCGGCGAGATCGTCGTGAAGTCCCGGTCGATCATGAGATCCTGCGCGATAATCAGGACATTCAGGGAGGAAGCCTCCGTCATCACGGGTCGCAGTTGATCCTGAGTGATGATGCCGAGGAGCCGCTGGTCGTCATCAACGACGAAGAGGACATTGCCAGGGTAGTTCATGAACCGAGAGACGAGTTGCATGAGCCCGTCTTGCGGTCGCACGGTCGCCATGTCAGTCCGCATCTGCTCGTGGACTGGAATCGACTGGAGCAGGTCGAAGGCGCGCCCGCCGCGAATGTCCACTCCTCGCCGCATCAGCTTCATCGTGTAGATGGATGCGGTCTGCAGTTGGGTGGTCAGAAGAGTGGCGATGATGCAGCAGATCATCAGCGGCAGAATGATCTTGTAGTCGCTCGTCAGCTCGAAGATGATCACGATGGCCGTGATGGGCGCGTGGGTTCCCGCGGCGACCACCGCCCCCATGCCGACCAACGCGTAGGCGCCGGGGCTGCCGGTGCTCTCCGGCCATATTGAATGCACAAACATGCCAACCACGCCGCCCAGCATCGCCCCGATGAACAGCGAGGGGGCGAAGATGCCGCCGGAGCCTCCCGAGCCGATGGTGATCGAAACCGCGAGCAACTTGAAGACCACGAGGATGGCCATGGTCTGCCAGAGGATCGTGCCGTTCAGGGCCTCGTTGATCGCCTCGTAGCCCACCCCATAGATCTGCGGCAGCCAGATGCCGATGATGCCGATCAGGGCCCCGCCGATCATCGCCTTGAAGGGTGGGTAGATCCGGATGCGGTCCACCAGATCCTCGGTGGCGTAGAGCGTGCGGATGAACGCGAGGGCCGCGAAACCCGCCAGGAGCCCCAGGGCTGCATACGCGAACAGCTCGCCGGGGTGAACCAGCGAGTAGGCCGGTACCGCAAAGGCGGGAAAATCGCCCAGGAAATGTTGGCTGACCACCGTGCCCACGACGGAGGAGATCACGATCGGCGAGAAATAGGCCACCCCGAAATCCCCGAGGATGACCTCAACCGCGAACAAAGCCCCGGCAATCGGAGCGTTGAAGGTGGCGGCGATGCCGGCGGCCGCCCCGCAGCCGACCAGCGTACGCAATCGCTGGGGATCGACCTTGAGCCACTGGCCGATGGTCGAGCCCAGTGCCGAGCCGATCTGCACGATCGGGCCCTCGCGCCCCACCGATCCCCCCGATCCGATGCAGACCGCGGACGCGATCAGCTTGGCGAAGACCACCCGAGGGCGGATCCGGCCCCCCCGCAGGGCCACGGCCTCCATCACCTCCGGCACCCCGTGCCCTTTCACTTCCCGCGCCAAGTAGTATCCAATCATCCCGACAAATAACCCGCCGAGACTCGGCACGAGCACCTTCCACCACGACGGCAGGCTCTGCATGTACTCCAGTGTGTACTGGCCGTCATGCCAGGCCACGAGATTGACGAGGCGGATGAGTTCGCGGAAACCGACCGCCCCGAGGCCAGCGAGAAGCCCGATGAGGATTGAAGCAAGCACCATGTAGAGCTGTTCACTTCTGCGAAGAGCTGCGTGGATTCGCTGCAGATGGTTCAGGATCCGATTGAGCATGATGAGTGCTGACTCCGAATGTGGGATCAGGAATCCTACCCGCTGATGGCATCCGCAACACGTCACCCCCTTTAGGAGTTGTTGCCTCGAATTGGCAGGAAGCGGGCCAAGCGGAGGTCCCCCAGCGTTGAGTGGTGGCAGAATGTGGTGTAGAGCGGTCGCCACCGGCGGATCGCCATCACTGCAGGAGTGTGCCCATATTCAAGAGTCAGATTCCAAGATCGAGTCCGCGCCCTGCGAATGCTCAGGTTACGCACTGCAAACATCCTATTCGACATTGAAGAGTTGCTTCGTCGAGTCGGGTCGTTCGTTCCGCTACCACCTCGCAACGAGCCGAAGGAACTACTGGAGCGCGTGTCGAGCATATTTGTCTAGCCGTGCGACCGGCAATGAAACAGGCCCCGCTTGTTGCAGTTCCGGCGATCGTGGTGATATTCACACTCGCCATTCGTGGGCGCGGCATCGGGGCACGCGTGCGGTGCCGGATGGCCGGACGCCCGATTCTGTCTGCGGACTCTTTTGGGCAACGATACTTCACGCCAGAGTGGGCGATCGAGACCCGGCGAACATTGCAGCGAACCGTCACGCTCCTCGATCACGATGACCTGCGATTTTACTGGCGATGGAAGTCGCACTCGCGAAGCGACTTGTCGATCGCATCGATGGGTACAAATAGACGCTGTCGTATAGGTCCATTATTCAGCCCAAGCATTACACTGCTCTCCGGTGGTAGTGGTTGAGCATCCCCCAAGATGTTCTCGGCATTCAACTGCTCCTGATGGCTCCCCTACCACTTACGGGACACGACGAGTCTATTGACCAGCCCCTGATGATCCCGCTCGAGATGATGGTGCTCCATGTCCTCGTCGATCACAATCACTCGAAACGGCCGTATCAGGGAACAAGAAATCGCCCGATCGAATCTCGACTAACTCCTCGGCAATCAGCCACCGCCTTACCATGTCGAGGTCGGTTTGACGGATTACTTATGCCTATCTAGCCGCAACATGATTTTGTTCGGCTGACTATTTACAACATACGCGATCCGGGCGCGATCAACTATAGGAATAGCGCCGCTATCAGATCTGGGCTGTTCGGCTTCTGATCAGTTGCGCTTACGGGCAATCCGCGTTCTCGGATCATTCGTTTGTAATGCAGTAGAGCCATCGTTCGCCGCGCAGGAACAACTCGCGGCCGACCAATGCCGCGGAGGCGCTGAAAGTGTCATCGAGAACGTTGATCGCCAGGACTTCCGGCTGATCGCCATCCTTCAACACCAGCGTGCTGCCGTCGAGGTCGGTGATATAGATCCGTCCAGCGGCAGCGACCGGCGAAGCATAAATGTTGCGAATGCCCTCGAGACGCATAGCCCCCGGACGATCTTCGCCCGTCGGCCCATGCACACGCCTCAACACATTCTGATAGTGGTTGAGGTAGTACAGGAAATCGCCATACAGCAGGAGCGAAGGCACGTAGGGTGAGCCGCGGACGCGCTTCCAGACCACGTGGTCGCTCAGGGTGAGGTCGCCGGCAGCGCCGTCGAGACGCAGAGCCAGGATCGCGCGGGTGTTGTAGCTGCTCCCCGCGTACACCATGCCGTTCCCGGCGACGGGCGAGGCCACGACATTGTCGGACAGGCCGCCGCACGACCAGATGACCGAGCCGTCGGCGGGATCGTACGCGCGAATGCGATTCGTGCCGCTGACGATGAGTTGCGGGCGGCCATCGTGTTCGTAGACGATCGGCGAGGCCCACGAAGTAGGCTCGTCGCGCTCGACGCGCCAACGCCGCTTTCCCGTGCGGGCGTCAAGGGCGACGAGAAACGACTGGCCTTCATGATCCCAGTTGACGAACAGCGAATCGTCGTAGAGAACCGGGGAACTGCCCTCACCATGCCCATGCTTGGTCTGCATGCGGCCAAGATCCACCTCCCAGATTACTTCGCCGTTCGGGTCGAGGGCATAGAGGCCGTAGGAACCGAAGAACGCATAGATTCTCTCGCCGTCGGTGGCCGGGGAGTTGGAGGCGAGGCTGCCGGTGTTGTGACCGGCCTCAAGGGGAAGGGCCTTATGGACTGTCCGCTGCCACACGATGGCGCCGTCGCGTCGATCAACCGCCATCACCACGAACTCAATGTTGTGCGTCACGGGTGCGTTGTCATGCGCGCCGGGGGCATCGCTGAAACGGGGCGGCAGCGCATCGCCATACGGGATCGCCGCCGTGAGATAAATGCGATCCTCCCACACGACGGGCGTCGAATGCCCAAGGCCGGGCAATTCGACCTTCCAGCGTACGTTGCTCGTTTCGCTCCATTCAATGGGCGGATCAGCCATGGGAGCCACTCCTGTGGCAAGCGGCCCCCGCCACTGACCCCAGTTCCGCAGGGAGAGTGTATCGACCGCCTCCGTCCCGAAGACTTCACCGTCAACTCGCTCCTGCTCTCCGACAGTTGCTGGATCATCGCCTCTCGCCGTGGCTCGCGGCACTGAATCGCTCGCGGACGGACAGCCAGCCAGAGCGAGCATCAGTAGTACCGCCGCCATTGCCGGCCGTCTGGCAATCACACGGCCGGGACTCGAAATGAACGCATCACGACTCATATCACACGGTGACCTTGACCTCCACGTCAATGGTACGCGAGCTGGAATCGGACATCTCCGTCGCTACACACCTGGAACTGCACGAGCTCCATAATGCTCAGGAACTGGCCGTTCGGTCTTTGTTCAGTTGCGTTTTCGTGTAAAAGCGCAACTTAGCCTCTTCAGCCCGCTTGCTCGAATAGTGTAAATCAGCCATCGCCGTTCAACGTCGAGATCGGCTCGGCGGATTACTTCGTGCCTATCAAGCCGCTGCATGATTGATTCGGCAGAGTATTTGCTCCATACGGGCGTGTGCCACGCGACGAATCCGGGTCTGTCACCTCTCAAGCGTCGTGCCTCATTCTGCGACAAAAACCCAATAATGCAATCGCCAATTGACTTGACTGGCGGATTCGATTACTGGAAAATACTAAAGGCAATAATCGTTCCAGACGACACGTTATTCTAGAGATGATTGGCAAACATCGCACATTTCAATTGGTCATGGCCATGTATATGGCCCTGATGATACCCCTGTGCTGTTGCTTCAGCTCGGCGTGGGCCGAGACCTGTTGCGCTCCCGAACAAGCACAGTTGCCGTCACACGTTGAACGACCACATGATCATGGCCATCACGATCACGACGAGAAGCATCCTGGCGGGAATCAAGATAATAATGGCAAACCGATTCCGAGTCATGAGCATGATGGCTCCTGTGACTGTTTATACGCCAGCTCGATGGATCGCCCCACCTCTTCGCAGGCATCCGGGGATCTCATCTGGTCAGTCTTCGCTGTCCAACTCCTGCCTCACAAGGTTCAACAGCTTACCTATTACTTCCAGGATTTGAGCTTCCGTCAAGGGGCTATTCCGCCTTCGTGCAATTCGCTCTTGCGTCAGCACTGCGCGCAGATCGTGTAGCTCCACTCTCCCAACTGTACTCGATCGTGCGATAGCGCCATTGTCGCGTGCGCTCGTCATATGAGCAGATGCACGAATTGATTGCTGCAGATCCCAAACAATTCATTTCCCCTTTTCCTTTTCAGATCGGAGGTTCCCATGAACTATCGACAGCTCTTACCGATTGTGATGATTCTCCTGATCATCCTCATCATTATTTCTTTGCCCCTGTTCGCACACGAAGGACACGGCAAGGGTGAGGTCGCACCCTTTGACCTTGATACACCGCGAAAGGTTTCGCCGGAAACCGCCGCCCATATCGGTCTTCAGACGGCGGAGGTCGATTTCGGCACGGTTCAAGAGATCATTCGATTGACCGGTATTGTCCGCCCGGTCCCCGATCTCGTTCAATCAGTTGCATCCCTCGTCGATGGGGCGGTGACCAGGATTTTGTACCAGGTCGGCGATGTCGTCGAGCAAGGCGATCTGGTCGCCGAGATCCATTCTCCACAATTGGCTCAATACATTTATGAACTTCGAAAACTCGAAACGGAGTACTACCAATTCCAGGGCGAGTTGGCCCGCGCTCGGTCGAACATCGATGAATTCGCCGTGCAGCTCGAAGCCGCGACCGAGTTTGCTTCCCTCGCAGACGCTGAATTCAACCGACTTCAGGACAATGAAGGTGCCGTTGCGACAAATGTGCTCAGCGATAAGCAGGCGGCCGCGATTCGAACTGGAAGTGAAGCTCGGCTCAAGGAAATCGAATTATCGCTTGCCCACCAGCAGCTCGATGCCATGACGGACCAGGCGGAGGCCATGGTGCAGTCGCAGGCTGCCTTGCAGGAAGTCATTGCCTCAATCCGCAATGACAACCGAAACGGGACTGCATACCAGATGGCTTCGGGCGTCATCGTTCATTCAGTTTTGTCCACCCCCGAGGGCACACCACCTGTGCGCTTGGGTACGGTTCGCCTCTACTCCCCGATCAGCGGGGTTGTCATCGAACGCCATGTCAATGGCGGTCAGGGGGTCGAAGCCGGGCAGACTCTCTTCGTGATTGCCGAATATTCCCGTGTCCAGATCGAAGGCGAATTGCCGGAATCACTCATTACTCGATTGGCACAAACCTCCGGCAACAAGGTGCGGATTCGTCGTGCTTCGGGAGGCGAGAGTGACCTGATCGGGACCGGTACGGTTCGATTCATCAGCCCCGTGATCGATCCGATCAAGCGCACGACGCATGTCATCATCGAAGCGGACAACCCCTCCGGATCACTACGAGACGGCCTGTTTGTCAATCTGTCAATTGTATTGCGTGAAGAAACCTCCGCCGTGGTGGTGCCCGCATCTGCCGTCGTGGTCAAAGGGCCGATGCACTTCGTCTTCGTCAAAGACGGCGAGTTCTACAAGAAGCAGGATATCAATCCTGGCTACCGCGATGATCAATTCGTTGAAGTACTCGATGGGGTGTTCCCCGGCGATGTGATCGTCACGCGCGGAGCCTACAGCCTGACGCAACTGCGTCCCAAGATTGAGGAAGTGGACTCTGCCGAAAACACGGAAACAGAAACTCGCGAGAGCATAAGTAGCGACACCTCACGTAACTCCGGCTGAATGCGAAAGGACTTGCCGTGCTTAAGGCCATTGTCAGAATTTCTCTCAATAACCGCGTGATGGTGCTTCTGGCCACGGTTGCACTCATTGTGTACGGGTTCGTGACGGCGCTTCGACTGCCCATCGACGTCCTGCCGGACCTCAACCGTCCCACCGTCACGATTTTGATCGAAGCGCCCGGTCTGGCCCCGGAAGAAGTCGAAGTCCAGGTGACCTATCCCATCGAAACGGTCATGAACGGGGCCGCCGGGGTTGAGCGGGTGCGCAGTGTTTCCGGCATTGGTTTGAGCGTCATCTACGTCGAATTCGAGTGGGGAACGGACATTCGATTCAATCGCCAGGTGGTGCAGGAGCGACTCAATCAGGCGGCGGAGCTGCTGCCGGAAGGCATTACCCCGTTCATGGCCCCGATCAGCTCCATCATGGGCGAGATCATGCTGATTGGTATTACCGGAGACTCGCTGTCACCCATGGACCTTCGATCCCTGGCCGACTGGACCATTCGTCCGACTCTGCTGGCGGTCCCCGGCATTGCGCAAGTCACGGTCATGGGGGGTGATGTCAAGCAGTTCCAGGTCCGCGCGGACCCGGAAAAGCTCCGCCTCTACGACCTGACCTTTGCGGATCTCGAAAGGGCCATTGAAGAGAGCAACGAAAACTCCGGCGGCGGCTTTATCGTCGGGGAGTATGAAGAACTCATCGTCCGCAACCTCGGCCGCGTACGCACCATTGAGGACATCGAGAACGCCCTGGTCGTCGCGCGTGTGAGTGAGGGCACGATGGTGCCCGTCCGCGTCCGGGATGTCGCTCGGGTTATCGAGGCCGGATCGCCGATCAAGCGGGGCGATGGATCGATGAACGGGAAGCCTGCGATCATCATGGCCATCTCCAAGCAACCTCATGCGGACACCCGTGAACTTACGGCACGAATCGATGAGATACTCGAGCAATTAAAGCAGAACCTGCCCGAGGGCATCATCGTCAATGGGGATCTCTTCCGCCAGGCGCACTTCATTGAAAACGCCAATGCGAACGTCGTCGAAGCGCTAAGAGACGGAGCCATCCTGGTGGTGATCATTCTGGCCTTGTTCCTTCTCAATTTTCGCACGACTTTTATCACCCTCACGGCCATTCCACTCTCCCTGCTGACGACGTTCATTGTTTTTGGGTTGTTAGGAGAATCGATCAACACGATGACCCTGGGCGGGATCGCGGTGGCCATCGGTGAGTTGGTGGACGACGCCATCGTCGGCGTGGAAAACGTCTATCGCCGCCTCCGGGAGAATCGCGAACTCAAGTCACCACGACCTGTCATCCAGGTCATCTACGATGCGACTTCCGAAGTCCGTGGCCCGATTGTCATCGGCACCACGATTGTGCTTCTCGTCTTCCTGCCCCTGTTCGCCTTGCCGGGGCTGGCGGGTCGGCTGTTTCAGCCGCTGGCCATCGCCTATATCGTGTCGATCCTCGCCTCGATGGTCGTCTCGCTCACGGTCACCCCGGTCCTCGCGGTCTACTTGCTTCCTCAAATGAAGCGCATGTCAAACACAGATGACAGCTTCGTGTTGGGGGCGTGCAAGTGGTTCGCACTCAAATGCTACAACATTGCCCTGCCTCGACCTAAGCTGGTCATCGGAATCGGCATGGCCCTCATTCTGGTGGCGGCCATTCGCATGGCGTTCATTGGAACTCAGTTCCTCCCCAGCTTCAACGAGGGGACGGCAACCGTCAATACGGTCGCTCAGCCTGGGATATCTCTCATTGAATCCAACCGGCTCGGCACGCTCGCCGAAGAGCTGATCTTGTCCATTCCCGATGTCAAAAGCACCGGTCGTCGCACGGGAAGGGCGGAGCAGGACGAGCACGCCGAGGGCGTCCATTACTCTGAGATCGATGTCGATTTCTGGACCCAAGAAGAATCCAGACACCCCGAGCAGCATGTCACCTACGACGGGCGAAAAGCTCCTTCAGTCCTCCAACCACGTGAGGTGGTGCTGGCTGAGATCCGCGAAAAGCTGAGTGATCTTCCGGGAATCTCGCTCAACATTGGCCAGCCGATCAGCCACCGCATCGATCATCTCGAATCAGGCGTCCGGGCGGAGATCGTGCTCAAGATTTTCGGGCCCGAACTCCAGGAGCTTCGGAGGCTCGCTGATGAGGTCCGGGCGGCGATCGATGGCCTGCCCGGCGTGGTTGACCTTCAGGTTGAAAAGCAGGTTCTCATCCCCCAGATTCGTATTCGCGTCGATCCGGATGAAGCGGCTCGTTACGGCTTCCAGGTGGGGTATCTGATCGAATTGCTTGAGACGGCCATGAACGGCAAGGTCGTTTCGCAGGTGATCGACGGCATCAAGCAATACGACCTCGTCATCATGCTGGATGACCCCTGGCGCAGCCAGCTCAGCGAACTCAGTGACATGAGGCTGATCTCGCCGACCGGCGCGGTGGTCCTCCTGTCCGATGTCGCGAACATCACCGAGGTTCCCGGTCCCAACCAGATTTCCCGGGAAAACGTGCAACGTCGTATCGTCGTCAACTGCAACGTACAGGGACGGGATCTCGGCAGCACGGTCGAGGATATTCGCAAATCAATTGCGATGGATGTCGAGTTTCCGCAAGGGTACTCCCTGCGTTTGGAAGGCCAATTCGAGTCTCAGCAGGAAGCCACCCGCGTGATCCTTGTTCTGGGCAGCCTGGCCCTCATGCTGATGCTCGGCATCCTCTATAGCCACTACCAGAACTTCGTCATGGCGCTCCAGGTCATGCTCAACATCCCGTTCGCGTTCATCGGCGCCGTGGCGGCCCTGTGGATCGCGGATCAGCCGTTCAGTGTGGCGAGTCTGGTCGGTTTCATCAGCTTGTGCGGCATCGCCAGCCGAAACGGCGTGCTGATGATCAGCCACTACATCCACCTCATGGCTGTGGAAGGTATGGAATTCGGCAAGGAAATGGTCATTCGAGGCAGCCTGGAACGGGTCGCACCGGTGCTGATGACTGCCCTGACCACCGGACTCGGCTTGATCCCGCTGGCGATGTCTGCGGGGGAACCCGGCAAGGAGTTGCTCTATCCGGTGGCAATCGTCGTCATCGGCGGACTTCTCACCAGCACCGTGCTCGACTTCTTTGTCAGACCGACCTTGTTCCTTCATTACGCGGAAAATGCCTCCCGACGCACGCTTGAGCGAATGAGAGCCGGCACAAACTCACTTTCCGATGAGGTGACGACGTCCGGTTTGGACATCCCGGCGGCGGCATTCGAGTCTCCAGAGACAACTGCGGAATCATTGACGGATCAGGCACCGACGATCGTCCCGGAAAACCCTGATGAAGCCGGAAAGCCTGACCTGGAAGAATCGCCGGAAAGTACACAGGATCGCCCATCCAATTCTGCGGATGGTGACGCCGATCATGACGCTGAACATGACGCCGATGACGCCGATGTTGATACCATGGACGATGGCAACAATCCACCAAAACCTCCTGACCAGAAAGGGAATGAATCATGACCTCACTACTGAATTCCATACCAATGCGAAAGCTCATGCCCATGGTTGCGATCGCCTTCGCGTTGTTCGCCCTGAACGGCTGTAGCGGCGATCAAGATCAAAGTGCCGACACGCCTGAAGCCGGCGAGCACGATGAGGCGGTATCGCAAGCTCCGCACGATGATCAGGCTGACGACGAGCATGATGAAGCCGAGTACGAAGATCACGCTGACGACGACCTTGCCGAAGCCGAGCACGATGAAGTCGGACATGACGAGGCTGAAGAGGGCGAAGATGAGCATCACGGCGAAGAAGCCGAATTCACCGAACCGCACAACTATGCTGAAGCCATCCACGTCATCCACGAGCAGCTTGAGAAGATTGAAGCTTTGATAGATTCCGGCAAGCTTGATGACGTTCATGCCGAAGCCGCGGTGATCCGAGATGTGGCGAACACGCTGGCGAAATTCGCCCTTGCGAAAGATTCCGGAGTTCCTCAGGATGCCGTCAAGGACATCAACCTCACCGCGAAAAAACTGGCCGCCACATTCGAGGCGATCGACGAAGCCGGTGATTCGGGTAACCTCGCCGAAACCCAGAAAGTGTATGACGAAATGTACGAGCTCTTTGAGAGCCTGGAGCAGTACGTCGAAGAACACGACGATGACTAAGAAATTCGAGTGACTGCGACTGTCAGATTGTTGGAGATTCCAATGCATATCCCACCGACGCTATGTTCTCAATCAAGATTATGCCTGAGTGCCGCATTAGGGCTGTTTCTTGCCGGATGTGTCTCGCTCGATACGACGGCCGACTTCGACGAGGCCATGGGTCTCGTGGAAGAGCGAAGCGGCTGGCGTCCCGGATGGAACGCTCCGTGGTCGGACGAATTGGCCACCTGGGATGGCACGTCTCCCCTGACCATCGATCAAGCAGTCACGATCGCCCTCCAGAGCAATCGCACCATGCGCGCGACTTTGGAGGGAATCGCCGCCGCCAGGGCTGATCTCGTGCAGTCGGGCCTTCTTCCAAACCCGGTGTTGAGCGCCAGTTTTGATACTTCCATCGGTGGCGAAGGAGGCCCCGCTGCTATTTCCGTCAGCCTCGTTCAACAACTGACGGATCTTTGGCTTCGACCAGCCCGGCAGGACGCCGCTGCTGCCGCTCTTCGCGAGCAGATCCTCGGCGTCAGTGATGAGGCCCTTCGACTCGTCGCGGATGTTCGTCAATCACACGCCGGTCTGGTCTATGGCCAACGAGGCATCGCTCTGACCGAATCGCATATCGAACTCATCGACCGCGCCATCGATATTTCCGAGAGTCGCATTCGAGCCGGTGAAGGCACGCAACTCGACGTCAATCGACTGTTGCAGCTCAAGCTGTCGCTGAAGGCTGATCACACGCAGCAGGTCCTTGAAATCGGCAAGACGCGACGGAATCTGCTTGAACTGCTTGGTCTTGCTGCCGCAGATGCAGAGTGGGAGGCCGTGGACGTTTCAAGGCACGGTATGGGAGATACCTATGACTTCAGTGAATCCGAGGTTATTGAGATGGTCTCCTGGCAACGATTGGATGTCGCCGCGGCTCACAAAATGCTTGAAACTCGCCTCCATGAACTTCGAGTGGCAAATCTCGGCTCGATTCCAGAACTTGAAGCTGGCCCTTCGCGTGAGCGTGATGAAGAAAGGCGTGACGCTCTGGGTGCGGAGATAAGTCTGGAAATTCCAATTTTCGACACGAACCAGGCGCGGGTGGCGAAGGCGAGATCCGACTGGCGGCGCGCTCAGGCGATGGCCGATCAGGTGCTCCAGTCCGCGGTGGCGCAGTCGCGCACCGCCTGGCTCGACGTGAAGGCCAATCTGGAGTTGATCAACTTCTTTCGTGATCAAGTGCTCATCGTAGCGAAGGACAACCTGCGACTTGCCGAGCAGGCGTTTCAGGCGGGACAAATCGATATGACCGTCGTGCTGGAGACTCAGCGCGAACTCATCCAGGCTGAATTTGAACTCAATGAATTGGAGAGCATTGCGGCAGACCGAATGATCGAACTCGAATATGCGGTTGGAGGAAAGCTGGCACGCATTACCGATACTCAGTTATCCAAAGAAGATTCGGAAAGCAGTTGAGACCCGTGATTCAGATGGGACGAAATCTCCCACAGACACGTGCTTCCCCTCGGCGGTTGGTGGGATATCACCTCAATGAGATCCGTGTGCAAGGGGGGCAGAACTCGGCGATCCTGTGATAAATGACATCCAGGCTATGGCTCGCCGCGCACGATGTGGCTACAACGGTTGAGTTCTGCCCAATAAGCCTCATCTCGATGGATGCTCTCCGGCGGCTCGGATTCACAGGACTTGGATTCCACACCCCAGTAGATGATCGCATCGACCATGTCCGCGAAGATCGCGTCGCCGCAGAGCGTGAATGGTGTGCCGTCGTAGTTGCCCATGGCCGTCATGCCGCGCCGATTATGTTTTGCGTCCAAATCGAAACTCTGACTTTATGAGCCAACGGCCAGTAGTCCTACGAAAGTTATCCTGCTCCAAAAATTCGCCATGAATCAGGTAGGTAGCAAGTGGGTAACGTGTTGGCATCAGGTCGGTATTAATTAAGTGATGTTAGCGAGATTCTGGCTCTCAGCGGCCTCTTTCACACTCTCTTGATCAGCGGAGTCGTGGGTTCGAGTCCTCCACAGGGCATTGTCGGGACAGGCAAACGTGAATTGTGATTACTCACCGCCGTCGGCTGGTCGTTATTCCGGGCTGTAGCGTTCGGTCGCCCCGTTCTTCACGTGGGTGTCGAACCAGTCGATCATTTCCGCCTGGACGTGCATGACCGATTCTCGGGCGCGATAGCCGTGGCTCTCGTAGGGCAGCATCACCAGTCGGACGGTCGCACCGTGTCCCTTCAGGGCGTGGTACATTCGCCGGGACTGGAGGGGGAATGTGCCGGAGTTGTTGTCCAGCTCGCCGTGGATCAGCAGGATCGGTTCGTTGATCTTGTCGGCGTGCATGAACGGCGAAATCCGGAAATACGACATCGGAGCTTCCCAGAGCGTCCGACGTTCGGACTGAAAGCCGAATGGGGTGAGGGTTCGGTTATACGCCCCGCTCCGCGCGATGCCGGCTTTGAACAGATCGCAGTTTGCCAGCAGGTTCGCCGTCATGAATGCGCCATAGCTGTGTCCACCGACCCCCACCCGATCGCGGTCGGCCACCCCCATCTCCACCGCCTTGTCGATGGCGGCCTGGGCGCTGGCGACGATCTGGTCGAGGAAGGTGTCGTTCATGGTTTCCGGATCGCCGATGACCGGCATGGTCGCCGCATCCATGATGGCATAACCCTGGGTCAGAAAGAAGAGATGGGAAAGTCCTCGAATGCGGGTGAAGCGGTACGGGGAGCCTCTGATCTGACCCGCGGTCGCGGCATCGTTGAATTCGCGGGGATAGGCCCAGACGATGAGAGGCAGACGCTGACCCTCCTCATAATCCGCCGGGAGATACAGCGTGGCCGACAGGGTCACGCCGTCATCGCGCTGATAGGTGACGAGTTCCTTGTGGATACCCCGCAGTTCGGGGGTGGGATCCGTGAAATTCGTGAGTTGTCGTGATTGACCGATGGTCATTTCATGGAGGAAATAATTCGGCGGGTCGTTCGGCGTCTCAAAGCTGGTCACGATGCGATTGGCACCGGGCAGGATGTCAATGACTCTTTCATACGTCCCTTCCTTGCTCTGCCACATTCGATCCTTCACCAGGGTCAGCAGGTTCATGCGATCGAGGAAGGGGCGATCGCCCTGCGGGGATGATCCGTTTCCGGAAAGATACATGTTGCCATTGCGCAGAATGGCGACCCGCTTCCCGGCACGGTTGGTCATCATCACGGGACGGCCCGGATCGCCATATCGATCCTGCACGCTGCGGTCCCAGACCAGTCGCGGCTTGGAGTCGGGCAAATCGAGATTCCGTCGCCAGGTTCTTGTCCATCGCTTATCACGATCGTATTCGCTGATGAGGCAGTCATCGGATTTTTCAAACCAGGTGAGTCCGGTGAACCGGTGCTCGGTTCGGGCGACCTCGACGGGCTCTCCCTTGAAGGGGGCCTCGAGCATCATCAACTTGTCACGATGCGAGACTTTATTCCTGGGGTTCCCCTCATCCAGGGCCTCGACCCAGAGCAGGGTGGCGGTGTTTTCCTGGGGACGCCATTGAATACTGCGGAGTCCGGTGGGAACTCCCCCAATGGGGGTGGTGTCTTGCAGGGGAAGATCGACCAGGTGATGAATGACCTGACCCTGGGTATCCCAGATTTCGACCACGGAGGGGAATGATCTTGCCGTCACCCGGTAGGAATAGGGGCGAACGATCCTGGTCACCCGGACGACCGATCCGTCGGGGGAGGGATCGAATGTTGAATAGATGGCCGCCTCCCCAAAGAGCCGTTTCGTTCCCGCGATCACATCCACCATGAACAGTTCCGAGGTCATGTAGTAATCGAACAACGCCTCATCATGCGGATCGGTGAGCAGATCCTGATAGGTGCGTACTGGCGAAACTCGACCACGGTTTTCCTCGATGACCGGGCCGACGGGAATCGGCGAACGGGTCGGTGGTTCCTCCCGCATCCGGGGAATGAAACGACAGATGAGATTGCGGCTGTCGGGCATCCAGCGATACGTGGCTCCCCCGCCCCGGAAACCCCCGCCGCCTGCGGCATTGAGCCGTGGTTCGGTGAGCCGGTGGGCCCGCATGGTTTGCGATGTGCCGACCCAGAGTTCGATCCCGCGCTCGGTGGTGATCGTGAAGACAAAACGTTTTCCATCCGGCGACCAGGAGGGCGAACCGATTTTTGCGTTATCCGGCAAGGCAATGATGAATTCCTTGCCGTCGGAGATGCGCTTGAGGGTGAGGGCGGTGTTGTAGGTCGTCGTAAACGGT
>JADFSH010000051.1 GCA_022560875.1 Planctomycetota bacterium | reverse complement strand
CGCGCTGCGTGGGGGCGGAGAGGGAATCCCAGTTATTGAAAGTCTCTTCAGGATTGCCCGGCAGCGACAGCCCGGTCGGTCGGTCGGGGTCGTAGCAGATCACCCGCGTTCCGGTGCGGAACGCGTCGATGAGATCATCGATGTGCCGTGCCTTCTCCGTTTCGGGATCAAACCACGCATCGTAGGCCTTGAGCCAGATCCACTGGGTCCAGCGATAGTAATCTTCGTCGATGGTGGCGAACTCGCGCGACCAGTCGTAACTGAAGCCGAATCGCTTAAGCTGCCGGGTGAAGGTTTCTATCGCGGTGCGGGTGGTGATCGCCGGATGCACGCCGGTCTGGATGGCGTACTGCTCGGCGGGCAGTCCGAAGGCATCGAAGCCGATCGGATGCAGGACGTTGAAGCCCTTCATCCGTTTGTAGCGACAGACGATGTCGGTGGCGGTGTATCCCTCGGGATGGCCGACATGCAGGCCCGCTCCGGAGGGGTAGGGAAACATGTCCAGACAATAAAATTTCGGCTTCGAGGCATCGAAACCATCATCGCCCGGATTCAAGGCCCGGAAGGTCTGCTCCTTCTCCCAGCGCGCCTGCCATCGCAATTCGATATCTCCGGCAAGGCGACCCGAATAACGGAAGGGCCGCTCGTGATCGCTGTGAGGCTGCTCGGTGGTGTCCGTGGATGTTGACTGGTTCATGATCCTGACTCTGCACATGAAGAAGAAAAAGCCTCGCACAGGCGAGGCTCATGGTCGATTGTCAAGAGCACGCGTGCGCACGTTCAGCGGGGCACTGGGCCGGCAAGTCGTGGCGAGCGTGTTACGAAAGCGTCCTTCATGGTACTGATCGTATCGGTCGATTCGAGGGGATCAAGTGAGGAGAAATTCTCAGGTGATCAGCGATGATGCTTCCGATCCACTTCCGCCAGATATTTCTTGGCTTCGCCGACCAGATAAAAGCTCCCGGTCACGCAGATAAGATCGTCCTGACTCACCGCCTGCGCGGCCAGATCCAGGGCTTCGGGAAGCGTCCGGGCGAACTGGTTCATCTTGCCGCTGATCTCACAGAACTGTCGCTGAAGCTCTTCGGGGTCGGCGGCACGGGGATTGCGCTTGGTACGGGTGAAGATGATCTTGTCGGCGCCGAGGGCGATTTTCTCAAGCATCGCTCCGACGTCCTTGTCCTCGCAACACCCGAACACGCACACCATCGAGTCATAGGGAACCTGCGCACCGACGCAGCGCATCAGAGCCCCCAAAGCCGCGGCGTTGTGGGCGCCGTCCACGAGGATTCGCGGGCTATCCCAGACTAATTCCATTCGCCCCGGAGTCGAGGTTTTCGCCAGGCCATCGTGCAACGGAACCTCTGAAAACTCGAAGCCCGAGGATTTCAGCGTGTCGATCACCGCCAGGGCCAGCGCGCAATTGATCGCCTGGTGTTCGCCCGGCAGCGGTACGGGCAGGTGCATGAACTGGCTGGATTCGGTGACTACGCAGATGCGCGTGTGCGGACCGAGATCATCCGAGGCCCCGAACCGGGAGCTGAACTCGATGTCACCATTGATCATGCGCACCGGAGCGCCGGCTTTCTGTGCCGCTTCCGCCAGGACATCCTGTACTTCCTGATGCTGATCGAACGTGACGACCGGAACGCCGCGCTTGATGATGCCCGCCTTTTCCCGGGCGATCTTCTCAAGCGTATGACCGAGGATGTTCATGTGGTCAAAATCGATCTGAGTGAAAACGGTGACTTCTGGGGTGATGACATTTGTCGAGTCGAGCCTTCCCCCCAGACCCACTTCGATCACGGCAATGTCTACCGCCTGTTCTGCGAAATACTGGAAACCGATCGCGGTGAGCAACTCGAAGTAGGTAGGATCGATGCCCGCCTTGTCCGCCACGCGCACCGCCTCTTTCATGAGATCGGTAAATTCATTTTTCGCGATGAGCTGTCCGTTGATGGAGATGCGTTCCCGGACATCGTCAAGATGAGGACTGGTGTACTGACCGACCGCGTAGCCGCACCCTTGCAGCATGGAAGAGATCATGGCGACCGTCGAACCCTTGCCGACGGTTCCCGCCACATGAACCATGCGGACCTGTTCGTGGGGGTTGCCGAGCCCGTCGAGGATGGTTTTCATCCGATCGAGCTTGAAGGTCTTCTCGTTGTAGCGCACGATGCGCATACGTTCATAATCCGTACGCTCCATGAGATAGCGAACGGCGTTGGGAAACGTGGTAATCTCGGGAGGTGAGGTAGACTTGGAACGTCCCTTTCTTCGGGACGTGGACGTTTTTGGCATAGTTCAATCAGTTTATCAGGATACGAGACCGGATTCAACGGTAATGACGCAAGTCATTATCGGACAATGAATTACACTGAACAATGGGTAATTTGGTGACCATGGTCAAACTCCGGTGACAACCCGGACAAGGCCAGGGGGTCATTCGAGGAGCATCAATCATATGCACAACGAGGATCATAAAGAAGCCCTGAGGATGGAGTCGTGGCGAGTTCTTCGGATCATGAGCGAATTTGTCGAGGCATTCGAGACCATGGTTCGCATCGGTCCGGCCATCAGCGTATTCGGTTCGGCGAGGACGCCCCCCGACGATCCCTACTATGCGCTGGCGGTGGAATGCGGGCGCAAGCTCGTCGAGAAGGATTTTGCCGTCGTCACCGGCGGCGGCCCGGGCATCATGGCAGCCGCCAATAAGGGAGCCTTGGAAGCGGGGGGTACCTCCGTCGGCCTCAATATCACCCTGCCCACGGAGCAGATTCCCAATCCCTTTCAAAACGTCGAACTCGATTTTCGCTACTTCTTCATCCGCAAGGTCATGTTCGTCAAGTACGCCTGCGGGTTTATCATCTTCCCCGGCGGCTTCGGCACGATGGATGAATTCTTTGAATCGCTTAC
Organism: Planctomycetota bacterium; assembly: GCA_022560875.1. Classification (GTDB taxonomy): domain Bacteria; phylum Planctomycetota; class Phycisphaerae; order Phycisphaerales; family SM1A02; genus JADFSH01. The sequence goes on along the minus strand of JADFSH010000051.1, from coordinate 18,338 downwards.
CCTCATTCAGACCCTCAAGAGCGTGCCGTTTCCCGTGGTCCTGATCGGAAAAAAATTCTGGTCGGGACTGCTCGATTGGATGCACTCGGTCATGGAGGAGCAGTTCCAAACCATCAGCCCCGAGGATTTTGATCTCTTTCATCTCACCGACGATCTGGATGAGGCGGTCTCGATTGTCCATGAGACGTACCTCGGCAAGCGTACTGCGGGCGAGAAGCTGCCGCGCTTTGCCGAAGATGCCGAACCCCCCGCCGGCGAGGGTACCCGCCTCGGCATCGAACCCCGCAAGGGCGGTCGCCTCCGCAAAGACTATGAAACCACGGATGACTCCTGAAAACATGGATGACCGAGATACTGATTGCGACGGTCATGGTGACTTTGTTGCGTTTCGATACCGGCAAGTATGGTGCTCATGATGGTGCGATGCGTGGTCGTGATCTCGACGATGGTTTTCCTGACGAGCTGCGCCGCCAGTCCTGACGAACAGAGCGGGTTGACGACTTCCCGGCTTCTCCGCGGGGCGGTACTGAACGGCGACAGCGAACTGGTTGAGACGCAATTGGCACGGGGCGCGGATATCAATGGGCGTTTCGATGATGATCAAACCCTGCTCATGCTCGCGGTGGTCATGAATGATCTGGAAATGGTCAATCGCCTGCTAGCCCACGATGCGGATGTTGATGCGGCGACCGGACAGGGAAGCACGGCCCTCCATGTTGCGGCGGAAAAAGAAAATGAAAACCTGGCTCTGGTTCTCATCGTGGCGGGCGCGAAGCTTGAGGAGAGGGATGCCGGGGGCATGACACCCCTCAGCCGCGCTGCCTGGCATGGTCGAGAAAAGACCCTCAAACTGTTACTCCGCCACGGGGCAGACCCACGCAAGGCATCCCCAACAGGATGGACCGCCTTGATGTCCGCGGCCCGGGGAGGTTCCGCCCGATGCGTGGACCTGCTCCTGGAGGCGGGGGCAGATCTCGAAGCCACTTGGCACGATGGTTCAACGGCTCTCCTGATCGCAGCCGGTTTCGGGAGGACGATGGACGGTCTCCGACGCTTGATCGAGGCCGGAGCGGATGCCAATCATGCCGATCAATCGGGACAAACGCCTCTTCTGGCCGCAGTCCTGCGCGGCAAAGCAGAATCAGTCGCCATGCTGCTCGAGGCCGGGGTCGATCCGGACGCTCAGACGGACCTCGGGCTCAGCGGGCTCATGCTCGCGGCCATGAATCACAAGTCTGTCATCCTGCGCTCGCTACTGGAAGCGGGGGCTTCGCTCGATATGACTGACTCCAATGGCTACACAGCCCTGCACTGGGCCGCGGAATATGGCCAGGCCCAGGATGTCGAAGCCCTCCTGAGGGCCGGTGCCGATCCGGGTATCGCCACTCCGGACGGCCTGATGGCCTTGGATCTGGCCCGAGCCCGCGGCGGAGAGCAGGGCTTGACGGCGGCGGGACACCTGGAAAAGGCCTCGCCATGACCAGGTAATTCCGCTCGAGAAAAAATTATTATTTTTGTTTCCCTTAACCCACTCTTTACTTGGAAGTTCGTATGATCCGCGCCCTTGTTGGATCGGTGTGGCTTTGAATACGAATCCCCAAGTTCGAAAAAGCAATGGAATCCGGCGAACACCCCGAACCCGAAATGCAACCATCGCCAACAATTGGCGCCCAGAGTAAGATGCCTGACGCGCCCGCGCTGACAGTTGTGTCGAAGAAAGAGATGCCGGCCTGGTTGCGTGGTCTTTTCGCAGGCATCTTTCTGTATTTTTTCCTGTGCGCGATCAAGGTCATGGGCAGCGGCCTCAAGATGGTGGGGAATGCTGGCCCCTGGCTGGAGGATTTTCTTGCCTGGGGAGATCAGAACCCGTTTCTTGCTCTGTTCTCCTCCGTGCTCATCACTTCCATCGTGCAGAGTTCATCCTTCACGACTTCACTGATCATTACCCTGGTTGCGGCGGGTCAGTTGAAGCTGGAAACCGCCGTCTTCGCAGTGATGGGCGCGAACATCGGCACCAGCGTGACGGGGATCATTGTCGCCCTCATCAATACCCGGATTCGCAGACAATTCCGTCGGGCGTTCACTGCGGCCCTCGTGCATGACATCTTCAACCTGCTGACGGTGGCCCTGCTTTTTCCCCTTGAATGGATAACCAGCGCATTCAATGCCAGTGGACACGGTTTTCTGACTCAGTTCGCCATCTGGATTGCGGGGAAAATGGGATTAAGTGGTATCACAAATCCCACCAACCCCATCAGTGTGATCACCGGCCCGGTCAAGCATTTCCTGGAGTGGGTGGCGGAAAAACTCTTTTCCGGTGATCTTAGCCAGGGAATCTTTCTGGCTGTTCTGGGGCTGGTCATGCTGTTTCTTTCGTTGATTCTGCTGGTGATGAATCTCAAGGGGGCGTTGCTGAGTCGCATCGAAGGATTGTTTCGGCGTGTCTTTTTTCGAAACGACTTACGGGCCTACTTCGTGGGGGCAGTCACCACCGTCCTCGTGCAGTCCAGTTCAGTTACCACCAGCCTGATCGTGCCCCTGGCCGGGGCCGGGGCGGTCAAGCTCAAGCGGGTCTTTCCCTTCATGCTGGGGGCGAATCTGGGGACCACGATAACCGGGGTGATCGCGGCATCGGCCAATCCGGTGGCTGCGGCGGTGGCGGTCGCCATCTGTCATGTCACCTTCAATCTCATCGGAACCGCTATCTGGTATCCATTGGGTAAGGTTCCCCTCGGCATGGCCCGCTGGTACGGCAAGATGGCCGCCCGGAACACGAAATATGCCATTCTCTTTCTGATTGCAGTCTTTTTCATTCTGCCCGTAGTGGGCATCGGTATTACGCAACTGCTGATCTGGCTGCTGGCCTAGAATCATTCTCTTGGAGCGATCATGTTAAAGGCACTATTTGCGGCATTCAAATCCGGCGACACCCTCGATTTGGCGTTCTCCCAGCTATCCGAAATGCTCGATCACGCCCAGTGGATGTTCATTCGCGCCAACGAGGTGCTGCGACGAAAAGTCGCAGCGGCAGATGTCAGGGAGGCGATTCTCGCCCGCGACAAGGCCGTCAACGATCTGCTGCGGTCGATCAGACGAAAAATCGTGCGTCACCTGACCATCAATCCGGGCAATGAAGTCGCGGCCTCCCTCGCCCTGATGAGCGTGGCCAAGGATGCCGAACGCATCGGTGACTACTGCAAGAATGTCTTTGAGGTCGGTCAGTTCTACACCGAGGATTTTCACGTCGAGAAATACAATGATCCCCTGGAAGAGATCAGGGTGGAAGTGGAAGGCTTGTTCGATCTTGCCCGCCGCGCCTTTGCCGACAACGACTCCCAAATCGCCAAAAACACCCTGAAAGCAGCCGATGCCATCGGTGATCGCTGCAATGATGTCATCGAGCATCTCCTGGGGGACACCGACAGCATCAAGACCCATGAAGCCGTGGCCTACTCCCTCCTCGCCCGGCATTACAAGCGGGTCTCATCCCATCTTGCGAATGTCAGCACGGCGGTGCTCGGCAGGGTGGAAGATCTGGATTTCCGCATCTAAAGCGTTTTCGCTTCAGACTTTGAAGCCGGAAACCAATGGCTCGAAAACGCACGAATACTGCGTCGAATTCATCTCGATCCCCTTCCCTTGGGTACACTCCCGACGATGCCGGACGAACGAAACAAGCTCGAACAGGATGGTCGGGAAACCGACGAGGCACTTTCCCCGCTGAATGAGGCGGGGGAGGCATCAGTCTCGTCCGTTGAGGATGTCTCTGATCCCTCGCCCCATGACGAGCGGGTGGCGGAGCTGATGTCGCACACGATCGACGTGCCGGTTCTGGCCAGTGCGGTTGAGCTTCAGGCCGCCGCGGACGCCGCGGACACCCTGGAGGATCTTGAAGAGGACGAAGCCGCGGAAGTCCTGCACGAGATGAAGGATCGTGCCGCGGCCAGCGCCTTGTCCGAAATGGAAATGCCGCTTGCGGCCGGGGTCATGGAGGATCTCATAGATGAGGATTCGTCCTATGCGGGTCGCCTCATCGAGCAGATGGCCGACGATGACGCCGCGGACCTGCTCCAGGCCCTGGATGAACCGTATCGCGATCGCCTGCTGGGGATGATGGATCGCGAGCCTGCGGAGGAACTGGTCGAGCTTATTCAGTACGACCGGGAATCGGCGGGCGGCATGATGACCACGGAGTTTCTCGACCTTCGTCAGGACATGCAGGTGCATGAGGCGATCGAGTTCATTCGGGACAACCCCATCTCCGAGCAGGCTCAAAATGCGTTGGTGACCGATGATGAAAACCACCTGGTGGGCATTATCGCCCTGCATCGACTGTTGCTCACCCAGTCGCAGGATCGGATCGCCGATCTGATGAAGCGATCAGTCAAGGCCATTCGCCCCGACACCGATCGCGAGGAAGTTGCGCGTGAGTTCGACCGCTACGACTATTCCATGCTGCCCGTGGTGGATGAGAATGATTTCCTGCTTGGCATCGTGACGGTGGACGACGTGATTGACATCATCCGAGCCGAGCAGACCGAGGATGTGCAGAAGACGGTCGGGGCCGGGGCCCGGGAGGCGGTCTACTCGGGGGTCTTCGAGAAGTTTCGCGGGCGGTTCCCGTGGTTGCTCATGAGCCTGTTTATGATGATTCCCGCGGCGGTCATCATCCTGAAGTTCGAGGACCTCATTAGTCGTGTGCCCGTGCTGGCGGTGTTGATGCCGGTGATCGCGGCGGTGGTGGGAAATGCCGGACACCAGGCGTTGGCGGTCACCCAGCGCGGCCTGGTCCTCGACGAAGTGCGGCCGGAGCGGGTTTCGCCCCTGCTGCTGCGAGAATTGATGGTGGGATTATTGAGTGGGTTCGTGCTGGGGCTGATCATCCTGGTAAGTGTGGGCCTGCTTTCCCGACTTTCACCCAGCGCCACCTGGAGTCTCGGGCTCATGACCGGGATCGGCACCATGATCGCCATGAGCGTGGGCACCCTGTTCGGGTCGGCGATCCCCCTGCTTATGAAACGACTCGGGTTCGATCCCGCACAATCTTCGGCGATCTTTCTCATCATGATCACCGACGCGGTGGCATTCGGCACGATTCTCTCCCTGTCGCTCATGATCTACGAACGGGTGCAGGTGGCGGGCCTGTTCGGATAACCGGCCGGTACAATGCCGACGTGCTGGACGACATCGATCGCATCCTGGTGACCCGTCAGCAGATCGCCCGACGCGTGGCCGAACTTGGGCAAGAAATCAGCCGCGATCTCGACCGGCTGTGCGACGGGGATGAATTTGTCATGATCCCCGTTCTCACCGGCAGCATTATCTTTGTTGCCGACCTTATGCGTCAGATTCCCAAAAAAGTGCGTATCAGCCCGGTGATGGTTAGCAGCTATCCGGGAGGGGCGACGACGAGTCAGGGGGTCGCGATCATCGGCGAATTGCCCGACGACCTGGCGGGAAAACACATCCTGATCGTGGATGACATTCTTGACTCGGGTTCAACGATAAAGGTCCTCCGCGAGGCTCTTCTGGAGCGGGGGGCCCGGTCAGTTCGGGTTTGCGTGCTGCTCCGTAAGGACATACCTGAAGCGCAGGAAGTGAGTTGTGAATATGTCGGGTTTGACATTCCCAATGAATTCGTCGTGGGGTATGGTCTGGATTACGATAATTACTATCGAAATCTGCCGGATGTGGCGGTGTTGAAGAAAGAAATGATGTGATGACCCCGAAAGCCCAGTCTGATGTTCAAGCCGAAGCGGATCGAGCTGCGCGCCTGCTCAATGCCGATATATCCGCAATTCCGGTCGAGCAGGCTTCGACCCTGCTTCCGGCTGAACTCATTCAGGAGGATGAAGTGGTGATCCTCCTGCTGCGTCCGAGCCTCTGGTATATCCCGCTGGCCTCGTTCGGTTCGCTGGTGTTCATCGCCCTGATCACCTTCATGCTGGCCTATATGTCGAGGGTGTCCTGGTTGTCCGGGTGGGTGAACTGGAGCGATCTGCTGGCCTTTGGTTTCGGGATCGCGCTGGCGGCGATACGTCTTTCCTGGCAGGCTCTGGAATGGTACAGCCGTGTTTATGTACTCACCGACCGGCGCATCATCCGGAGAATGGGGGTCTTGCGGGTGGCCGTCTTCGAGACCCAACTCAAGAACATCCAGCACACCAGCATATATCGCAGCATGCGCGAGCGGATATTCGGCCTCGGCTCCATCGGCTTTGCCACCGCGGGCAGTGATGTGTTCGAGGCCTTCTGGGTGATGATCAACCGCTCCTTCGCCGTGCACCGCATCGTGGTGAAGACCATTGAGAAATACGGAAAATGAAGAAATAAGGCTTGAAGACCCCCCCGGCGCATCTTCGACTTGGAGACCGGAAGGCTTGGCGTAGGGCTTTATCCTCTTGTCACGCCGGACCTGAGAGGCTTTGCCGATGGTCCCGGGTTCCGCGTAGTGAACGGCTGACCGCCCTATCGCTGATCCGGCACATGATCGTTGAGGTAGTCCACAATCGATTGAGTGCCGATGACGGTCAGGGTGCTGGGGAGGCTGATCAGCTCGACAACGATCGCTCCTTCGGTCTGACGCAGGGTGGCAAAGTGGTCGCGGGTGCTGCCCAGCAGCAAGCGAGCATCGACCGAACCGTCATCGGCCAGATATATCGAGCGCGGGGTGATGACCTGGGCGACGGTGGCGTTGCTCATCGACATGGCCACGGTGACCACGACCAGCGTGAAAAACGCAAAGCTCGCCGACAGCACCTTGAGCCACACGGGAATGGTCAGACGCATCACCAGCACCACCCAGCAGGAGGCGGCAACAACCGCCAGCACGTCGAACCCGCTGACCGTCTCGAGATTCTCAAGCCATTGACCGCCGTTCTCAGCCTGGAAGGGAAGTTCGTTCACCATCCCGTTGCGATATGCCGAGACCGTCCACCAGATCAGGACGATGCCGTTGAGCGCGGAGGCGACCGCCCCGGTGATGGAAAAAACATTGACGATGGTGGGGATGCGCGGCCCGCCGCGTGGATAGCTCTTGACCGCGGCGAGCGCGCCGCCGGGAATGGCGATGAGAATGAAACCGACCATCAGCCCCACGGTTTGTGACATGCCGGCTGAGAGGATGACCCGGGGAATGGAAATAAGCATGATGATGCCGGTGGCGAGACCACCACTGGGTTCGGCGAGCAGATCGCGGACCCGCACGATCGGGGCGAACCCCAGCCGGTAGCCGAGGAACCCCATCAGCCACACCGCGAGAACCACCCCCAATGCGACGATGACGCCGATGGCCAGACGCCGGGGCATGGGGTCGGCATGATCCACGGGACGAGCGACTTTCGCCGGCTGGCGCACCAGAAGCACCTTCGTGCGGGTCGGGTTAGGCCGCACCGGCAATGGTTTTATTTTGATGCGGGTGATGTTTGGCATTTCGCGGTCCGCTGATCTGCAGAAATGATCGAATCAGGCAAATGGCGTGAGGAACTTTATCCGCCGATAACCCACTGCGCAAGGATATATCGAATCGGCATCCTGCCTTGCTACATGAGCTTTAAGAGAGCGAAATCTGGCGAAATATGCCAATCTAGGCCGGACTGGGGACGGTTTCGAGCACCTGTTGGACGATGCGACGGGTGGTGGCGGTATCACCGGCGTGCATATAGGTCTTTGATATCACCCGGTGAGAGCAGACCTGGAGGAAATTGGAGACGATGTCTTCGGGTACGCAATAGTCGCGATCCTGAAGGACGGCAGTGGCGCGGGCGGCTTCCGACAAGGCCAACCCGCCGCGCGTGCTGATGCCCACTTGCAGATCATCGTTTTCTCGGGTGGCGGCGGCCAGCGCGATGATGTAATCGACCAGCGCGTCATCGATACGCACGTCATCCACTTTTTTCTGCAAGTCCGATACTTCTTCGAGGGTCATCACCGGTTCAAGCGTGCGCAGGGTCGTGCGGGCCGGTTGTTTGTGAATGATGCGAGACTCATCATCCGGTGACGGGTAGCCGAGGTTGATACGCATCAGAAAACGGTCAAGCTGGTTTTCGGGAAGAAAATACGTGCCCTCGAACTCATAGGGATTCTGCGTGGCCACGACCATGAACGGCTGGGGCAAATCGTGGGACTGACCATCAATGGAGACCGACGTTTCGCTCATCGCCTCGAGCAGTGCCGACTGTGTGCGCGGCGTGGTGCGATTGACTTCGTCGGCCAGGATGATGTTGTGAAAGATCGGTCCGGGCTTGAATTGAAAGTTGCCCGTATGCTGCTCGTAGATGGTCACGCCCAGAATGTCCGAAGGCAGGAGATCCGGCGTGCACTGAATGCGGGTGAAACTGCACTCGATGGACTTGGCCAAAGCATTCGCCAGAACGGTCTTGCCCACGCCCGGCACATCCTCAATGAGCAGGTGACCTCGGGCGAGCAGACAGACGATGACACGGTCCACCGCTGCGGTGTTTCCCATGTAGACCGATGTGATGTTCTCCCGGAGGCGATCAATTGACTGCATTTTCACCTCTGGTCTGGCCCTGCGAATCCCTGGGACGGTAGGGACCGGGCAATGAATGGTGCTTACGAAGTGACAGGGTGTGGGAGTATAACAATCTCAACGTGGCTGAGGTGCTTTCCTATTCCGGTTACTATAGAAGGCTCTGCGGAGCGGGAAGCCGCGGAGGCATCTATGGAACCTGCCAGACTCGATAGTCCGGTCCTGCCGAAATCCCTCTCTCGGGCGGTAGTCGTGCAGGAACTGAAATGCCGCCAATGCGGCTACAACCTGCGGACGCTGGTGGTCGGGGGAAAATGTCCCGAGTGCGGACTCGAAACCTGGCAGACGATTATCCGGGAGTTCGATCCCGAAGTAAGCCGTCTTCCCCGCTTGCATGATCCGCGTGGGGTGGGGAACGGGATTTTCATGCTTCTTGTATGTGTCATTGCCCTCGCGTCTCTTCTGTTGGCTCCATCGCTGATCGAACAACTCAAGGCATGGCAACTTCTGGGACCGAACCGTCTGCGATTTCTGGCGACTTCTCTCATCCCAATTGCGGCAGGCATTCTGGCCCTCATCGGGCTCTGGCCGATCTGGAAGTTGCATCCCTCCCAAGCGCGAGAGGCTTCCCCCAGTACCTGGCTGGATATCTGCTTTCTGGCGATTGGACTGACCGGCAGTGCGCTGACCATCATGCTGCCGGATCGTCTGTTCAGAGGGGCAGCTTGGATCGATCTTCAGAGAATCATTATTTTGGCTCTGTGCGTCGTGTTTTTCTGGGGTCTGCGCGGGGTGTTCACCATGATCGGTGAGCACAGTCGGTCGTACCGACATGCCCACGGGGGGCGTCAGGGTCTGGGGGCGATGATTGCGGCGGTGGTGGGTATCGCCTCGGGATCTCTCCTGCAATCCTGGGCGAGCGGTCAAACGCCCCCGGCCGGTGATCTGGGGACGATAGGAACGGTCATTACCTGGATCAGCGCTTCCATGCTCTACCTGGGCCTGATCTATCTCTTGATGAATGCGTGGTGGATTCGAAGTGCCATCATTCGACCGTCCCGGACGCTGAAGGATCTCCTGGGCGAGTCCATGCCGACGGATGAGGGGATGGAGGAGATGCCATCCTGAAAATGGCCGAGCTGTCTGCCAGCTTGGCAGGATCTGGGGTCAGAGGATGTGGCCTGACAGCCTCAGGCGAGCATCAGGCGGAGCATAGTTCTTCGTTAGTTCTTTTATTTCAATAACTTACGGCGTTATAGCTCCGGTTGGTCTTTGGCGCGGGCTTTGAAGTGGTAAGGCAACTGGAGGGCGATCCGCGCCCGAGCGGCCTGTCTACGGTAATGACAGGCTCATAATGTCTGACTTCAAACGATAGTGAACGCTGAGGAGATCTATCAATGGCCGTAAAGGAAATAGTCTTTGACACCGATGCCCGGAAATCGCTGCTGGCCGGTGTTGAGAAACTTGCTGCTGCCGTCAAGTCCACACTTGGTCCGCGCGGCCGGAATGCGGTGCTCGACAAGTCCTGGGGCGGACCCACCGTCACCAAGGACGGCGTGACCGTCGCCGAGGAAATCGAACTTCGGAACAAGGTCGAAAACATGGGCGCGCAGCTCGTCAAAGAGGCGGCGTCGAAAACATCCGACAATGCCGGTGACGGCACCACCACCGCCACCATCCTTGCCGAAGCAATCTTCAAATCCGGTCTCCGACGTGTCGCGTCAGGAGTGGATGCCAATGCCCTCGTGCGTGGCATGCACAAGGGCGTCGCGAGCGTGGTCGCTGAGATTGAATCGATGTCCAGGCCTGTCGCGAATATCCCCGGAGGCATTGCCGCCGTCGCGAGCATTTCAGCGAACAACGACACCGCCATCGGAAAAATCATGGCCGATGCGTTCAAAGATGTAGGCAAAGACGGGGTCATCACCGTCGAGGAGGCCAAGGGTCTTGAAACCTACGTCGATGTCGTTGAGGGCATGCAGTTTGATCGCGGCTTTCTCAGCCCCAACTTTGTCACCAATGCGGATGACATGAAGGTTGAACTCAGCAAGCCGCTGATCCTGATCTGCGAGGAAAAAATCGAGTCCGCCCAGAAACTCGTGCCGCTTCTGGAAAAGGTGATGGGCAGCAAGAAGCCGCTGCTCATCATTGCCGAGGACATCACCGGCGAAGCCCTGAGCACCCTGGTCATCAACAAGCTTCGCGGCGTGCTGCAGGTGGCGGCGGTCAAGGCCCCGGGATATGGCGATCGACGCAAGGCCATGCTCCAGGACATTGCGGCCCTGACCGGGGCGGAAGCGATCATGAAGGATCTCGGCATCGAATTGGACAACATTTCCATCAGCCAGCTCGGCCAGGCGAAAAAAATCGAGATCACTTCCGACAACTGCATCATCATCGAAGGGGCCGGCACCTCCAAGGCCATCAAGGAGCGTATCGAGCTCATTCGTCGCGAAATAGAGAACACCGACTCCGACTACGATCGAGAGAAGCTTCAGGAGCGTCTGGCCAAGCTCATCGGGGGCGTGGCCCAGATCAACGTCGGGGCGGGTAGCGAAGCCGAACTCAAGGAAAAGAAGGCCCGCGTGGAGGATGCCCTGCACGCAACCCGGGCCGCGATCGAGGAAGGAATTGTTCCCGGCGGCGGCGTGGCTTACATCCGGGCGATTGACGCCCTCGAAAAGACCCGCAAAAGCGTCAAGGGTGATGAGAAATTCGGAGTGGACATTGTCGGGGAGGCCCTGACCGTTCCCTTGCGCATCATTGCCAACAACGCCGGCGAAAAGGGAAGCGTGATCGTCGCCAAGGTCAGGGAGATGAAAGGTTCCAACGGTTTCAACGCCCTGACCCTCGAGTACACCGATCTCATGAAAGACGGCATCATCACCCCGGTCAAGGTTGAGCGCATCGCCCTGCAGAACGCCGCATCCGTGGCCGGTCTGCTGCTCACCACCGACTGCATCATCACCGAAGCCCCCAAGAGCGAAGAGTCCGCGCCCGGCGGCGGCCCCGGCATGGATCCCATGGGCGGCATGGGAGGCATGGGCGGCGGCATGCCCGGCATGGGCGGCATGGGTTTCTAAACCACAAGTGCTCTGTAAGATCCCAGAAAAACCTCCAAGGATTTACATTTACGAACCAACCTTGAAACTGAATGCTTCCCAAACGGAGAAATACACATGTCCGTCAAACCCCTAGAAGATCGAATTCTGATCAAGCCCCTTGAAGCCGAAACCAAAACCGCATCCGGCATCTTCCTGCCCGAGTCGGCCAAGGAGAAGCCCATGCAGGGCAAGATCGTCGCCACCGGCCCCGGCAAGCTGCTCGATAATGGCAAGCGCGCCAAGCCTGCCGTCAAGAAGGGCGACACCGTCGTGTTCGGCAAGTACGCCGGCACCGAAATCGAAATCAAGAAAGTGCCTCACATCATCATGCGCGAGAGTGAACTGCTCGGCCTGATCACCGGATGATGTAACAAAAGACAGAGGAAGGCGCTGGAAAATAGGCATTAGGCAGCGGTTTGCTGCTGAGGAAAAAACATGTCCACGAAACAGATGAAATTTGATACCGCCGCTCATGTTGAGTTCAAGAACGGCGTGGACCAGATCGTCAGGGCGGTCGGCATCACCATGGGGCCGACCGGGCGTCATGTCGCCATTCAGAGATCCTTCGGCGCACCCGTGATTACGAAGGACGGCGTGTCCGTGGCCAAGGAAATCGATCTGCCCCAAGCCTTCGAGAACATAGGCGCGAAGATGATCAACCAGGTCGCCAAGAAAACGGCGGATGTTGCCGGCGACGGCACAACCTGCGCCACCGTGCTCGCCCACGCCATCTACACCGGCGGCCTCCGCTACGTCACCAGCGGAGTCAACCCGGTCATCGTGCAGCGCGGCATCAACGATGCGGCCCAGGTTGCCTGCGATGCCATCGATGACATGGCCTCAAAATGCAAGGGCAAGGACGATTACCGGAAAGTCGCCACTGTGTCTGCGAATCACGATGTGGAGATCGGCGAACTTATCGCCGAAGCCATCAGCCAGGTCGGAGCCGAGGGCGTCGTCGAGGTCGAGGAAGGCAAAACCGCCGAGACGACCCTTGAGTATGTCGAGGGCATGGCGTTCGATAAGGGTTACCTCAGCCCCTACTTCATGACCGATCCGAAGAAATCAGAGTGTATTGTCGAGAATGCGGCCATCCTCATTCATGAAAAGAAGATTTCCAACCTCGCGGATCTCCTGCCGCTGCTCAACAAGGTCGCCACCTCCGGCAAGCCCCTGTTCATCATCGCCGAAGACATTGAGAACGAGGCTCTCGCGGCGCTGGTGATCAACCGCCTCCGCGGGGTGCTGAATATCTGTGCAGTCAAGGCTCCGGGTTTCGGCGATCGCCGCAAAGCCATGCTCGGCGACATCGCAACCCTCACCGGCGGCACGTTTTTCTCGGAAGACCTCGGACGCAATCTCGAGGACATCGAACTCAACGAGCTTGGTACCGCATCCAAAATCATCGTGAACAAGGACTCCACGACCATCATCAAGGGCGCGGGCAAGAAAAAGGACATCGACGCACGGGTCGGTCAGATCAATGCTGAGATCGAGCGTTCCACCAGCGACTACGACAAGGAAAAGCTCCAGGAACGACTGGCGAAGCTGACCGGCGGCGTGGCGATCATCAATGTCGGCGCACCGACCGAGGTCGCCATGAAGGAACGAAAAGATCTCGTCGATGATGCATTGAGCGCCACCCGCGCCGCGGCCAAGGAAGGCTACGTTCCGGGCGGGGGCGTCGCGCTGCTGCGAACCATTGACGCCATCAACGATGCACGGAAAAGGGCCAAAGGTGATGAGAAAATCGGATACGACATCATCGCCCGTGCCGTGGAAGCACCGGCCTGCCAGATCGCCTTCAATGCGGGCGAGGACGGCGATGTGATCGTCGAGAAAATCAAAGAGAAAAAGGGTGGATACGGCTTCAATGCGGACACCGGAGAATTTGAGGATCTCATCAAGGCCGGCATCATCGACCCCGCTTTTGTCGTGCGGACCGCGTTGCAGAACGCCGCCTCGGTCGCCGGGCTGATGCTCACTACCGATGTGGTCGTGACTGAACTGAAAGAAGATGAGGATCCAGTTGACGAAGCCATCGCATAACGTCGATTATTGACATGGGCGAGGGCTGAGGATTCCAGTGCGGCAAGTTAAATCCTGCCTCTGACTGCAATCGTCAGCCTTCGTTCTTAATCGCGCCCCCGCGCGAGGCGGAATTATTCGGCCTCCGCGTTTGAATCGACGGATTATGAGTGCGACTGGGACATTCATGCCAACCACCCGTGACTATTACGATGTGCTCGGTCTCGAGAAAACGGCCTCCGCCGACGATATCAAGCGGGCCTATCGCCGGTTGGCGATGAAGTATCATCCCGATCGCAATCCTGATGACGCTCAGGCGGAAACGAATTTCAAGGAGTGTGCCGCGGCCTACGAGGTGCTCTCCGACACAAACCGTCGCACGAACTATGACCGGTTTGGGCACGCGGGCCTGAGAGGCACCCCCGGTCACGATTTCCGCTCGATGAACGCCGAAGACATTTTCTCGATGTTCAATGACATATTTGGGGGCACGGCGGCAGGCGGGGCGCGCGGGCGATCACGAACCGGCGTGCCGCGCGGATACGATCTTGAAACGGAAGTCGAGCTTGAACTCGAAGAGGTGTTGACCGGTGCCGAGCGCGATGTTGAGTTCAGGCGACTGGATGTCTGTCAGGCGTGTGATGGAAGCGGGGCCAAGCCGGGAACTGCGCCGACCGTTTGCTCAACCTGTGCCGGCAACGGCCAGGTACAGCAGGCCGGTCTCGGCGGCATGTTTCGCATGGTCACCGCCTGTCCGCACTGCGGGGGACGCGGCAAGGTGATCGTGGACAAATGTTCTGAATGTCGCGGTCAGGGCCGGGTTTCCATCCCTCGGGCCTTGATGGTGAAAATTCCCCCCGGCATCCATGACGGCCAGGCGGTGCGCGTCTCGAGCGAGGGTGAACCCCCGGCCCAGGAGATCAGTCCTTCCGGCAAAGGCATACGTGGCGATCTGCACGTGATTGTGAGGATTCGCGATCACGATCAATTTGAACGCGATGGCGATCATCTGCTCATAGCCCTTCCGGTGGTGTTCACTCAACTTGCCTTGGGAGCCAAAGTGCCGGTGCCGACGATTGACGGCAATTCCGCGGTGCTGACCGTGCCTACCGGTACCCAGCACGGGGCGATTTTCCGGATTGACGGTCAGGGTCTCCCCAACCTGCGCTCGGAAAAACGTGGCGATTTGGTGGTTATTGTGCAACTGGTTGTGCCGAAGAAACTCAATGAGAAGCAGCGCGCCATACTTTCTCAGTACGCGGAATCAGAAGAACTTGACGTGTTGAAAAAGCCACCTTCATTCTGGGATAAGTTCAAGGGTGCCATAAAGGGCGGGTAAGCGCCTACTAAGCGCCTACGTTTCAACATATGATTGACCGAACTGAAATTCCCATGCCTGAGCAAGAGATCAATCCCGAGAACCGAATCGATATCAGCGACTCCAGCGATGAACTGGAGCAGTTCGCGAATATCCCGGATGATGTGCCGGAGGAGAACGAACCGCCGCTTTCCGAAACGGTCGCCCCGGAATCGGTTTCTTCAGAGGCATCAGAGATCCTGGAACTTGATTCTCCGGAATCAACGCATCCTGAATCCGAAGAGATCAGGGAGATCGAACTTGAGGTGCCCGCCGATCTCGTGCCGTACATTGAGCAGATGCAGGCAAGGCTGGATGAGGCGATCGCCGCGCGACAGCGAGCCCAGGCGGACTTCAGCAACTATCAGCGCCGCGCGATGGAGAATGAGCGGCAGGCCATCGTGTCCGGCATGGTCAAGGTGATTCAAGCGCTTCTCCCCATGCTCGATCATTTTGATCTCGCCCTCAATCAGGATCTTGAGGCCATGACGGTCGAGAAGCTTCTCAATGGCGTTCAACTCGTTCGCGATGGGTTCAACAAGTCACTCCAGTCGCTGGGCGTGGAGATCATCGAACCGACGGTCGGCGAGGAGTTTGACCCGAACCGGCATGAGGCGATGCTGCGGCAGAGTGCCGAAGGAATCGAGCCGAATCACATCGTTATGGTCATGCAGCCCGGATATGTCATGGGGGAGATGGTGCTGCGTCCGGCCAAGGTTGCCGTCGCTCCCGTCGAAGACGAATGATCCGCCTTGGAGTTCTCCCTAACTATGCCCACCTACGACTATTTGTGTCAGGCCTGCGGACACGCCTTCGAGCTGTTTCAGCAGATGACCGATCCGGTCAAAAAAAAGTGTCCCGAGTGCAGCAAGCTCAAGCTTCGGCGGCTGATCGGAACCGGGTCCGGCGTGATCTTCAAGGGCGGGGGATTTTACGAGACTGATTATCGAAGTGATTCCTATAAAAAAGGCGCCGAGGACGCGAAGAAGTCTTCGGAGAAGAAGACCGATGATAAGAAGGCATCGAAGTCTACCGGCGACTCGAAGCCGGACTCGACAAAAAAGTCATCCGGAAGCACATCGTCGGACACGAAAAAACCAAAAACCGGATCGAGCGACTGATGACGCCGAGCGCAAAGTCGCCATTATGTAGGATATACCAGAATCAACAATTCAATTAATAAGGAAGACCCAGTGTCCCTGCGTTTCCGTCACCGTATTCTCGAACATCTTTCCCATTCAAACTATCGGCCATCCCTGCCGAAGGCGATCGCCCGCGACATGCGGGTCAATCATGATGACCGGGGTGAGTTCAATTCAACCATCGCGGAGCTTGTGAAAGAAGGCTGCATCACCGTCATCGATGATCTGGTCAGGCTTCCCAGTTTCGACGATGAAGTCACCGGCATACTCCGCCTCAATCCGCGCGGGTTCGGGTTTGTCGTTACCGATCAACCCTATCGCGAGGGTGATCTGTTTGTGCCGCGCGGCTCGACCCGCGATGCCATTTCCGGCGATCGGGTGCGGGCGAGGGTGGTCCGTCAAGCCTGGCGGGCCAAGGCCAAGCCGGGGCGCAGTCCCTTCACCGGAAAGATCATCGAGGTCATCGAACGCGGCCGCGATCACTTCGTCGGCACGCTCATCAAGCAGGGCCGCAACTGGTACGTCGAGCCGGATGGCAAGTCGCTCTACGAAAAAGTGGTCATCCGCGATCCCCACGCCAAAAACGCAAAGCACGGCGACAAGGTCGTCATCGAGTTGCTTCATTATCCCGAAGATGACTATGTTGCCGAAGGGGTGATCACCGAGGTGCTGGGCGAGGCGGGCAGGCCGGATGTGGAGACCCAGGCGGTCATTGTCGCCCACGGCCTGCGTACGGATTTCCCCGATGAAGCCGTTCAGCAGGCCCGCGTGGTTTCACGGAACTTTGAGGACGAGGCAACCGGCCCCTGGCCGGAGCGTGAGGATCTCACCGAGAATTTCATCTTTACGATCGACCCCCCGGATGCCCGCGATTTCGATGATGCCATCTCGATCGACTATGACGAGGAATTGGAGGAATGGACGCTCGGAGTTCATATCGCCGACGTCGCATATTTTATTCCTCCGGGCAGCCCTCTCGATGTCGAGAGCGAGGAGCGCGGCAACAGCGTCTATCTGCCCCGGCTCGTCATTCCCATGCTCCCGGAGGTTCTCTCCAATGGCGTGTGCTCGTTGCAGGAAGGCGTGCCGCGTTTCACCAAGTCGGCGTTTATTTCCTTTGATAAAAAGGGCCAGGTGATCGGCCAGCGCGCCTGTCGCTCCGTCATATCCTCGGCCAAGCGTCTGACCTATCTCGAGGCCCAGGCCCTGATCGACGGCGATAAAAAGGAAGCCCGCAAGCAGGCCAAGACCGAACCAGTCTATACCGACGAACTCATCGACGCCCTGAAGCGGAGCTACCAGCTCGCGAAGATTCTCGAAAAAAGACGCCTGCGGGACGGCATGATCGTGCTCAATCTCCCCGAGGTCGTGTTGGTCTTTGACGATGACGGGCATGTCATCGACGCCGTTCCCGAGGATGACGCCTACACCCACAAGATCATCGAGATGTTCATGGTCGAGGCGAACGAAGCGCTCGCGAGATTGTTCGATGATCTGAACATTCCCATCCTGCGGCGTATCCATCCCGATCCCGCGCACGGCGACATGACCGAACTGCGGATGTATGCGATGGTCGCTCATTACAACCTGCCCGACGAGCCGACGCGTCATGATCTTCAGAGGTTGCTGGAGGCCACGAAAGACACCCCCGCATCGAGAGCGATTCACTTTGCCGTCCTCCGCACCCTGACCAAGGCGACCTACAGTCCCGCGTCGATCGGGCATTACGCCCTCGGTTCCGAACATTACGCGCACTTCACCAGCCCGATTCGGCGCTATCCCGACCTGACCCTGCACCGCGCCATCGAAGCGTATCTCGATGCCACGGACAACGGTCGCAACAATCCCGGCGGCAAGAAGCGGCACGAACTGACCCTCAGGCTGGTCGATGATCCCCGAGTGCCGGATGAGGGCAAGCTCATTTCTCTGGGCCATCATTGCAGCGAGACCGAGGTGGAAGCCACCGCCGCCGAACGCGAACTGCGGGATTTTCTCGTCATGCAGTTCCTCAAGGAGCATCACCTCGGCGATGAGTTTCCGGGGGTGGTCACGGGCGTCATCGGCGGGGGCGTGTTTGTCTCCATCGAGCGATATCTCGTCGAAGGCATGGTGAAAACGCAGGACCTGCCCCAGTCGCAGGGGCGACCGGATCATTGGAGGGTCAACGAATCGACGGGCCGCCTCGTCGCCAACCGCTCCGGGGCCACGGTGGGCAT
>JADFSH010000195.1 GCA_022560875.1 Planctomycetota bacterium | reverse complement strand
TGCAGTCGAAGAAGCTGCTGCCAAACTCGTAGGCTCCCATATCGACGGGAGTCCCGAATCCGCTGCCGGTGTCGGTGGTTGCGGGGTCATCGACGCGACGGTCGTTGCCGGCCAGGTCGAGGGCGCAGAAGTCAACGGCATCATTGTCGCCCGCATCGATGTCGGGAGAACCGGCGAGCAGGCTGAAGTCATCATCCACGGTGCCGGCGATGTTGTCCGGACCGTCGGCATCAGTAAACAGCGAGGGAAGGTCAATGTTGCCGATGCCGGCGACGCCGCCCTGAACATTGCTGTGCTCGACCACCACCGCGTTGACGGAGATCTGCGTCGGGGCATTGCCCCGGATGATGCTGTTCGTGATCGTACTGCCGGTGGAACTTGCTGCGTCGAATACGCCGCTGCCGACCGGGTTGCCGACGATGGTGCAGTTCACAATGGTCGTCTGGCTGGTTGGGCTATCCATATAGATGCCGCCGCCGAAGGTGGACCCTTCGTTGCCGGTCAGTATGCAGTTCGTGAGACTCGCGATCGATGAATTATAGAATGCCCCGCCGTATGGGGCGCTGTTGCCCGCGAAGAGACATCGTTCGACAGTGACCGTGCTGATTCCGACCGAGATGGCGCCCCCGGTGTTGTCCGCCGTGTTGTTGGTGAATTTGCAGTCGAGGATGGTCACGTTGCCACCATTGAAGGTTGAGATGGCTCCGCCGTTCTGGTTGGCATGATTGTCATCGAACACGCAGTCGCGGATGGTGGGCTGGCTGGCATTGCCGATGCGAAGCGCCCCATTGATCTGGGCCCCGGAGATGGTGAATCCCTGCAATGTGGTTCCAGCCGCTTCGCCCTGTGCAATAATGATTGTCTGCGTGTTCACCACCCGTGAGATCACGGTTCGATCGCCGGTGGCAAGATCGACGCCGATCAGGGCATCGAGATTCAGATCGACGACCAGGACGCGATTATTCGCGGCGTCATATTCGATGTCTGTGGGTGAAGCGAAATTGATCCCCACACCAACAACGTTATTTTGGGAAACGATGGTCCGGTTGCCGGTGGTCAAGTCAACCGATAAGACCGCCTGCAAGTTCGAATCCATCGCGAATACTTCGTTGCCCGCTACGTTCAGAGCCAAACCGCTGGAGAAGAGAAAGTCTGTACCAGTGCCATGCGTGGGATCTGAGAGAATTGAGCGGTTGCCAGTGTTGAGGTCAATCGAGTAGATCGCCGGAGTGGACGTAAAGGACAGATGTGCGAATACATATGCGCGATTTGTGGCCGGGTTGTAAACGATGTCTCGCGCACTCTGCGTGTTCGGCCCCGTGCCGACGCTGGGGCTGGAGAGAATGGTCCGCGCCCCGGTCGCGAGATTGACCCCGAAGACCGCATTCAGACCCGAGTCGGTGATGAGAGCCCGATTGTTGGCCGCGTCGAACTGCACGGCTTCGATCTGCGAGAATTGTGTGCCGCTACCCGCGGTCGTACCCTCACCCGAAATAAGTGTTCGGTCGCCGGTCGTGAGGTTGATTCCATAGAGGGCGGCGTTCACCACTCGATGAATGGCCAGGGCCCGGTTGCTGTTGGTGTCCAGTTCGACACCTTCGTTGTTGGCGATGAGCGGGCCGGTGCCGGTGGATGAGTCGGAGATGATCGTCCGGTCACCCGTAGCGAGATCAACATCGAAGAGCGTAAAGGTACCATTGTTGGCGACCAGGACGCGGCCATTGGCTGAGTCCAGCACAAGTGAGCCAGGACTCGTCATGGATGGCCCCGAACCGGGGCTGTCCGGAATGATGGTGGTCACATCCGGGCCACCCGAACTGCGGACCGTGATCGTCTTGCCGCCGAACACGATGTTCTCGACGTACAGGCCGGGGGCCACGATGATCTCATCGCCATCGACCGCGGCGTTGATCGCCGCCTGAATCGTGGGCTGATCGGCGGGGACGTTGATAATGCTTGCCTGGAGCGGGAAGCCGGTCAGAGCAATGACGATCAAGCCGGGCAACATCAGTGAAGACGCAGGACGCATGACACCCTCCTCATGGTCCCCGAAACTGGTTAATCAGTGGAAAGAGGCAACGATTCCCGCTTCCCAGGACGGACTGGCATTTTACTGGAATTGCGTCACCGCAACGAGCAAATTATCAGATACCGATAACCTGTCCCGCTGGGTGAGGATGCCCTGAGCAATTGGATGTTTTCCGGACGCTATTCGTCAGTTGCCTTTTCGAGCCGGGCGATCTGGTCCCCTCCGGCGAACAATCGAAACTCGATGATACGACCGGATTCATCGCGAGTCGGATGAAGCTTGACGTAGTCCACCCCAACCAGCCCGAAACGATCATCATCATCAGGCTCATGAAGATAGCTGCGATCGCGCTCCGGCCACTTGAAGGTCAGGAACCCGTCGGCGACGCCGAGGATCATGTTCACATCGGACGTCTGTCCTTCGACGATCTTCCATTCACCGAGCATCGACCCGTAGGTCTGAAGCAGGAGTTTGTTGGCGACTTTAAGCTCGTTCGGGCTGCGGGCCAGGAGTTTCACCAGCGGGGGCGGCTCGAAGGCCGTCGCATCGATCGTCTCATTCAACTCCACCCGATCAAACTTCGCCACCAGCATCGCCCCCATGTCCGGATCGTAGTATGACCAGGTCATGGGCAGCATGACGCCGTCAACGTCCCGGTAATCGGCGAGGACCAGCATCGGCTCGCTCTCACTTTCCTCTCCGGCGAAAAGACCGGACTGGACATCGAAATACAGGGTCCGCTCGTGATCGTCCTCGCCCGTGATTTCCAGCTTGTAGCACTCACGGTTGTCGAATGATGTGACCTGCACCCTTCGCAAAGATTGATACTGGTCAACTGAATCAATGAAACGGTGAATATTTCCCACTTCGAGAACCGGCTCCAGCGATTGAGGCTTCAGGATATGCGGAGCAGATCCCGCTACGGTTATCCACCCCTTGTTGTCATGATGGGCGTATTGAAAGCCCGATTCGGTGGTCCAGGAAAAACCTGCGGCGACATCCCAGATGATTTCAGACGTCCCGGACTGGACAGTTTCAAATAGCGCATCGCTGCTGCCGTAGAAATGCACTGAGGTAATGCGTTTCAGGGCGTCAATTCCGCCGCTGGCTTCGAGATGACGGGCGAAGAGTTCCCGGGGAGAGGGCAGGCTATCGGCGGATCGCGGCAGGGTAGTATCGGCGAGGGTCGCGCCGGTGCGAAAATCCAGACACGCCATCTCGCCCTTGCCGCTGCGACAATAAATCAGGCCGTGACTCAGGACCGGCAGGGTCCAGAAGCTGCCGCCTCCGGTGAGGAATTTCTGTCGCGACAGCTCGGTGTACTTTTCCGGCGTCGCCTCGACGATCACCACTTCCCCCTTGGCATCGACGATCACCAGTCGCCCCCCGGCCAGGATCAACGACCCCGCCCCCAGCCCGCGTTTGCGCCATTGCTCCTTGCCGTCCAGGTCGATGCACTTGAGGATCGATTCGTCGAAGCCGTACAGGTGGTCCATCCACAGCACGCTGCCGGTCATCTTGTTGCGCATGACCTTGCTTTCCCACAGCAATTCAAGCTCATTCCCGGCCAGACGCAGCATCGAGCAGCCCCGGGTGTACCCGGCGGAGATGAAGATGCGATCGCCCATCACCAGTGGCGTCATGGGAAAAATCTCCGGCGTCTTCGACCAGCCGTGGAAGGCAATTTCCTCGCCCGTCGTCTGGTTGATGACCACCAGCCCGCTGCCGCATAGCACCGCCAGGAACGCCTTGCCCTCATGCTCGAACGCGGCGGGGGTGGAATAGGCGTTGCCGTAGTTCTTGTCGGTGATCCAGAGGTCTTCGCCGGTGGTCTTGTTGATCGCCGCCACCCGGCCCAGGTTCATGTAGATCACATCGCCGATGAGGAGGGGCGAGGCGGAGAAGCCCCAGGTCGGAGGTTCGATTTCCAGTTCGGCCCGCAGATCACGAGACCAGCGGATTTTGCCCGTCGCGACGTCAAAGCAAAACAGCTTGCCTTCCCGGTTGGAGGTGTAAACGACATCGCCATCGACGGCGGGGGTGGTGAGGGTTCCCCCGTCGTGGGAGTCGTCCCAATATTCAGAAGCGTAGCGATGGGACCAGATTTCCTCGCCGGTGGTGGGATCAAGGCAGTACACCACATCGACCTTGGCCTCAAGATCGTAACCCAGCGTGAACAGGCGGCCATCACTGATGGAGAATGATGAATGTCCGAAGCCAAGCTGCTTCCGCCAAAGGGGTTCGCTGGAACCCGTCGCGCTCCAATCAATCTCCGATGATGTACCGTCGCGATCCGGCCCCCGCCATTGAGGCCAGTCCCGGCCATCACGCTCGGTCCCTGCTGGGGCGGGCAGACACAGCCATGAAGACAACAAAAGTGCGGCAAGGGTGTGGCTCTTACACATGAATTTCAGCCTCATATTGCAGGTGTGTTTCAGTAATCGACAACCACTATGGTATCATTCTATTCTTCTGATTGTCCAGTATTGCATGGGTACTTGAAGCGGACCTGGCCAGTAATAGGTATCTACCCTCATGTCCACGCCTTCCGAGCAAACACCTTCCCCCGCCTCCGAGGCAACCGTTCAAAAGGTGCAGGACGCCACCATCGGCTCGATGATCGGTCCCTACAAAATCCTTCAGTCCATCGGCGAGGGCGGGTTCGGCACAGTGTACCTGGCCGAGCAGCGGCATCCCGTGTCTCGACGGGTCGCCCTGAAGATCATCAAGCCCGGTATGGACACCAAGCAGGTTATC
>JADFSH010000194.1 GCA_022560875.1 Planctomycetota bacterium | reverse complement strand
CGGGAGTACTGAATACTATATCGTACCCCAGGCAGTGATTCAATTCACCGTGCCGCCCCGTTCAAATCCCGGCCATCGCTCCCGGAATCGTCACGAACAAATACTACGGAACGGCTCTGGTTTCACTCATCCAGCCCCTCAATCCCCAGATCCACGAACAGGACGGGCTTGCCTTCGCGATAACATTCGATTTCCAGGGCGATCAGTTCGGAATCCCGATTTGCGATCTCATCGGTAGAGACCGCGAGGACCGGCTTGCCGGAATCGTTCAAGGCCAGCAGGCCATCGCATCGCTGGATGATGAAATTCGAGATGCGTGCATTGCACGCATCGTGATCGATCCAGACTTGGCCTCCCTCGATGTCGAAGGTGTAGACATTCTCGCTTCCGACATAGCCGGGTATCGATCGTTTCATGGTCACGGGCTTCGCGCCCGATTCATTCACCAACGCGGAAAACCGCTCGGCGCAGAACGCCGGGGTGTCGTCCTTCTTGAAGCCCTCGACTTTCGCGGGCAGGCCCCGGCAGGCGTCTTCGAGGATGTCCACCGCCCGGTCCTCGCTGTTGCCCCCCAGCCGTATGACCACCGGAATCGCCATGTTCATTTCTATGAACGCCTTCGCCAATCCATAGGCGGACCAGAACTGCTCCTGGCTCGCCACCCCGCTGCCCGAGCCGAAATATCCGACGAGGCCCGGCTGGGCGAGGATCACGCGGGCGGCGCGATAGACCTTGGCCGCCGAAGGGTTGCCCGAAGTGTCGCAGAAGTTCGCCAATGTAAAGCCTGCGTTGGTCACCGCGTCCATCGACATCATCGATCCCCCGCCGCCGGCCCCGTGGAAGCCGATGAGGCCTCGGGAAGGCATCGAGGCATCAAGGCATTGAGGCACCGAGGGGTCGCCCGTGGCGGCCCCGCCCGCGCCCGGCTGATCGCTGACCGCTGATGGCTGATCGCTGACCCCCATCGCTCCCTTACGGTCGCGGCTCGTCAGAGGGTGGGCATTTCCGGGGGTGGGAAGCTGCGCGAAGTAAAACGTGCCGCGATGATCGGCCTGCTCGATGGTGTAGGCGATGCGTTCCAGTTCGGAGGGGGGATGATCAAGCTCACGGGCGATCTCGATGCCGAGGCTTTCCTGCCTGAACACCGCATAGTCATCAATGGCGATGCGGCAATCCGCCGCCATGACCCGGCCATCTGATGTCGTTACGAGTGGGTTGATCTCCAGAGAGCGCGCTTCAAACTGCTTTGCCAGATCAACCATTTTCACGATCGCCTCGACGATCGCTTCGTGAAAACTCTCATCAATGGAAGACTTTGATAGCTCTTGTTGAATCAATTCCGGGGCAAGACCCTCGGTGACATCCACCGGCAGGCGGGCCACGGACGAGGCCCGGTCCTCGATCCCCGATCCGCCCTGACAATCCAGCAGCAGCACGGGTGCCTGGGCCGCATCGTCAATGGAGAGGGAGACGAAAAGTTCATCCCTGATATCGATGGTTTCCTCGACCAGCACTTCGGTGACGGGAAAATTTCCGAATGACATCGACAGGAGCTTTTCGGCATGGACAGCGGCCTGCTCAGGATCGTCGGCGAAGACGACACCCCCCTTCGCCTTGCGCCCCGTGACCCACGCCTGGGCCTTCAGGACGACGGGGACGCCGAGATTCGCGGCAAACTCCCGCGCGGCAGCAGCACTGGATACAGCCCGGCCCCGGGGGACGGGAATGCCATGCTCACCGAGGAGCGCTTTACCCTGATATTCATGGAGTCTGGCCAATAGGTGCCTCGCATGAGATGCTGATCAATGTCCAGCACGACGGGAGCTGGGGGGAGCCGTACGGAAGCGGTGGATGGTAGTTCGGGTGTCATGGCCTGACAATACAAGCCGTCCACGGCAAATGCCGACCGACGCGGATCGCTACGTGGTCGCAACTCCGGCATGTTCTTCCTCATCATCCTCGTGATGAAGAAACGATTTGGCCCAGCCCAACCCGAATGCGACCCCCATGAGCGATCCCGCCGCATAGTCGATGGGCAGGGGAAAGCTCAGGGCCGGAATGGTGTGCAGTACGAACGATTCCGATATCGAAAGTTTCATTTGCATGAGACCCCAGATCTGACCGACCACGCCGAACAGACAGGGTGTTGCGAACAGGAGCACCGGCTGGACGTGCGGCGTTGAAAGACGCCCGAACAGTCCCGCCAGCATCGAGCCGAGAAAGATCGCCATAAGCACTTGCCCCTTCATCGGGGTCTGGGCCATCACGGCCACAATCGGGAGAACGACCATACCGAAGATCGCCGACTTGAGAGCGTCGCGGCTCTTCAGGGGATGAGGCGCGCGTTCAAATTCCTTCGGCACGATGTCTTGAAGCGAACCGGAAAACCGGAACATCAAAACAGTCATCACCAGAAGGCAGACCGCCCAGAAAAATGTCTCCCCGGCAAGCAACCACAGACTGGGTTCGCCGGCCATCGCGATTTCCTGAATCGTCTCCGTACGCATGGCCAGAACGCCGATACCCCAGCCCAGGACAAATAACCCCACTGCAGTATTAATGATACGTCCGACGAGAACAGAAACCGCAAAGGCCGCCCCCAGCGCAGCGATCATGGCGATCGTGGCGGTGATGGGTGATTCGGCCTGAAAGATCGTCGGGCCAACCGCACCTCGCGGTGAGACAGCAAACGGGGCCACCGCGGCGCACGACAGGCCGGTCGCCGTCATGCCCAAAAGCAACACCGTCCAATGTTTCGCGACTTGCAGCATGTTGTGGGTCAGACTCCTTGAGATGATGCCTTGCGGATTTTCAATCTGAATGGAACGTATGGTAGACCCGGTGTAGTTCCATGGTCCTTCCGGAATACTTCCGGAGGGGGGTTCGACATGATATCGGCACAGGGTGGTCCACGGCCACAGGGTTTGCGGTATCGTGTCCGGTTCATGGCTGACGATGCGCTTCAACTTGATGGCCAACCGCTCAACTTCGCCCAGATTGAGGCCGTGGCGCGCGATGGACTCCGGGTGACCATCGGCACGCAAGCATTGGAGAATATTCAGCAGGCCCGCGTCGTCGTCGAAACGCATTCTGAAGGTACGAAAGCGGTTTACGGCATCAACACCGGATTCGGATCCCTTTCCCGCAATCGCATCGAGGGCGAGGATCTGCGGTCGGTTCAGCGCAATCTGATCCGGTCCCACGCGGCGGGGGTCGGCGAGATGCTGCCGGATGAGATTGTCCGGGCCATGCTGCTGATTCTCGCCGCAAGCCTGGGTCGGGGCCGATCGGGGGTGCGAAGAGAAGTTGTCCAACTCATCGTCGAGATGCTGAATCATGGCATTACCCCTCAGGTTCCATCACGGGGATCGGTCGGAGCCTCCGGCGATCTCGCCCCGCTGGCCCATGCGGGTCTGGTTCTGATCGGGGAAGGACAGGCCAGGGTTGACGGGCAGGTGCGGTCCGGGGTTGAGGCCCTCACGAAGAAAGGCCTTGCCCCCATCACGCTGGAGGCCAAGGAAGGGCTGGCCCTCATCAACGGCACGCATCTCATGAGCGCTATAGGAACGCTGACTCTTTGCGATGTTGGTCGGTTGTCAGAAACAGCGATTGTCTCGGCGGCGATGGCAGTCGATGCCTGTCGAGGATCGGATGCGCCGTTCGATGAAAAACTGCATGTCGCGCGTAACCAATCGGGGCAGTGTTTCATTGCAGCGCGACTGAAAACGCTGCTCGACGGATCGCAGATCATTCAGGATCATCGGGAGGATGATCCGCGGGTGCAGGACCCTTATTGCCTGCGGGCCACACCTCAAGTCCTAGGGGCGACGCGCGATGCGATCGATTATGTGCGCACGGTCTTTGAACGTGAACTCGGAGCGGTAACGGACAACCCGCTCGTCTTTCCCGAAACGAACGAGATTATTTCCGGAGGTAATTTTCACGGCATGCCGCTCGCCATCGCACTGGATACGTTGTCCATCGCCCTCTCCCACATCGCGGGGATCGCCGAGCGCAGAGTGTATTGGCTGCTCAAGGCCAGCGACAGTGAGAACCCGGTGAATCTGAATCTCAGCCCGCAACCGGGTTTGCACAGCGGACTGATGATCACCCAATACACCGCCGCGGCGTTGTGCAACGAGATCCAGACCCTCGCCACGCCCGCGAGCGTGGCGAACATCCCGACCTCCGCGGGTATGGAGGATTACAATTCGTTCGGGGTGACCTCGGCGCACCAGGCTCGGCAGGCCGTCGATCTTGCCATTAACGTCATCGCCATAGAACTGCTGGTGATGGCCGAGGCGATGGAATACCAGCGACCGCTCAAGAGTGGCGCGGGAGTCGAAGCGGCCTACAAAACCGTGCGCAGTGTCGTACCCAGACTCACCGAGGACCGCCCCCCCGCCCCGGATATTGCCGCGA
The DNA here is from genome assembly GCA_022560875.1 of Planctomycetota bacterium. Lineage (GTDB taxonomy): Bacteria > Planctomycetota > Phycisphaerae > Phycisphaerales > SM1A02 > JADFSH01. The sequence goes on along the minus strand of JADFSH010000194.1, from coordinate 372 downwards.
TCGCCCGGCTCATACGGGCTGGAGCGTTCTGCACCTGAGCCGTGAATTGAGTTTTTGCAATCTTCGCGGGACTCTGGCACGATACACTATGCGAATAGACCGGCGTCCGACCGGACGAACTGGAACCCCCATGAGAGGAACAAGATCATGGCCGGAATCGACGAAAATTCTAAGAAACTCCTCGATCAGGTGAAGAAGGGTAAGGACCGCAAGTTCGTACTCATCATCAAGGGATCCAGCGTCAAGAAGCTGATCATATTCAAGGAAGGTTCTTTCAGCGGGCATATCCAGAATGCGAAGAAGGAAGGTTACAAGGGCAACGCCTACTGGGGCGAGGCCTTGTGTCGCGGCACCACGGTCGCCTTTCAGATG
>JADFSH010000050.1 GCA_022560875.1 Planctomycetota bacterium | reverse complement strand
AATCACCGTTAGGGGAGAGAGCCTATCCACCTTTATGTGTGAAAATGCCTTGAACCACTCTATCTCAATTGAAGACAACATAATTTGTTTCTAGCAGTATACCGTATTCACACCCCAGCCGCCACCGGCACCCCCATATGCTCAATAATCGCATCCGCGAAGCCGGAGCATTTCACGAGGGTTGCGCCGTCCATCAGCCGCTCGAAGTCGTAGGTCACGGTTTTCGCGTCGATTGCGCCCATGATGCCGGCGATGATGAGGTCTGCGGCTTCGGTCCAGCCCATGTACCTGAGCATCATCTCGCCGGAGAGGATCAGGCTGCCGGGGTTGACCTTGTCCTGGCCGGCGTACTTGGGGGCCGTGCCGTGCGTGGCCTCGAAGATCGCGTGGCCGGTGTCGTAGTTGATGTTCGCGCCGGGGGCGATGCCGATGCCGCCCACCTGGGCGGCGAGGGCGTCGGAAAGATAATCGCCGTTGAGGTTCATCGTCGCCACCACGTCAAAGCTTTTGGCCCGGGTCATCACCTGCTGGAGGGTGATGTCGGCAATGGTGTCCCTGATCATCAGCTTGGTCTTCCACTTGCCTTCGCCGTGCGTGGACCAGAGTTTCATGGCGGTTTCAACCTCGGTGCGAACCGCAGCCTGCTGATCCGGGGTCATCATGCCGTAGCCCGGCTCGACCTGGCGGGCGTTGTCCTCGATGGAGATGTCGGGGCTAGATTCGCGGTTGCCGAAGATCCAGCTCTCGCGCTCCGAGACGGTTTCATTGCGGAACTCCCGGGCCGCGAGGGCGAAGCCCCAGTCGCGGAACCCGCCTTCCGTGTACTTCATGATGTTGCCCTTGTGGACCAGGGTCACGCTGCGCCGATTGTTGGTCAGGGCGAAGTCGATCGCGGCCCGCACCAGTCGCTCGGTGCCCTCGCGGCTGATGGGCTTGATGCCGATGCCGCTGGTGTCGGGGAAGCGGATATTGGTGACGCCCATCTCGTTCTGCAGGAAGGCGATGACTTTTTTCGCGTCGTCGGAGCCGGCCTCCCATTCCACGCCGCAGTAAATGTCCTCGGTGTTCTCGCGGAAGATGACCATGTCCACATCCTCGGGTTTCTTGACCGGGGAGGGCACGCCTTTGAAGTAGCGGATGGGTCGCTGGCAGACGTAGAGATCGAGCATCTGGCGGAGGGCGACGTTGAGGCTGCGGATGCCGCCCCCGATGGGGGTGGTGAGCGGGCCCTTGATGCCTATGAGATAATCCCGGAACGCCTGGACGGTTTCATCGGGGAGCCAGGAGCCGGTCTGGTTGAAGGCTTTTTCACCGGCGAGGACTTCCATCCACTCGATCGATCGCGCGCCGTCGTAGGCTTTCTCGACCGATGAATCGAAGACGCGGACCGCGGCGGCCCAGATGTCGGGGCCGGTGCCGTCACCTTCGATGAATGGGATGGTGGGGTTGGTGGGGACATTCAGCCCGGCATCGTTCATGGTGATCTTGTCAGCCATCGTTCTCGTTGCTCCGTGGGTTCGGGATGGGGGATTTGCGGTGAAAAAGTTTGAGCCCCGCATTATACCGCGCCGCAAATGACTCGCCCGAAGCCGCTGTTCATGGTGCGCCACTTCACCTCCGACGGATCTTCGACTGCCACCCGCACCTGACACATGCCACATGCCACCTGCCACCTTCCACCTTCCACCTACCACCTACCACCTACCACCTACCACCTTCAGAGCATCTCGAAAACGCCATAAAGAAATAAAGATAATTTTATCTGCTTATAGCTTGAAAATCGCTGGCGGCTCGCTATACTCCCGGACGATATTGCTACTGAGTCTCAATTGCAGGATAGCCACCATGCTCACTCATCAGGCAACGACTTGCCTCGTCTCCCTTAAAAAGCTCGTTTTTCACCCCCTGAGACCGCTTCAGAGCCGCATAACGGGGCTCTGCGGCCTCATTCTTGCCACCTGTGCCACCACCGGCTTGATCTGTACGGCCACCCATGCCGGTGAGCGCCGCTTCACCTACGTCTATGAAGCCAACACTCAGCCCAAAGGTGCCGTGGAGTTCGAGCAATGGGTGACGTGGAAGACCGACAAGAACACCGATGCGAAATTCGATCGCCTCGACTTTCGCCACGAGTTGGAGTTCGGCCTGACCGATCGTCTCCAGCTCGGCCTTTACCTCGCCGACTGGCGATACGAGGACGGTCGCTCGGTCGCCGATGACGGGGCAACCTATCGCGACACTGCCATCGAACTGATCTACAAGCTCCGCGATCCCGTCGATGACGGCTTCGGCCTTGCGATCTACGGCGAGGTCAAACTCGGGGATGAACTTTTCGAACTCGAAGGCAAGCTCATCGTCCAGAAAAACCTCGGCAAATGGGTGTTCGCCTGGAACGGCATCATCGAAGCGGAATGGGAAGGCTCGAATTACTCCCAGGACAAGGGCGAATTCGGCCAGACCCTCGGGGCCAGTTACCAGTTCTCCCCCAAGCTCACCGCCGGCATCGAGCTGCTGCATGAAGTCGAGTACGACGACTGGTCGCAATGGCAGGATCACGTCGTGTATCTCGGCCCCAACGTGTCGGTGCGCACCCCCGGCTGGTGGATGACCATCACGCCCATGTTTCAAGTCACGGACATCGATAGCGAACCGAACTTTCAGGCCCGATTCATCTTCGGCTTCGACTTCTAAACCCCCCGGAAGTATTGGCCTCCGCGCCACCGCTCCCGGAAGTATGGAAGAAGCTCATCATGCATACATTGGCAACATCAAGTTCGAGACTTCCTGCGATGAAGCGACTTGTACGTGACAAGTTTCTGCGATCGTTGCTCCCGGCCCTCGCCCTGCTCAGCATCATCGGCTGCGCGACCCTCGAACAGCTCGCCCCCCCGCTCCCGTCCCCCGGCCCCCCCGGCTCTCCCGATGCCATCTCCCTCGGATCCATTTCCGACGCCTCCCTCCAGCAGGCAAAACGCGGCAGGCGGATCTACATCACCGAGTGCATCAAATGCCACAGTCCGGAGCCGGTGACGCGTTATTCGCAGGTTGAGTGGAACGAAATCCTGCCCCGCATGGCGGAGGAATCGAAGCTCCCCCCGGAACAGATGGCGGACATCGCGGCGTACATACGTCTGACCCTGCTGCTTGACAAGTCCGGCGCAGTGCGCACCGCGAATCTCTCAGAGCGCCGGTAAGGCCGCCGCGATCAAGGCTCGTAGAAGCCTCATGGGCCAGCTAACCTAGGACACTGTCAGAACTGCAGCAATAATCCCAGGATCGGCCCATGCATAACGACGTCCCAGGTGAATCGCTCGCTGCCGCTGCCTTCAGTGAAGTCCCATCCGACGGCACGGTAACCGATATACATGGTTGCGGGATGATCGAACATCATAAAGTCAGAACCAAACACAACCGTCGTTGACCAGGTAAAGTCCGACTCGACACCGAAGCCGCCAATGTCACCGTTCGCCGCGATGTGCCACTGTTGGTTGATGGGAAGCACGAGTTTCGCGCCGACGATTGGGTCAAGCCATTCCTTGTTGCGGCTGCGTGAAGCCAGGAGGGCCGGGTTGAGTTCAAGAGCCACCTTCGTGTAGCGGCCACCCGCATAAAGATCCAGTGTGATGTCCCGCGAGTTGCGTGCAGCCTCTCCGCTTGCCGTCCACTCGCCCAGCCGGTACGTCGCGCCGAAGTCGATCAAATACATCTCATTTGTAATATCAATGTCGGCGAAGCCAAGGGGGCCGGACACATCGTCAACGCCAATCTTCATGTATGTCCCGTCAATGAATATGCCCCAGCGATCCTTGCCGAATTCGAGCCGACCTGAAAAGGCGAGGATCGAATCCGAGGCGTCGAGAACATCGCCGATATCTGCGTTTACGTTGGTGGTCAAACCGCGAACGCCAACATCACCCGTGATGCCGCTCAGCCAAGCCCACATGGTAAAATCGACACGCCATTCGTCCGTCTTCAAAGACGACTCGGGGGAGTCGGTCTGGAGCGTGCCGAGATTGAGCTTGAACGGCTCGAAATGTGACTCGAGTTCGAGACCATCACGAACCGACGACTGGATCCCCGCCCCTGCATCCGAATCGCCTGGCGGTGTTTCATCGGGGTGTGCAGTTTCAGAGACAAAGCCAGTTGTGACCAGGCAAGCGACCGTCAGTGCAGTACGAACGTATGTCATGATTCTGTATCCTGGCTGTCCTAAATTCGTAGATTTTCAGGTCGGATCGATATAAAGAAAAAGGTGAAATTAAAAAAAATGAGTCCGTCAGAAACCTGCAACTCGTTGGATGACCCAGAACATCGCCATGCTGCCGATCACATAAGGCGGGACAAGTTCGACGCGGCGAGGCAAGTGAATACAGATTGGACGTGCAGCCGTGACAAAGACCGCAACCGCGCCGATGAACAGGAGTTGCCCGAATTCGACGCCGATGTTGAAGAAGAACAGCGACAGCGGAATCGCCTGTTGTGGCAATCCGATCTCGCTCAGGGCGCCGGCGAATCCGAGGCCGTGCAGCAAACCGAAAATGAAAGCCACAATCCACGGCCATTTTGCCGACATCCCCTCTCGCCCCTGTTTGCCGCGGATGATCTCGGTTGCGACGAACACGATGCTGAGAGCGATGATGGCCTCAACCGGTGGACCGGGTACGTGAACCAAGCCAAGCGTTGCCCCCGCGAGGGTGATACTGTGGGCGACAGTGAATGCGGTGATCGTTCCCACGACACGTTTCCACCCTTTTACGAGCAGAAGCAACGCAAGAACAAAAAGCAAGTGATCGATGCCGCCGAGAATATGCTCAACGCCCAGAGCGAGATAAGTTCCCGCGACCTGCCCAAAGCTCGCCGACGCCTCAACGACAAACGATGGATTGGACGGGGTGAGCCGTTCAACTTGCATCGTTCCATCAAGCCGCTCGATGCGCACGATCACATCCGTGAGCGTTGTTCTCAGGCCATCGATGTGGATCGTCGATCCAACGAGGGCATCGGGATGGCGGATGCTCCATCGTTCGATGTACGCCCCGCCGGTGAACATGCCCCGTGGCTCAGTGATGTTTTCGCATTCCTGCGGCAAACGCAGATAAAGCCCGAAACGCTGGTTCTCTCCGCGTGCGGGAACCTTCCATCCTACATCAAATGTGTCCGACGAAGTCTGCTTGAGTTCGAGATATCCGGGGCGGACTTCGTGGGCACCCGCCTCTGAAGCAATGATCAGAGACGACACGACTAGGGCGACAAGGAGACGCATCACGAGTCTCTCTCCTTGGTATCAGGCTCGGGCCATTCAACCACGATCTCGTATCGGTCCAGCATCTCGCGATAGAACGCCTCGGTCATCTCCAGTCTCCGTACATGCTCCCATTCACGCCGAACCTGGTCACGAACCTCGTCAAGTTCTGGTAGTCGAGCATCGGTGCGCTCATCGATCATGACGAGATGCAACCCATATCCGGACTCGATCGGTCCTTCCCATGATCCCGGGTCAAGTTCGACGATCGCTATGGCGAATTGTTCGCCAAACAGGCTTGCGACTTCACGCATCGAGACATCCCGGTAGTCGTGTTCGAGCATGATGCGGTCGCCGAGCGAGCTGGCATCGATGGCGGCATCGCCGCCCAGCGTGCTCAGCAAATCACGCGCGTCGGCTTCGATCGATTCCCCGTGCTGATCAGGATTGAGATAAACCTGTCGGAACGTCAGACGCGGATCGACTCGAAAGTCATCTGGATGCGTTTCAAGATACGCGGCAAGCTCGTCATCGCTCGGCTCAACCAGGCCTGCGATATCCTCGGCAATGAAATCGAGCTTCTGGCGAATACGTCTGCGAATGATCGTGTCGTCACGATCGAGTCCGAAGGCCATGCCTTCTCGGTAGGCAGCCTCCTCACGGATGAAGTCATTGATCAGGCCTTCGAGTTCCTGAGCAGTAGGTGGGCGCTGCCACGTGCGTTCGTAGAGCGCAGAAAGATGCTCGATCTTGCCCGCGGAAACCACGATGGCATCCCGGGGCAATTCATCGCGAGTCGACAGAAAAGAGGAGGCCGCGAAGAGGCCGGCCCCGAGTAAGAGAAAGTGTAGGAGCGGTTCCTTAAGAAGTCGTTTCATTGCGCCAACTCAATTCCCCGGTGTGTACCAGATCGGCGAGGTGTAGGCCCGTTCCTGGGTAGTCATTGGAACTTCCGTGCCCATTGTCACGCCGAATCGAAAGGCGTCATACGCAGTCCATCGCGGTGTGGGAATCTCAATCACGCGCGCGTAATAGAAAGCGCGGTGTCCAGCATCGAAATCCGGATCTTTCCAGACGGTGATGAGTTCAGGGGCTCCGATGGAATTGGTCCACGTTGCTTTCTTCACATTCACCGTGTTGCCGACTAGTGGCAACTTACCATCAGCACCGGGCTTGCGCCTATCGGGGTCGGACCACACGACGTCGTAGACTCTTTCTTGAGTCTGGCCGTCCTTGTCCAACCAGCCTTTGACGATCTGTATGCGATCAAGATTACCGTTGTATGGGTCTTTGAGCGCCGCTACCAGAAACGTAGGCGAACTACCCGCTGGGATTGGTGCCAAGTCACCTCCCATTGGTACGCCTTTTCGATAACCCACGTCTGCGGGCAGGCGGCTGGCTGCATCTTCAGGTACGAAATCCCAGCCGCCAAAGAAGCGAACTGTCATACGGGAACCCGTTGTGGCATAGGTCTCTTTGCGCTGCATGGCGTCAAATAATGCCTCGCGTGTGTTGTCGGTCGCCCAGACAGCTGCGTATCCGGATGCCGCCTGCTGCCATCCCATGATCTGGAGGCCATTGAAATCGAAAATTGGATGATTCCAACGGTCTGCTGTGGGCTCCTTGCCCGAGTGTTTGCCGAAGAAATTCTCCTCAGCAGCGGTGGCCAGCGACGTATGTGAATCGGTCGATCCAATCATGCCGAATTTGAAGGGATTCGCGCCGAGCCTGTCCTCGAACTTAAGTCCCCTCTTCAGGGCGGACCGCGCATACTCGCCGGGCAGCATCGAGTCCGTCTTCAGAACGCTCAGATCCATGTTGCCAAGATCCCAAGTCTCATAGTCGGCGAATTCATCGGTTGGTGAAAGGACCGGGTGTGCCTCGCCATCACCCTTGATCTGTGTGACCTCGTAAAGCGGCTCCCACTGCATACGGTCCTGCGCATAGGCCTTGGTGAGCGGGTTGCCCCGGAAGGTCTCCGTGCTGAACATCGTTCCGCTGCTGAGGTTGCCGTTGTGCGGAATTGCCAGGATGGAACCGCCGGTCTTATCCTCGTAGGCCTGCATCCACTTCCAGAGATCCTCAGGATTCTCGCTGTCGAAAGCCGAGAATGGGATTACCTGTTTGGCCTTGTCGGCTGCGTCTCGCATGATGACGACGCGGTGCAGATTGTTGCCGCCTGGGTGCGACGACCATTCGTATCCCTGAAAAGCCGTGAACTGGCCCGGTTCGTTGTAGCGATCGACGACACCCGTGTGTTTTTCCCAGATCGAGCGGATGAACTTCTTTTCAAGCAGTATCGATGGAATCGACTTGTCAGCGACTCCCTGAATCATCTCCATGACCGCCGCGAATGACTGCTCGCCACCGGCGTGCAGCATGCCATACCAGCGCTTCACAGTGGGATCGTTCATGAGCGCCGGATTGCCCGCATAGACCTCGATCATGGCGCCGTATGCTTCCGCATGATCCGCTACGACCAGGAAGTCCAGCGGACGGGACAACTTCACTCTCAAGCCGCCGGCGGATGTGATTTCCTCTCCGCGCGCGAATCGGAGCGCCTCCTCAGCATTCACTTTATTGCCAAACCCGAAGGCGTCCCCGGAAATGGCGGTATGCAGATGGGTGTCGCCAAAGTAGACCCGGGTCGGGAAGTTTCGCCCGGCGTAGGGTGAGTAACTCGGCGTCTGGAAGTTCTTGGAGACCTGCGCCTCGTCGTGCTTGGTGGGATCATCCTGCCCGCTGGCCGATGTGGCCAGAACGAGAGTCACACACAGCCCGAGTGTTGATACTTTCCTCATTATTTCCCTCTCAATTGTCAGGTGTATACCAAATCGGCGAAGTATAAGCGCGTTCCTGGATACTGACCGGCGCACCTTCAGGTAACTCGACCCCGAACACCTTCGCGTCGAATGTCGTCCAGCGCGGTGTGGGAATCTCGATCACACGTACATAGTAGAACGCTCGCTGATTAGCCTCGAAGTCTGGGTCCTGCCAGAACGCTTCCAAATAGGGGTCGCCGATCGAGTTGGAATACGTGGCTTCCTCTGCGTTGACGGTATTGCCCACCGATTTCCTGCAGCGACCGTCAGCTCCGATTCTGCGGCCGTCGGATACCGCCAGGTCGTAGATCTGCTCATGCGTCTCGCCATCCGCGCCTAGCCAACCCTTGATGATCTGCACGCGATCGAGGTCGGCACCGTCAGGATCTTTGACGGCGCGCACCAGAAACGACGGCGCCTTGCCGCGTGGCGCGGACGAGAGGTCTCCGCCCATGGGCACTCCGTTGTCATAGCCATGCTCCGCAAAATCTGAACGGTCGAGATCGGACGCTTCAAAATCCCATCCTGCGAACACGCGAACCTTGAGCCGCGTACCGCTGGTGGCATATACTTCCTTGCGAGCCATCGCATCCCAGATCGCTTCGCGCGTATTCTCCCGCGACCAAACTGCTGCAAGGCCCGAGGCCGAAGTCCGCCAGGCACGAATCTTCTTGGTCGGATCCGGGTTGGTGCGACCGATGATGACTTCCTCGAATCGAATGGGGTCCGCGCTGGGCTCGAGCAAGCTGACCTTGCCGAAGAAGCTGTCCTCCTGGGTGGTCGGTAGTCCAGTGTGACTGTCTGTCGAGCCGATCATGCCGAACTTGAAAGGATTGACTCCCAGCTTCTGCTCGTAGGCGAGGCCTCGCTTGTAGGCTGATCGAGCGTACTCGCGCGGCAACATGTCGGGTGTTGTGCTGACCGGTCCGAATGTGGCTTCATCCCAGGTCTCGAAATCCGCGAACTCGTCGTTCGGCGACAGGGCTGGATGGGCCTCGCCGTCGCCTTTAATCTGGGTGACCTCGTAGAGTGGCTCCCAACGCATGCGGCGTTCGGCATAATCCCGATCCAGCGGCTTCTTCGAAGTCAGGGTGACGTCGTCAAACATCAGGCCGTTCGAAATGTTGCCGTTGTGCGCGATGGCCATCAGTTGGCCGCCGGTCTTCCGCTCGTAGTCGGCCATCCACTCCCACAGTTTCTCAGGGTCATCGGTGTCATAGGCTGAAATTGGAATGATCTGATCGGCCTTGTCCTTGCCACCCCGGAAGATGACATTGCGATGCAGGTTGTTTCCGTCAGGCGCTGAGGTCCATTCGAATCCGATGAACGCCGTGAACAATCCCGGCTCGTTATACTTCTCAGCAGCAGCCGTTGAGCGTTTCCAAAACGTGCGCCCCATCTCAGGGAACTTTTTCAATGGATCTTTCCTATCCATCATCATTGCCTCGACCCACATATCGAATGCCATTCGCTGGCCGTCTACAGTACCCAGCTTGACAAGATCATGAATTTTCTTGCCCCAGGCATTTGACAGTAGATCTGCGTTTGACTCTGCGATGGCGGGGCTCAGACCGAGGTTCTCGGCATGATCCGTGATGACGACGAAATCGAGTGGGCGGGGCAGCTTCACGGGAAGGCCGTGACTCGAGGTGATCTCCTCACCGCGCGAGACACGGAGCGCGTCCTCCGGCGTGAGAATGCAGCCGACCATTCCGGCGTCTGTTGAATACCCGGTATGGAGATGGGTATCTCCGAAGTAGACGCGGTTGGGAAAGGTCTGCTCGGGATAGGGCGAGTACGTGATCTTCTTCTCACTCGGGGGCGGCACATCCTGGGCAGTCACCGTCTCCGAGAGTACGGTCACGACGATGGCGATTGCAATGATCGCGGATTGAAGGCATTTCATGGAACTCATTCGTACATTCCTTCTCCCTCATGACAAGGGGTCATAAAAAAGCGTTGTAATGAATCACTTACCGTAGCTTTGCTCTAGGTTATTTTGAAATGTGTGAACGGATTCAGCTCTCCTCTCCCTGTCCTCCCGCAAGCGACGTCGATTATACACGCATCTCCTGTAATTGTGGTTTGTTAGCAAATATAAATTTATCAGGGTCATCTAGGGTCAGTCACGAATCCATGTAGCGAAGGCGTATGTCGTTTTTCTACGCGCGGTTATGAACACTTGCGCCATCGACCACAGCGCGGAAAAAGACCCCCTGCCAACAAATTTGGTAACCAGGGACAGTCACCGACTAATCGGCGTGCGAAACTGCCTCAGCGTCAGATCAACACGACGGATCATGCCCTGGCCCAGGCGGCGCTCACCAGCGGAGATACCGAAACCGCAATATACACACGTCTGACCCTGCTGCTCGACAAGCGCGGCAAGCTGCGTCTCGTCTATGCGGATCGGTTGCCGGACAAGGATGCCATTGAGGGTCTGCTGAACGAATGAGCAGGCCGGGCCGGTTCAGCCCGTCCTGTTCAAATTCAGACGGGGAGAGTGTCCGTTTCGAGTGCCGCCCCCACCTTGACGCCCTCATCCCCGTATCGATAATGATCCGCTCCATTCCCGCCGATCAACACTCGTCTTGCTAATCCCCCGCCCATGACACCCAACACGCTCGGCTTCATCTTCTTTGGCATAGCCTTGGTTAGCCTCGGCATATCGGGATTCCATTTCAAGAAGAACAAGGTCAACGCTGCCCTCGCGTTCCTCTTCATCACTGCACTGTTCATGCGACTGTCCCCGATGCTCGACCCGTACCTGCATCGCTGGGATGAGCGGCATCACGCCCTTGTGGCCCGCAACATGATCGCTCACCCACTCAAGCCAATGCTTTACGCCGACCCCGCCCTCGAATACGACGACAAGAACTGGGGTCATAACAACATCTGGCTGCACAAGCAGCCCCTGGCCCTTTGGTCAATGGCCCTGAGCATGTCGGTATTTGGCATCACCGAGATCGCCGCTCGCTTCCCCAGCCTCCTCTACTCGATGGCGACCCTGCTCATCATCTACGGGCTCACCAAACGCCTTTACAGTCATCGCGCCGGATACTACGCGGCCATGCTCTTTGCGCTGAACGGGTTCATCATCCAGGTCGCTGCGGGACGCACCCCCACCGACCACATCGATACTTGCTTCCTCTTTTTCATCACCGCCTCGATTGCATGCGTTTTCCTCCACCACGACACCCGCCAACATCGTTGGCTCATCCTTGCCGGGCTCGCCTGCGGTGGCGCCGTCCTCACCAAGTGGCTGGTGGGGCTGCTCGCAATCCCCATACTGCTAACCCTCGAAGCATCGCGCACTTCAAATTCTTTCTTCACATCTTCAAGTCTGCAGGGCGGCAAGGCAGAAGGTGCGCCGGCACTCACGGTGACGGGACTTCAAACTGTCAAGTCCCTCTTCGCCAACACCCTGATCGTACTCGGCCTCGCAGTCCTCGTTGCCGCACCCTGGCAGCTTTATATTTTCCGCGTCTTTCCCGAGCAGAGCGCCTGGGAGTTCGCCTACAACACGCGGCACTTCTACGAAGCGCTCGAACAGCATGAAGGAGGCGTTTTCTTCCACATCACCCGCCTGTTCTCGCTGTATTCTGAACTCGCGATCATCCCAATCATCTCGGCGCTCTTCGTGCTGTATAAGAACAAGCGCATGACCCGGATCGCGGCGGGGCTGGCGATGTGGTTCGTCCTGCCGATCATCTTCTTCACTATCGCCGCCACAAAAATGAAAGGCTACACCCTGCCCGCGATCCCTGCGTTCTTCATCATATGCGGCTTGTTCCTCGCCTCCTTCGGAGAGACGACATTGCGCCGATCACATGCCGTCGCACTGACGCTGTTGTTCGTGCTCCTGCCACTGCGTGGTTACATCCAGAAGAACATGCCGTTTGAGCCGACTGATCCCGAGTCGGCCTGGATCACTCGGATCCGCGCCCTGCCCCCGCCCCCACCCGGGTCACGCGCCGTGTTATTCGGCATCGACCAATATCTCAACGCGATGTTCTACACCGACTACACGTGCTACCCGAACTTGCCCTCGCAAGCCATCATCGACGACTTGACCCGCCAGGGCCGCAAAATCTATCTGTACCAAGAAGCCGGCGACCCACCCGACCTTGAGAATGTGACGTTTCTAAGGTAGTAAGCCATGAAGAAATGAGCGGAAAGCGAACCTGGTACGTTTTCCGCACCGTTTTCCGCACTGGTCCCTTGATATCCCCCGAGCCTCTGGTGGCAGTCCATACACGCACGTCGCGACCCATTTCGACGCAGATCCCGTCCGCAAGCAAGCAGTTGGGCTTCGATGCCGCCGAAGTGGTGTTATAGTGAAGTAATCAGTCCGGCGAGGAAGCCGGGCAGGGGTTAAATGAGAAATGAAGGGTTAGACATGCAGCTTTCAAACCAACCGAGAAGTTTCCATTCTTCAAGATACACGGCCATGATGTTGCCGTTTTTCGCAGTCAGCATGTTTGGACTTGTGGTTTCAGGATGTGGGGAAGCTGCAACTGAGCAGACCGTGGAATCAACTGGTCCAATCATTGATGCCCGCTATCAGACCGCGAATGCTCTCGTAAACTACGCCAAAGACCTTCTTGATCAGACCCCGCCGGATGTCGAAACATTCCACTACGAGTTGTTTTATTGGGAAAACGAAGATCAACAGGTATGGGAACTTCACAATGCCGTGATTGTGCTGCCTAACGCTTTGCTGAGTAATGATTTGAAAGTGAAGTTTGGTGAAACATTCATAGTGCCTTTGCCGCTTCAGGATTTGGAGATCAGGGATACAACACTGACAAATAATGAGGGAGGTCGCGCTGAGGGTGTGTTTTATGACACCGATGGACGTGAGCGAGTTCTGCATTTGGTAGAAATCGAAGGCCGCTGGTGGATCTCAGGCTATACTTTTGAGTATGCAGGCGGAGATTTTATCAATAATATTGGTGGCTCGATTGACGATTTGAACGAATTTAATGCGATTCTTTTGCGCTACCGCCCTGTTGTCATCGAAATTCGTAATCGCCTCCACAACGGAGAATTCAAAACGATCGACGAGGCGAATCGGGCATTTGACGATGCGATAGAAGAAGTGAAAGAAGGGGATAACTAGAGTCAGTCACGAATGCCATGTAACCAAGCCGCAAGTCGTTTTCTGCGTGCGGTGATGAAAACTCTTTTAAAAACGGAACGCGTACTTCAAATCCCGTCCTGCGCTCCGTCCACGCGCCCCGGCAAGATACCGTTACCACCGTTCAACTCCCGCCGGGATCGAGAATCTCTTCCGGCGTCTTGTCCGGTTGAAATGAGGGTTGGCTTGCCGGTTGACTGGCGGGGATCTCCTCTTCGCTCTCTGCGGGAAGAGTCGTCGGGAGGTTGACCGGTGTCATGTCTTCGATGCCGCGCAGGAGTTCCCGTACTTCCGCGAAGTAACTATCGGCTTCGGCCTGGGCCTGCATGGGAATGCTCAGACCCCGGGCGTGGAAGCTCGCCGAGGGCGTGTTGCCATCATGAAAGAGAACCTGGAATCGCCAGGTGCGTTCGTTGCGATGCTGGTCCGTGATCAGAATGCCTTCCATGCGATACACGCGGCGGAAAATTTCGATCCGGGCCCTGGGCTCATCGACCCAGACCTGGTTCTCATCGACGAGCCATCGCCGGGCGGGCTCCAGGTCGTCATAACTCGGCGACTGGGCGACCGCGGTCAGGGCGGTCCACACCACCCGACCGTCGTATCCGGGAAAGGACTGGCTTTCCCCGGTGGCGCAGCCGCAGATGGGGGCGATGAGCGTGATGAGAAGGACAAGAGCGAAAGGTGTTTTCATGGTGATTCACGGCACAACGAAGGGAAAGGGATCTTCACTCATTATCGGCGAAGCGAAGAGCCGGATCAAGGGCGGATGGAAAAGCCGGTGAATTCGCCGGTGGCATTGGATTCTTCGATGGCAACATCTTCAATGTAGGTTTTTTTCGCCAAACGGACCGCGGCGAGAAAACGATCCAGCTCGTCCCTTTCCCCCTCAACGACACACCGTACGCTGCCGTCGATTTCGTTGCGCACCCAACCGCTCACGGCGTAATCGCGCGCGATGTCGCGGGTGGTTGCGCGAAAGAACACCCCCTGGACAAGACCGGTGAACGAGATGGAGAAGCGGACAGGCATGAGGGAACAGGAAAGGCACTTGGCATTTGGCACTTGCCCCCCTTCCCTAGTGCCCAGTGCCTGGTGCCCAGTACCTTTTTTATCCCAACCCCGCCATCACCTCATCCGGAATGTCCGCGTTGGTATAGACCTTCTGCACATCGTCGTGGTCCTCGAAGGCATCGACGAGACGCATGATCTTTGCGGCGGTGGACGCATCGCAGGCCACGGTGTTGGTGGGGATCATGGTGATCTGGGCGGAGTCCGGCTCGATGCCTGCGGCTTCGATGGCCTGCCTTACGATGAGAAAATCACCCGGATCGCAGAGAATTTCCCACGCCCCGTCCTCCTCGATCACATCCTCGGCCCCCGCTTCCAGGGCGATTTCCATGATCTGGTCTTCGCTGGTTTTCGACGCCTCGATGAGAATGACGCCCTTCGACGAGAAGCCGAATGCCACCGCTCCGGGCTTGCCCAGGTTGCCGCCGCCTTTTTCAAAGAGCTTGCGCATTTCGGGGGCGGTGCGGTTCACGTTGTCGGTGAGGACATCCACGATGATCGCCACCCCTTTGGCGCCGTAGCCCTCGTAACGGACTTCCTCGTAGCGCACGGTTTCGCTGCCCTCGCCCGAGCCCTTCTTGACCGCCTTCTCGATCGTGTCCTTGGGCATGTTCGCGGCCTTGGCCTCGTCGATGGCGTAGCGCAGGTTCAGGTTCATGGTCGGATCGCCGCCGTTCTTGGCGGCGACGATGATCGCGCGACTGCACTTGCTCCAGACCTTGGAACGCTTGGCGTCCTGTCGGGACTTGCGATGTTTTATGTTGGCCCATTTGCTATGGCCGGACATGTCAATTCTCTCCTGCTGCCCCGACTTGATCCGCTTCCTCGAACGTCAATGCGATGCTCGGGGGGCGTCCTTCCGAAATCGCCTCCAGTTTCCCGATGACCTTCCTGAGCAGGGCTCCCTCATTCACCTCGTAGATCTCTTCGGGGTCCTTGACCTTTATACGCCATTCATCCACCTGCAATTCGAGATATCTAGCGACATATTGCTTGCGTCGAGCGGGATCGTCAACCACCTCCACCACCCGCTTCCAGATTTCAGTGGCTTCCGATTCCCTGCCAACCCGCCACAACGCGTCGGCGAGATGATCCATCACTTCCGGATTTTCAGTCCGATTCTTGCCCAGCGACTCCTCGATCAGGCTCAACGCCCCGCGTCGGGCTGACTTGTTGACGGCAGCATCGCCCTGATCCTCGAAGATCCCCTGCTTGTAACGCAACCACCCGATCGAATCGAGGATGTTGGAATCCGTGGGAAGCATCTCATAGGCCTGCTCCATGAAGCGGATGGTCTCCTCGTCATGGCGGTTTGACGCGATCCGCATGTAGCTGAGATTATTAAGCGCCATGGGATATTGCGAATCAGAACGACCAGACTCTTCGATAAGACGCACGAGTTCGCTCAGGATCACGTCCGTACCTGCCTCGTTGCCGATAATGGAGTACAGCACCCCGGCTCGATACAACCTAAATGACAAGGGATTTTGCATCTGCCTTCTGTTCAACTTGCGATGGGTGTTGAGATTCTTGATGGTCTGGATGGATTGCCGAGCCCTACCCTTAGTCAGTGTATCCAAGGCAATGGCATTAAAGGCGAACACCAGTGAGGTGGGATTTTCATAATCCGGATCGGCGCGGAGTCGAGCCCGCAGCACTCGCCCCGCCGCCCCCGGCTGGTCGATATCCATCAGATTCTGGGCGATAAGACGCCAGGCCTGCATGCTCTGGCTCGTGTTCTGAACCGCCCCGATGGCATTGGACGAAGCCTGATCGGCCAGCCAGTCAAAGCGATCGTCATCCGCGTCAAGCATCGCCTGAGCCACCAGTCCGACATGATAGATCGACAGCGGGGAATCGGGAAAACGCTCAACGATTCGCATCGTCGTCTCGACCAGAAGTGCGTTCTTCTCCGACTCTTCGATCTCAAGACGCCGCGCGGTATTGAGAGCGCCCGCGAGGTGCTCACGCCGGGCTTCCTGCGCATGGGCCAGAACCCACTTGAGTTTCTCCTGAGCCTGCTGATAGCGACCGGCATCGGCATACATCGAGGCCAGGTCAAGTTCTCGTCGCGTCCCCCGGGGGCGCAACCGCAAGCGCGGTTCACGGAGTTCCAGCACGGCCTGGTGATCGTCAGCCGCGCGATAGGCGCCCTCCAATAACCGTCGGGCGGTGCGATTGTTCGGATGCGTTTCCAGGTCACTTTTCAGTAATGTGATGGCTTTGTCCGAGCGACTCTGCAGAAGCAGGATTCTCACCCGGGATTCGAGCAGTCCCGGATCGCCGGGACGGACGGCGAGATGTTCATCGAGCCAGCGTTCGGCATCGTGTAATCGGTTGGCGCGCGTCCAGGCAATGACGGCCTGGGCAAGACTGGCGGTGTCCGTCGGATCACTCTCATAAAGATTCACCAGACGCTCCAGCGCCGGCTCATAGTTACGTTGGGCGATGTCGTCCGCCACCAGAAGCTTCTCATACAAACGACTGTTCGGGTTCGTCTCGTGCAATGCCAGACGCGTCTGGTTGAACACCAGCAGATCATCCAGCAACCTCCCGGAACCGGTCAGGGTGGTGATGATCTCATACGGCTCTTCGTTTCCCGGATCGAGATCGATGGCGTGTCTCGCCTCGACCATCGCCTCTTCGGCGCGGTCCAGCGTAGCGTATTTATCGGTCAGGGCGAAGGCGTACGACATCAGCACCCGGGCCAACGCCCCGTGGGCCAGGCTGTTGTCGGGATCAAGCTTGACGGCGCGTCGTGCGGCTTCCAGTGCGCGATTGTGACTGCCGACCTTCGACCAGGCCCTTGCGAAAACCGTCATGTACCGTGTGTCATCCCGCAGGGCATCCGCCGCGGCAATCGCAGAATCCACCAGCGCCGGTTCGTCGAGCGTGGCGGCAAGTTCGATACACGAGATCAGAAGCCCCGAATCGGTCGGCCATTGCCTCAGCGCCGCTTCGCTCGCCTGCCACGCTTCCCCGATCGCACCCAACTGGACAAACAGGCCGATACGGACCTGCGCGAGGGCCGCCGAAGCCGGCTTGGACTGCGTGTGTTCGATCGCCTCCACCGGTCGAGGCAGGGCGTGGGTTAATCTCCTGATGTAGGCCTGAGTCAAATCCGGCTGATCCGTCACCAGATCCGCGGTCAGACGCACCGCCCCGTTGATGTTTTTGTTTCCGATCCAGGTGAGAAGCTGAGATGTCACTTCCAGATCACGGGGCCGTCGGGAAATGAAATCCCGGAGGATGTCCAGCCCTTCATCATCGGAAAGCAATGATGCCGCGGCCCGCGCCAAACCCGCCTGATCGGGATGGCGAAGGTAGAGGTCGCGGATCGACTTGGCGAGCAGATCGACCGGGCCGGCATGCTCGTATAAATAGGCACACAGCAGCACTTCCCGATCGCCGACCGACTCCGGCTTTTGAAGCATCGACTCGAGCAGCGTGCGTTGTGCGGAGGTGGTGCGACCGAGTTTCAGGTTGGCGTACATCATCCGGGGATGGAGCGCGTTGAGATTGGCGCCGGTCATTCTCGAGGCGGCGTCGTAGGCCTGCAAGGCCTCCTCGTATTCGAGAATCCGAAAATACGCATCGCCGATGAACTGCCACATCTCCGCCTGCCGGCGAAAGATCGAATCAAGTTGTTGACGATAGCGAGACCGCCGATTGAAATCACCGATTCGTTCCAGCGATGTGTGCATTGATCGCGAGGCTGCGCGGTCGTAACCCAGACCGCTCAGAGCCCGGGCGAGATGGTATCCGGCGAGAACACTCGAACCCGGGTCATGGGTGAATGACTGACCACTGACGAGCGGGCGACCCAGCGTCGCCACGGTGAGTTCGTAGTCACGTCGTTCCGCCGCCGCCAGTCCCACGATGAAAAGCGCCAACTCGTTGTCCGGCTCGTGGCGGATCAACTGTCCAAACATCGCCACGGCACGCGTGTTATTGCCGGATCGGATGTAATTCCGGGCCAGCTCGTGCATGATCCGAGGATTGTCCGGATCAAGTTCCAGGGCCTTGAGCAGTTCTGCGTTGGCCTGGAGAAGCAAGTCGTCCTGGGCCAGGATGCGCCCGTGGGCATACAACCGGAGAGCTTCCGTCTGGGCGCCGGGTCTGATTTCCTTCGCCGGTTCTGGCGGCGGGTCAAATGTCTGTGTGCGCGAGGCAACATCCTTCAGTGCCTCCACGAACGGCAGCCAGGCTCGCTTATCCGTCTTCGGTCTGGGCGCGACGGCAACCGGATCGACTCCGGGAGGCGGGGGAAAGTCAAAATTCCCCGGAGGGGTGGCGAATTCTTTTTCGGTCTCCTCCCTGGCGAGTACCTGTAGATTTTCGGAGGCACTCAGGAGAGAAGTGATGGTGGAGGCGCAACTCGTCATCCCGATCCCGAGGCTTGAGGTCAGCAGAAGAGTCAGGATCAGGGGCATGAGTGTTCTCCGTCGGGATCGTCGCATGACGGGATATACCGGACCTGCGGGTCCGGGTGGCCGTTTTGCCATTACGCCTTGACCGCGGGGTTTTTCTTGGTCGTGGATTTTGATCCGCTCAGCTTCGTACTTTTTTTCGCGGATTTCTTGCCGGTCGAAGCTTGACTTGAGCTTGTGGGGGAAACTTTGTGTCCGCCCTTATCCACCCATTTTTGGAGTGCGTAATGGGTCTCCAGACTTTTTTCGGCCTTGATTTGCCGACTTAACCAGCTTGACAGATCCGTCAGACTCAATGATTCCTCCGCCGCCTCATGGGCGATAAGCAGACCCCGAAGCTGTTCATCGACGGGAATCCCGTGCGTATTGAATGCGACAAGTTGAATCCGCGCCGCGGAGTACGTCATCACCCCATCCAGCGTCTCGATGTA
This sequence comes from Planctomycetota bacterium, assembly GCA_022560875.1. Taxonomy (GTDB): domain Bacteria; phylum Planctomycetota; class Phycisphaerae; order Phycisphaerales; family SM1A02; genus JADFSH01. Next base: position 2,233 of record JADFSH010000050.1, on the reverse strand, counting down.
TTTCTTGATCTCCCGCTTACCCTGACCCTTCAGGCTGTTCAGGCTCACGACATGCTCCCGCAGGTAAATATGACGCAGCGCCGCCCGCAACCGCTCGCAACGCTCGATGGCCAAGGGGTATCGCTTGCCGATGGTCTCGACGACTTCATGCGGCATGCAAACCCGAAGATCATTGAAATCGACCATGTTTTCCTTGATCCGCTCGTAGGCCACCAGCGCTCTGCTGGTCGTGGTTTCCCACATCAGAAACGAAAGGATGAGTACCGTCACGGGATCATTCGCGTCGGGAAAATCCGGAGCCTCCACCGTGCCGATCTTTTTGAGAAGATTTCTCAGGTTCTTTGCACAACTGCTGGAATTGCTCACGTCCGCGACACCTCTGACTCGTTGATGGTCTCAATTTCAATTTCCGGGTGGCTCTCGTCCCCGAGGTCGGATCGGCGCGCCCGAGCAATTGCCGAGAGAACCTGGTTCTGTTTCTTGATCGACTTATCCAGCCGGAACTCGATCCGGGGCACCCGGCGAAGCGATACCGCGCGACTGAGCTGGTAGCGAATATGAGGAGCGGCATGACTCAGACCATGGAAAGTCAGGCTTTCGTGCTCAATCGGCAGGATGGATACGAATAACGTGGCCTGAGCAAAATCAGGACTGAGCCTGACTTGGGTAATCGAGATCATTCCCCGGATCCGGGGATCATTCAGGCCGCGACTGATAATCGTCTGGACAGCCCTTTGAATCACCGACGTAACCTGTTGGTGGTGTAATGTCATCCTGAATACGCAGCCTGCCCGTGTGACTGGCATCCTTTCATTGGTTTCCCGGCGTTCATGGCCGCTCTCCCTCTCCGATCAATCACGTAGCGTCCTCCTCACTTCCAGGGTCTTGTAGCATTCGAGCACATCGCCGACCTTGATGTCGTCATAGCCTTCAATACGCATGCCGCATTCCTGACCGGATCGGACTTCCTTGGCGTCGTCCTTGAATCGCTTGAGTTCCTCGAGTCTCCGGTCCTTCTCGATGACGATCCCGTCTCGAGTGATGCGGATCTGGGCATGGCGCTCAATCACGCCATCGGTGACGTAACATCCGGCGATCATGCCGACCTTGGAAATCCGAAAGACATCGCGTACATCGGCGTGGCCGATCACTTCAAGCTTGAGTTCCGGATCGAGCAGGCCTTCGGCCGCATTGGTCACATCGTCGATGATGTCATAAATCACATCGTAGAAACGGATGTCAACCCCTTTGTTTTCGGCTTCCTTGCGGGTCTTGCCCGAGGTCGTGACGTTGAAGCCGATGATGATCGCCCCGGTCGTCGCGGCAAGAATGACGTCCGAGTCGTTGATTCCACCCACTCCCGAATGCTTGATCGTGATCGAGACTTCGTCGGTGGATATTTTCTCGAGCACGGTCTTGAGGGTCTCCATTGACCCCTGCACATCGGTCTTGATGATGAGCGGGAGATCCTTGATGTCCTGGCTTGACATGTGCTCGAAAATGTTGTCGAGCGTGATGCGCACACGCGTCAGGCCGACTTTGCGCTCCTGATGCTTACGTTCATCTGCCGCGCTTTCCGCTTCCTTGAGACTCTTGACGATATAGAATCGATCGCCCGCATCGGGAACAGTATTGATCCCGGAGAAAACGACGGGAACGGAGGGTCCGGCTGCATTGATGCGCTGCCCATTGTCGTCAACAATGTCGCGGATACGACCGAATGCTCGTCCCACGACCACAAAGTCGCCTTTGTTCAGTTGCCCCTGCTGCACCACGACATTGGCGACAGCGCCACGCCCCTCTTCTATCTTCGACTCAAGCACCGTACCTTCCGCCCGACCGGCAAAGTCCGCGCTGAGAGTAAGCAGTTGCGCCTGGTAATCGATCACATCCAGCAGATCCTGAACGCCATCTCCCGTGATGGCGCTGGTTCGCATCACTTCGGTCTCGCCGCCCCAGTCCACCGGGTTGAGTCCGTGTTCGGCAAACTGCCCGAGGATGCGCTGGATATTCGTGTCTGTCGCTTCCGGTTTGTCGATCTTGTTCAGGGCGATGATGATCGGCACCCCGGCCGCCTTGGCATGGTTGATCGACTCGATGGTCTGAGGCATCACCCCGTCGTCCGCGGCGACCACCAGCACGACCAAGTCGGTGATTTTCGCCCCGCGGGCCCGCATCTCGGTGAACGCCTCATGGCCCGGCGTGTCAATAAACGTGATCACCCGGTCCGTAT
>JADFSH010000049.1 GCA_022560875.1 Planctomycetota bacterium | reverse complement strand
CGGGGGGATCGGCGCATGTGGATGCATGGGTTATGAAAATCTCACCGATCAGGACCGTATTGAGAAAAACCTCGACGGAGGTGAAGATGGTGTCAAGATCGGCGCTGGCGGTGAAATCAAAAGTGACATCGCTGGTTCGCAGGGGCGGGGCCACAAAGATGAAGTTTGCATTCGATCCGAGTCCGATGGGTGAGAGTATTCCGGAATTTTCAGAGTAGGTCGCGCTCAGATCGCATTCATCGGCGATGCCGTTGCCATTGCAATCCTCGCAGGTGTCGGGGATCCCGTTGAAGTTGCAGTCGCCTTCGAGTCCGCTGGTGATGTCGCACTCGTCGGGGATGCCGTTGGTATTGCAGTCCTGGCTGCTGCCGGTGGAGATGTCAATCGCGTCCTCGATGCAGTTGATGTTGCAATCCGGACCGACGGGAGGGGGGAGGGTTTCGAGGCACGACAAGGTATCCCGGAACGAGGAAATGACGGCGATGGTGGTTGAACCGAATTGATCTAATATTCCGGAGCATCCGCCAAGGTTGCCACACATGATGGCGCAGTCGGCATCGCCATTGCAATGCAGGGCATCCCAGTTATGCCCGACTTCATGAGAGGTGACGACGACCCGAAAATCAAAATTGGTAGTAAACAGCGACTGAGACAAGCCGTATCCGATACCCGAGAATAGATCTGCACATATTTGCCCAACCCATGCGACCCCGCCGACGCCGTCGTCGAGAATTTTGCCGGTCATCAGATGCGCAATGTCACGAGCTATGGGATCAGCCGAGCCGGGGGAATGCACGGAGTTCCACAGCGCCCCAAACTCGTCCAGCAGCGTGAATGCATTCGTCGAGTCGAGCAGGTCAGGTTCAGCCGTCTGCACGATGATCCGGGTGATGGTGTGGGTGATGAGAACATCACGTTCGTAGATGACGTTCATTGCGTTGACGATCGATTCGATGTCGGCCACGGTGGCGGGAACGGAGCTTCCGTTGAGAACAAAATACTCAACATCCGCATCGAATGCGATTTCAGCGATGTTTTCGCAACCGGTGGCTCCGGAAAAACTTTTCTGGCCAACAACGGCCTGGTCGTGCGGGGGCAGTAGATCCGTGCCGCATCTGAAGTCGAGGGCAATCTCATCGATGCGATGAAACAGCACGTACTGATTGCGCCCGGCCTTGGGAAGAACCTCATCCAGGGGCTGGATGACCAGAACAGAATCCCCATCCACGATTCGCGCCCGCAGTTGACCGTTGATGATGGACGCGGCGGCAATGCTGCCGACTTGCTGTCGTATCCGACCGCGATAGGTGGTCGGGGCGGGAAGGGGATAGGGATGCGTCTTGCCGCTGGCATCCCGGGTGCGCACCCGGAATCCGTCTGATCTGACGGAATGCGGGGCGAGTTCGAGTTCGACGATTTCGCCATCCAGATTCAATGAAATGGTGAAGGCGCTGACTGGCGAGTCCGGTATAGCCAGTTCCTGAACGTCATATCGAGACAGACTGAGTCGCATAAGAATGGTCTGATCATCCTCGTCAGATAGAACCTGTCCCTGAATGGGGGCGGTGAGAGTCAGAATGCCGAGTACCACCAGAAATGTGGAGAGTCGAGAGACAGACCGGATCAGAGTAAGGATATAAAACATGAAGAGTACCCCTCTTCTCATCTCGCCCCTGTCAGAAAACGTCTCAGGAGGCGACCTTTGTTCCTAAAGATACTTTGAATATGGCCGTAGTCAACGCTTATAAAGTCATGAAGCAGTGTCAAAATAATCCCTTACTGCAGCAGATAGATATTAGTAGAAGTCTGTTGGTGTGGAAAAACCCAGAAATTGGGGGTTGGATGTCTTCGTCATACAGACTATTGAGTGGTTGACTCGGCATCGTCATCAGGAGACATGCGGATCCCGAAGAATCGCTCCGCGTTGGCATCCAGTTGTCGCTCGAAGTCTTCAAAGTTTTCCTCCCGGAGCCGGGCCAAAAACCGGGCGATATGCATGACATACTCCGGCTGGTTGGGGCGGATCTTTCGCACCGGTTCCGGACTCATATAGGGTGAATCCGTTTCCACCATGATCCGATCCGCCGGGACGAGCCGGGCTGCGGCTGCTATTTCTTCACTCTTGGTAAAGGTGACCGCACCGGTGAAGCTGATCCAGGCCCCGAAATCCAGCAGCCGACGGGCCTCATCGGGCGTGCCGGTAAAGCAGTGGAAGACAAAACGAGATGGTTCGAGGTGGGACTCGCGAAAGATCGCCAGCAGATCGTCCTGAGACTGACGGCTGTGAACGATGATCGGTTTGCTCAAGCCCTCCGCTTCACATGACTCGATGAAGGCGAGCTGTTCGGTAAGCACCTTTTCCTGAAGACTTCGCGGCGGGTCGTCATAGTGGTTATCCAGCCCGAGTTCACCCCAGGCGACGCATTTGGGGTCTTCGGCAACGGCCCTGATTTCCTCCCAATGACAGGGCTCATCAGCGTAGAGCGGATGAATTCCCGCCGAGCACCAGAGGTTTTCGTGCTCCCGAGCCAAATCGAGGCACGCGCGGCTGTCGGATGAGCTGGTGGCCACGGTAATCGCCCCCCGCACCCCGGCGGTTCGGGCATCGGCGAGAATCTCGCCAACCCGGGGCAGCAGTTGCTTGGAAGTGAGATGACAGTGGGTGTCGATCATGGTGAAATTACTGTGAATCTCGTATGGTGCAGCCTATCAGGGCGTCCCGGACGGTGTAACGAGGCAAATGAATAAGTGACGGTGACGCTGATCAATCAACGAGTCGCCTCGCCGCAGAGTATCCCGTCATGACGGAAGAGAGTCATCCCAAACGGCTCAAGAAAGAGCTTTCCTTCTTCAGTGTGTTTGCCATCGCGTTGGGGACGACGCTCAGCGCCGGCTTTTTTCTGCTTCCCGGGCTGGCCTTCGAGCAGGCCGGACCCGCGGTCATCCTGAGCTATCTCATCGCGGGGCTCTTGATGATCCCCGCCATGCTGAGCATCGTCGAGCTTGCCACCGCCATGCCTCGGGCGGGCGGGGCGTATTATTTTCTTGATCGCAGTCTTGGGCCGCTGGCGGGAACGATCGGCGGCCTGGGAACATGGCTGGCCCTGACCCTCAAGACCGCGTTCGCCTTGGTGGGGATGGGTGCCTATTTGGGGATTTTTTTCCCCCAGGCCCCGATGACGCTCATCGCCTGTGGATGCGCGATCTTCTTCGGTCTCTTGAATCTATGGGGGTCGAGCAAGACCGGCAAGTTTCAGATCTTCCTCGTCATTGGCCTGCTCGTGATCCTGGTCTGGTTCATCGGATGGGGTGGAATGCAGATCGATTTCAGTCACTTCCAGGATTTCCTGGGAAAGGGGGGCGGGGCCATCTTTTCCACGGCGGGACTGGTATTCATCAGTTACGTCGGGGTGACGAATGTCGCCAGCATCTCAGAAGAGGTGAAGAATCCAGAGCGAAACCTTCCTCTGGGAGTCTTCACCGCCCTCATATTTGCGGTCTTTATCTACGTCGTCGGAGTGGCGGTCATGGTGGGGCACGTCCCGGCAGAGGTAATGTCCGGCGAGTTGAAGGTCGTGGCCCTGACCGCGGAAACATTTGCCGGTCGAGCCGGGGTTATTGTGATCTCGATCGCCGCAATCCTTGCGTTCTCATCCGTGGCCAATGGGGGGATTCTCAGCTCATCGCGCTATCCCCTGGCGATGGGTCGCGATCATCTGCTGCCCAGCTTTTTTAAGAAATTGGACAAACGTGGCATTCCCGTGCGTTCGATCATCCTGACCGTCGGGGTGGTCATTCTTTATATTCTCTTTCTTGATCCCCTGAAAATCGCCAAACTCGCGAGCACGTTTCAACTTTTGATGTTCGCGTTTCTTTGCCTTGCCGTCATTGTCATGCGTGAGAGTCAGATTGACTCGTACGATCCGGGGTATCGAAGTCCTCTGTATCCCTGGTTGCAGATCGCGGGAATTCTGGGGTCTCTGGCCCTCATTGCCGCGATGGGTTGGGAGGAGATTCTCTTTACGTCCGGCATGCTGGCCTTTGGCGTCCTCTGGTATGTCTATTACGCCCGGTCGCGAGTTGATCGGGTGGGGGCGGTCCATCATGTCTTCGAGCGTCTGGGGCGATTGCGCTATGACGCTCTGGATGTCGAATTGCGGGGAATCCTCAAGGAAAAGGGACTCAGAGCGGAAGATCCCTTCGATGAGGTGGTGGTGAGGTCATCCTTCATAGAGGCGGCCACGAAAGCGAGCTTTGAGAAAATTGTCCGTCAGGCTTCGGTCAGGCTCGCCAGTCTGACTCCCCATGAAACCGATGACCTGGAGAAGCGATTTCTGGATGGCACGCGGATCGGGGCGACTCCCGTAACCAAGGGGATCGCCTTGCCTCATATCAGGCTTCCCGATGTCGATGAGCCGCAACTGGTGATCGTGCGTTCGATCAAAGGGATTCTGATCGATATCGGGGAGATCCATGTCACCGAGCCCATCCACGCGTTGTTCTTCCTGATCAGCCCGGAAGCCAATCCCGGACAGCATTTGCGGCACCTCGCCCAACTTGCGGGACAAGTCGAGCAGGAAGGGTTCATGACGGAGTGGCTGGAGGCTGAGGATGAACAGCAGCTCAAGGAAATCCTGCTGAGAAACGAGCGATACCTCTCGCTGACCCTGAGCAAAAGCTCGAAAACTTCCTTGTGGATCGGCAAGCGTCTGCGGGACATCGAGTTTCCGGAAGAATGCCTGGTCGCCCTCATCAGGCGTGGATCGCGGACGATCGTTCCCCTGGGCAATTCAGAACTCCGCGCCGGCGATCAGGTCACGATCATCGGGAGTCCGGAAGGCATTCGCGAGCTCTACGACGAATTCGCCTCAGCCAAAGTGATGGAGGAGTCGAGCGAAGTGGAACCTGAGGACTAGGAGAGACTTTTTTTTATTTTTCCGGATGCCAATCAACCGATGCTGGGCACTTGTTGGCGGGTTTGTCAATGTGCCGGTTGCGTTGGTTGCAAGGTATGTCAACCTCGCTAAGATTCTCGCTCTTATCGAAAGCCCGGCCATGATTGCCAGGAACTATTGCAACCGCCTTATCGTTACGGGAAAGAACGAAAAGTTGCATTTTCCCAGGCAGAAAGAAGACCTAGTGAACACTTAGTCGGGACCGACAGGCGATTGCCTGACCCTTGGAGGGTCGGTTTGGTTGCTTGGTTTTGATTTTTTGGATCATTCCAATGTGATTTGACTTCTCGGAATAGTTGTTTTAGCATCGCCAAGATTGTGAAAAAAGGCACACAGTCCATGGGCCGATACCATTATATATTCCCAAAATGGAGCAATTTGCTCCTTCCCATGATGATCTTGGGTGGCGCGATCGCTCCCCTTTATGTGGTCATGGTCGTGGCCTATGGTTTCAGCCCCCTGACCACGGATGTGGGATTTCAGCCCCAGCAGCCAGTGCCTTTCAGTCACAAACTTCATGCGGGCGATATGGGCATTGACTGTCGCTATTGCCATAACACCGTGGAGTTCACCAATCACGCGGCGATTCCACCCACCCAGACCTGCATGAACTGTCATACCCAGATTCAAAAGGACAGCTCGCAGATCGAGCCACTTCTGAACAGTTATATCACCGGCATGCCCATGCAATGGCAGCGGGTTCACGATCTCCCGGATTTTGTCTATTTCAGCCATTCCGCCCACGTCAACCGGGGTGTGAGCTGCGTTTCCTGCCACGGTCGCATCGACCGGATGGAAATTGTCACCCAGATGAAGACCCTGAGCATGGGCTGGTGTCTTGAATGCCATCGCGCACCAGAACAACATCTCCGCGATCCTGATCTGGTCACCCAGCTCGGCTGGGGCATCGATCGGTCGCTGGAGCAGATGATTGAAGACGGTTCTTTCTGGCGACAGCAAAATAATCTCAACCCCTCACAGGACTGCTCCACATGCCATCGCTAGGAAAACAGCTACCGTCCGGCAAAAAATACTGGCGCAGTCTTGATGAGCTTGCAGACACCCCCGAGTTCCGGGAGTTCATGCATCGCGAATTTCCCGCCGGAGCTTCGGAGCTTCTCGACAGTGGAGATCGCCGACACTTCCTCAAGATCATGGGCGCTTCGATGGCCTTGGCCGGCATGGGGCTCTCCGGCTGTCGTCGGTGGCCACAAGAGCAAATCGCCCCCTTCGCACACCGTCCTGCCGGCATCCTGCCCGGTGTTCCCAAGTTCTATGCCAGCTCGATGGAACTTGGTGGAGTAGCGCACGGACTGCTGGTTACGAGCTATGACGGTCGCCCGGTCAAGATTGAAGGCAACCCTGAACATCCGATCAGCCGCGGTGGGACCGACGTTTTTTCCCAAGCCAGCGTGCTGGATATGTACGATCCGGATCGCAGCAAGCACGTATTGCACAATCACGAGCAGTCGGACTGGGATTCGTTTGGGCTTTGGGTGAATGATCATTTCGGGTCCAGGCAGAAATCCGGAGGCCAGGGGTTGAGGATCCTGTCGGAAGCCAGCGATTCTCCCAGCATTCAGGCCCAGAAACGAAGTTTTCTTGAGGCATTTCCCCAGGCGAAATGGCACGAATACGAGCCAATCAACAACGATGCCGAAGTCGAGGGTTCAATGCTCGCCTTCGGCGCGGCATATCGAACCCTCAATGATTTCTCCGAAGCCAGAATCATCGTGTCACTGGACAGTGATTTCCTCGGTGTGCATCCCGCGGCAACGAAGCACATCCGCGATTTTGCCTCCACCCGCCGGGCGATGGATGCCAATAAGACCATGAGTCGTCTCTACGTGTTTGAAGGCGGACTCAGTCTCACCGGAGCCAACGCCGATCAGCGTGAAGCTGTTCGCTCGGGAGACATCGGGGCGGTGGCGGCCTGGTTGGCCCGACGGATTCTGCACAACGAAGATTTGAGGCGATTTGAAACTTCTGAAGCAGGGAAGGCGGTCTTCACGCCTCATGTGCTCGCCGAACTCGAAAACGCCTTGAGTGATCTGGAAGCGCATCATGGTGAGTCGATCGTCACAGTCGGCCCCAATCAGCCCGCCGAAGTCCATCTGCTGGGTCATCTGATGAATCAGGCATTGGGCAACGTCGGACGCACCGTGAGCTATATCCCTCGGGGCGAGGTCATCAAGCACGTCGAGTCGATGACGAATCTTGTGGCCGATATGAACAACGGGGAGGTGGATACGCTGATTATCATCGGCGGCAATCCGGTCTATGATGCCCCGGCGGATCTCAACTTCGAAGCAGGGCTGGGGAAGGTGCAGGATTCCGTCCACCTCGCTTTCTACAACAACGAAACATCACTGCACTGCACGTGGCATCTCAATCGGGCGCATTATCTCGAAGCGTGGGGAGATGGCCGGGCATGGGACGGCACCCTGACGATCTGCCAGCCCCTGATCGAGCCTTTGTTCCAGGGCAGCAGTTCTCTCGAACTGCTCGAATTGATCACCACCGGCTCCGAAACCAAGGGATATGACATTGTTCGTCGTACGTTCGCCGCGATGACCGGCATGACAGATTACGAGCAGGCGTGGCGAAGTGTGCTTCATGATGGATTCATGAGAGGTAGCGCCATCACCCAGGAAAGACCCGGGGTTTCCGACAACCGGATCGCAGGGGCGGTTGATTCCCTTTTCAATCGCTTCTCAAGCGGGGATCGAGCAACGTGGGATGTCATATTCGTGGGGGATATGACCATGTACGATGGTCGTTTTGCCAACAACGGCTGGCTGCAGGAACTCCCCGACCCTCTCTCCAAGCTGACCTGGGACAATGCGGCCATCATATCGCCGGCATCCGCCGACGCGTTGGGGGTTATGAACGAGGATCTGATCTCGATTACATGCGGCGACTATGCCCTCGAAGCACCGGTTCTCGTCTTGCCGGGGATTGCCGACCATTCCGTCCAGGTGAGTCTCGGCTATGGATGCAAGTTTGAGGGACGCATCGCGGCCGGTGCGGGGTTTAATGCGTACGGCATCCGCGACACACAATCGATGAACTATGCTGCGGGAGCGACCGTCCACAAGAATAAGGGAAGCTACCCGCTGGCGGTGACTCAGGATCATCACGCCATTGACGTTGAATCAGTGGGCGGCAAGGGCATTCAGGAACGGCTTCCCACCCTGGTCCGCGAGGCCACGATTGTTGAGTATCGGAAAAATCCACAGTTCGCCAATGACCAGGATCGACGACATGTCGTCCACCGGCTTTCCCTGTTCAGCGAAAATCACGCCTTCCATACCTCGGAAGAGGGCGAGAACACAAAGTATGCCTGGGGAATGTCGATCGATCTCAGCTCCTGCGTCGGTTGCGGCGCGTGTATTGTCGCCTGTCAGGCGGAAAACAACATTCCCATCGTGGGCAAGGACCAGATCATTCGCGGCCGCGAGATGCACTGGCTTCGCATCGATCGTTATTACACCTTTGAAGGAGGCGTGGACAAGCCGGATGTCAATCGTCTGAAAAATGTGGTGCTTCAGCCCGTGGCCTGTCAGCATTGCGAAAACGCACCCTGCGAGCAGGTCTGCCCGGTGGCGGCGACCACGCATGACAGTGGCGGCCTGAATGTCATGGTGTACAACCGCTGCGTGGGGACGAGGTATTGCGCGAACAACTGTCCCTACAAGGTGCGGCGATTTAACTACTTCGATTATCACCGACGCGAGCCGAGGCGTGAGACGGGGCTGTTGCACGTCAAGAAAGAGTATTTCATGAAGGAGCAGGCCGACGCCGGGCCGCTCAAGCAGATGCAGTTCAATCCGGAAGTCACGGTGCGGATGCGGGGCATCATGGAGAAATGCTCCTACTGCATCCAGAGAATCTCCGACGCCCGCATCAAGACGAAAAATGACTGGGTCAATACCGCTCCGGAAAAGCGGACCAGGCGGGTGACGATTTCCGACGGCTCATTCACCACGGCCTGCGCGCAAGCCTGCCCGGCCGAAGCGATCGTGTTCGGGGATCTGAACGATAATGCAAGCCGGGTCGCGCAGTTGCATGGGCATGAACGCTCCTACGAGATGCTCGAAATTCTGAACGTCAAGCCTCGTACGCGATACATGGCGAAACTGCGTAATCCTTCGCAACGTGCTTCTGAATCGACAGGATCATCTTCGGAGGCCGCGGTCCACGGATGAGCACGATCATCATCGACAACACGTTTGAGGATCCGTTCCGTCGTGCTCCCCTTGTCCTCGGACACGACAATTTTACCTCGGTGACGGAAGAGATCTGCTACGTCAATGAAGCCCCCAGACCTCCAAAGGCCTGGTACGTCGCATTTTTCATCTCGTCCGCCCTCGCCACCTTCCTGGTGGTTCTCATCGGTTATCTCTTCGTCGCGGGGGTGGGGGTGTGGGGCAACCAGAATCCCGTGATGTGGGGCTTCCCCATCGTCAATTTCGTATTTTGGGTCGGCATTGGCCATGCGGGAACGCTGATCTCTGCGATCTTGTTTCTATTCCGACAGAGATGGCGCACCGGGATCAATCGTTTCGCCGAGGCGATGACGATCTTTGCGGTTATCTGCGCAGGGATGTTCCCCGGTATCCACATCGGGCGCGTGTGGCTGGCCTACTGGCTGTTTCCCATTCCCAACCAGATGGAGATGTGGCCGCAGTTTCGCAGCCCGCTCCTGTGGGATGTCTTTGCGGTGGGTACGTACTTCACCGTGTCACTGCTCTTCTGGTACACGGGCATGATCCCGGATCTCGCCACGCTTCGCGATCGGGCGAACACGAAACTCAAGGCAATGTCTTACGGGATCTTAGCGCTGGGCTGGCGGGGTTCAAACCGCCACTGGCATCGCTACGAGCGGGCCTACCTGTTGCTGGCTGCCCTCGCAACTCCACTGGTATTGTCCGTCCACTCGGTCGTGTCATTCGATTTCGCGGTCTCGCAGGTTCCCGGCTGGCATACCACGATCTTCCCGCCGTACTTCGTCACGGGTGCGATCTTCTCCGGCTTTGCGATGGTGATGACCCTGGCAATTCCCGCCCGTGAACTCTGGGGCCTGAAGAACTTCATCACCATGCGCCACTTGGAGAATATGACCAAGGTCATCCTGCTCACGGGCACGATCGTGGGCTTCGCCTATTCGATGGAATTCTTCATCGCGTGGTATTCCGGATCCTTGTATGAGAAATTCGCCTTCATCAACCGGGCATTCGGTCAGTATTCCTGGGCGTACTGGATCATGGTGTCCTGCAATGTCCTCACGCCCCAGATATTCTGGTTCAAGAAGGCGCGGAGCAGCATTCCGATCATGTTCGTGGCGAGCCTGCTGGTGAATGTGGGCATGTGGTTTGAACGCTTCGTAATCGTCATCACCTCGCTGTCCCAGGATTACCTGCCCAGCAGTTGGGGATACTTCACCCCGACCTGGGTTGACATCTGGATGCTCATCGGCAGCTTCGGATTGTTCATGACGCTGTTCCTGTTGTTCATTCGTTTCCTGCCCGTCATTGCCATCGCGGAAGTCAAGGGGGTCATGCCCCAGGCCCATGTCGGGCATGGTCATGATCATCACCTGGAGGACGAACAATGAGTCAGGTTCCGGTCATGCCAACCACCCAGGCCCCGCCCCCGGACGAATTCGAAACCGTCCCCAGCGGCAAGATTTACGGCTTGATGGCGGAATTTGATACGCCCGGTGCGCTGATGATCGCGGCTGAGCGTGTCCGCGATGCGGGCTATCGGTGGTGGGACTGCCACACGCCGTTTGCCGTGCATGGCCTCGACAAGGCGATGGGCATAAAACCGACGATTCTTCCCATCCTTGTTTTCGTCTGCGGCCTCGCGGGAGCAACCATGGGCACGGTCCTGCAATGGTTCACCAATTCTTCGTCGTTTGATCTCTGGAGCGGCCTTCCGGGCATCATGGTCCGCGGTTACGAGTTCTTTATCAGCGGCAAGCCTGCGTCGAGTTTTCCGACCTGGATTCCGGTGATATTTGAATTGACGATTCTCTTCGCAGCCCTCAGCGCTGTGGGCCTGATGCTACTGTTCAACGGTCTTCCCCGTCTGTATCACCCCTGCTTCAAGAGCAAGAATTTCGCGAGGGCGACGGATGATCGTTTCTTCCTCGTCATCGAGGCCCGAGATCCCAAGTTTGTCCGCTCCAAGGCGGAAGCGTTTCTCGGATCGCTCGATCCACTTTCCATTGAGGCTCTGGAGGATTGATGTGATGACGAAGTGGTTTGTCTCCATTTCGCTTTTGCTGGTGTGCCTGGCCATGATTCCCCCGGCACTCATTGCGCGCCAGCGGGCGGTGACGTTCACCAAGCCGCGGATCCACATCATTCAGGACATGGATGCACAACTGAAGTTCAAGGCGCAGAACCCCAATACGCTTTTTAACGATGGTCGATCGATGCGCCCGCCTCTGGAAGGTGTCATCGCCCGGGGTGACTTGATGGAAGATGCCCACTTTTACAAGGGGGTCATCAACGACGAATGGGCGACCACCTTTCCTGGGCGGATGCCCGTCACCCTCGATCTGGTGCGACGGGGCCAGGAGCGATTCAACATCTTCTGCCAGCCGTGCCACGGCATTGCGGGCTATGGCGATGGCATCGTCAACCTACGCGCCATGCGGCTCATGGATGCGCCCCTGCTCGGCAACGGGACCACCTGGGTCCAGCCCAAAAGCGTTCATGAAGAGGCGATCCGCGAGCAACCGGTCGGCCAGATATTCAATTCGATAACCAACGGCGTACGCAACATGTCCGGCTACGCTTCGCAGGTTCCCACCGAGGATCGCTGGGCGATCGTCGCGTATGTGAAGGCACTCCAGCGTAGTCAGCATGCCCGCGAGACGGATTTACATGCGCGGGAGCGAGCCGGATTGGGCGATCCCATTGACCGCAGACCCCGGTCTGACGAAGGGGGTGGCGAATGATGGCAAATGGAGCAACCCCGGAGAGTCATCGTCTCGGCGAACTCGGATCAAAGGTGTTTTTCATTGCCGGACTCATCGGTCTGGCCGGACTCCTCATCAGTTTCGCCATCGCGGCGCTTTCGGAGCACGGCTGGGAGACGTTCGGGCGTTCCTACCTCACGGCGTTCATGTTCGTGCTGAGCCTTTCCCTGGGCGCATTCTTCTTCACCGCGCTCAATCACGCGACCCGCGCGGGCTGGGTCGTGGTGCTTCGGCGATTCAGCGAAGCGGTCGCCTCCAACTTCGTCTGGTTATGGATTCTCTTCATTCCCCTGGCGGCGTGCATGTACTGGACGCATATGTATCACTGGACCGATGCGGAGGCGTTGGCCCATGATGAATTGCTGGCGGGCAAAACGCCATTTCTTAACAAGCCCTTCTGGCTGTTGCTCGCGGCGGCCTTCTTCGGAATCTGGTTCCTGTTCTCCAGGTTCTTCTACAACAACTCCGTGGCCCAGGACACCACCGGTGATGTGAGCCTGACCCACCGTATGCAGCGGATGGCGCCCCTGGCCCTCATCGTCTATGTCTTCACGCAATCCTACGCGTCCATGCATTGGATGATGTCGCTGGAACCGCACTGGTTCTCCACGATGTATCCGGTGTACTTTTTCGCAGGGACGTGCTGCGCGTACTTCTCACTGCAGATCATCATCATGTATGTTCTGCAGCGGGCGGGCAAGCTCAAGGATGAGATCACCCTCGAACACTACCAGGATGCCGGCAAGCTGCTGTTCGCCTTCGGCATCGTCTTCTGGGCCTATATCGCCTTCAGTCAGTACATGCTGATTTACTACGCGAACATTCCGGAAGAAACCGGCTGGTACCTGATACGACAAATGGGCGGATGGGGCCGCATTAGCCTGTTGCTGCTGGTCGGCCATTTCGTCGTGCCTTTTCTGATCCTGCTCTCGAAACATCCCAAACGCATCAAGGGAGTTATCGCGGGTATCGCCTGCTGGATGCTCTTCATGCACTATATCGATTTGTACTGGCTCATCATGCCGCGTATTCCCACGGAGGCGATGGCGACCGCCGAGTCGTACAACCAGTTGGCGGAGATGGCCGCGGCGGGCGATATCGATGTCGGCTACGGCTGGAATCTTCTGGACCTGACCTGCCTGATCGGGGTTGTCGGGATCTATCTCGCCGGCACCGCCCATCGACTCAAGAACTGTTCGCTCATCCCCGAGCAAGATCCGCGACTCTCCGAGTCGTTGGTGTTTGAAAATGTGTAGAACCATGTCACCCGGCCCCCGGGCTTGTTAGCGAGAGGATTTCCGACACCGGAAGCGTTATGTCAGACGTTTTTGAACACAATCCCGACGATCATGAGGATCCGGCCGCAGGACCGCTCTGGCTTGTCGCCGGACTGGGTATATTTCTGTTCATCATCACCGTGCTGACCCTGACCGCTCTGTCCTACAATCAGCAGAGCCTGGAGGAAGAGAGCAAGGTCACCACGGCGACTGCCCAGGAGATTGAAGATCTGCGTGCCGAGCAGCAGACCCGCCTCGCCGAGGCGCACCTCGATCAATTCGAGGATGAAATCGCCCTGGTGATTCCCATCGAGCGTGCGATGGAACTCATTGCCGAGGAATACGGAGAACGTCGCTGAGCGACCATGAATCAATGAACGACTTGCATCGAACAACCTGTTCAGCACCTTTCATGAAGTCATTCGTGGCGGGCGGTCTGGCTGCGCTGGTTTCAATGCCCACGTTCGCCCAGTTGCCTATAAACAAGACGCCGTTCCAGCTTGAGGGGGTGGGCATCGTCGAGCGTCTCAATGAGACAATCCCCCTTGATCTCGAGTTCACCGATCAGAACGGCAAGACCGTCAGGCTGGGTGATTTCTTCAATCAGGGCAAGCCCGTCATTCTCACCCCGGTCTTCTATGAATGTCCCATGCTCTGCACCCTCGTCCTCAACGGACTGGTGGACGGGCTCAATGATGTCGAGTGGTCGGTGGGCGAGGAGTTTGAGATCGTGACCTTCAGCTTCAATCCCCGGGACGTGCACGAGCTGGCCGAGGTCAAACGCCGCGCGTATCTCACCCAGTATCGGCGTGACACCACCTCCGGGGCCTGGCCGTTCCTCACCGGCTCCGAGGAAAACATCAAGGCCCTCACTGACACCCTCGGCTATCACTATCGCTACGACCAGAAGCAGGAAGTCTATGTTCATTCGGCGAGCATCATGTTCCTCACCCCCGACGGCAGGTTGTCTCGGTATATGAACGATGTGTTATACGATCCGCGCGATCTGCGTCTGGCGCTCATCGAGGCGTCCGAAGGCACTATCGGTTCACCGATGGAGCAGATCCTGCTGTTTACGTGCTTCCAGTATGACCCGAACAGCAACAGTTACGTTCTGTCGGCACGGAAAATCATGCGCTGGGGAGGCGTTCTCACGCTGATCGCGATCGCGGCGGGCGTCTTTTTCCTGTCGAGACGGAGAGCAAAGCATCACGAGATGAAAGAAACCATCCCCATTGACGGATTGAAGACATGATGACACCGGCCAGTTTCATTTCGATGCTCGCTTTGGCGGCCGGATCGCCTCCGATGGGACCATTTGGCATGCCTGAGCAGGCTTCAACCATAGCGGCGGAGATTGACTTCGTCTATCAGGTCATCACCTGGGTCTGTATTTTCTTCTTCGTGCTGATTGTGTTCCTGATTGTCGTGTTCGTTATCAAGTACAGCAAGCCGCCGGGAACCAAGGCCGAAGGCACCGCTACGCATAACACTCCCCTGGAAGTCGCCTGGACCGTCATTCCCCTCATCCTGGTCATTGGGATCTTTTACGTGGGAATGAAGGGCTACATCAACATGCGCAACGCGCCGCTGGGGGCGTATGAGATCAACGTGATCGCGCGCCAATGGAGCTGGCAATTCAATTATCCCAACGGGGCCACCATTTCCGAACTCAAGGTTCCGCGCGGACGGGATATCAAGCTCATCATGTCCTCGCAGGATGTGCTGCACAGCCTCTTTATCCCCTCGTTCCGGGTGAAACAGGATGTCGTGCCGGGACGACTGGTCACGCTCTGGTTCAACGCCACGCATGAGGGCGAGTACGACCTGTACTGCGCGGAATACTGCGGCCAACAGCACTCAACCATGCTGACCAAAGTTTTGGTGTTGGAAGAGGATGAGTTTGCCCGCCAGATCGAGGAAGACAGGGTCTTCATGGACATGCTGCCCCCGGACAGGTTGTACGTCGCCGGCCCGCGACTCTATGCCCGCTGCAAGTCGTGCCATTCGCTGGACGGTTCGACCATGACCGGACCCACCTGGAAGGGGCTGTGGGAAAAGACCGTGAGCGGGGAAACGGTCTTCACCGACGGCACAACGCTGAAGGACTTGATCGGCGAGGGCAAGATGTTCATGAATCCCGAGGACTACATCATGCAGTCGATCGCCAACCCCCAGCAGAAAATTGTCATGAACTTCACGGGGGCGATGCCCACGTTTCAGGGCATGTTGAGCCCACTGGAAGTCATGGCGCTTACGGATTTCATGAAGAACCTGGACAAGTTCGACGAGAAAGGCGTTCCCAAAGATCCGGAGGATGAACTGCAGCGGGTTATCGACAAAGCCAAGGAAGCGGAAGAGTCATCAAACTGATATGGCCCCACGAGGGCCGACACTTGAAAGACAGTCATGAGCATCTACGGAGATAGTACAAAAGCGAGCAGTGGGACGAACTATCTGACCCACACCAGGGGCTTCCTGTCCTGGGCGCTCACGCTCGATCATAAACGCATCGGCGTCATGTACCTGGTGTCGGTGCTGACGGCGTTCTTCTTCGCGGGGATGGCGGCGATGGCGCTGCGCCTCGAACTGATCGCACCGGGCGAGTGGTTTCTCAGCCAGGACAACTACAACCAGATGTTTACCGTTCACGGGGCGCTGATGGTGTTTCTGGTCCTCATTCCGGCGGTTCCCGCGGCGATGGGAAACTTTGTGCTGCCCATCATGCTCGGGGCCAAGGACGTGGCCTTTCCGCGGCTGAATCTTTTCAGCTACTGGCTCTGGGTTACGGGGGCGCTCTTCTTCGTCCTCGCATTGCTCACCGGCGGGCTCGACACCGGCTGGACGTTCTACACCCCCTACAGCATCGAGGGCGACGATCACATGAGCGGGGCGATGGGCGGCGTGATTCCCGCGCTGACGGGGGCTTTCGTTCTCGGTTTCAGCTCGATCTTCACCGGTCTCAATTTCATTGTGACGATCCATCGATTGCGCCCGCCGGGCATGACCTGGTTCAGGATGCCCCTGTTTCTCTGGGCGATCTACGCCACCGCGATCATTCAGGTCATGGCCACCCCGATCCTGGGCATCACCCTCGCCCTGCTGATTGTCGAGCGGGCGTTCGGCATCGGAATTTTCAACCCCGCCCTGGGTGGTGATCCCGTGCTCTACCAGCACTTCTTCTGGTTCTACTCCCATCCCGCGGTCTACATCATGATCCTGCCCGGCATGGGCATCATCAGCGAGCTGATCTCCGTCCACAGCCACAAGCATATCTTCGGATATCGCTTCATTGCCTTCAGCTCGGTGGCGATCGCCATCTTCGGCTTCCTGGTCTGGGGCCATCACATGTTCACTTCGGGCCAGTCACCCCTGATGAACATCATGTTCTCCGCGATCACCTTCAGCGTTTCGATACCCTCGGCGATTAAGGTCTTCAACTGGCTGGCCACGCTGTACAAGGGGTCGATCAGCCTCAACACGCCGATGCTCTATGCGCTGTCGTTCCTGTTCATATTTACTATTGGCGGCCTGACGGGACTCCACCTCGGCACCCTGGCCACCGATATCCACCTGCACGACACCTACTTCGTGGTGGCCCACTTTCATTATGTGATGATGGGCAGCGCCATGATCGCCATGTTCGGGGGGCTGCATCACTGGTGGCCGAAGATAACGGGGCGGATGTACAACGAGACGCTCGGTCGCATCGCGTGCGGGCTGGTGTTCTTCGGTTTCAACGCCACGTTCTTCACCCAGTTCATCCTCGGCTCGAAAGGCATGCCCCGCCGGTATGCCGATTACAGCGCCGAACTGATGGGGGCGGAAAATTTCGAAATCTTCCACTTCTGGCATTTCTGGTCCACGATAGGCTCGTTCGTCATGGCGCTCGGTTTCTTCCTCATGCTTGGCTACCTGGTCCATTCGATGTTCAAGGGTCGCCAGGCGCCGGACAACCCCTGGGGAGGTGGAAGCCTGGAATGGCAATGCTCCTCGCCCCCGCCGCATGACAACTTCTCTGAACCTCCCACGGTGGGCGATTGTTACGACTACAGCATGCTGGAGTGGGATGAAAAGATACAGGGGTATCACCGCCGTGAAGAGGCAGCGACATCCGGCGAGTAGCCGGCAAGCGTGACTTTCCGTCACTGAATCAACAGGAAGCAATACGTGCCAGAAGCACAGACACACGATAAAGAACACGATCACGATCGTCCCTGGTTTCTCGGTCACCACTGGGAGAATCCCCAGCAGCAGTTCGAGGCGGGCAAGCTCGGCATGTGGCTGTTTCTCGCCACGGAAGTGTTGCTGTTCGGCGGGTTGTTCGTGGGCTATTCGGTTTGGCGGGGCAATCATCCCGAGCTGTTCCAGTTCGGCAGCAAGTATCTGAATACGGCCATGGGGGCGACCAACACCGTCGTGCTCATCTGCAGTTCGCTGACCATGGCCTGGGCCGTGACCGCGGCCCAGCAGAACAAGCAGAAGCTCCTGAAAATCATGCTTACGCTGACCTTGGCCGGGGCCGTGACGTTTCTCGTCATCAAGTACTTTGAATACACCCACAAGTTCAATGAGGGAATCTATCCCGGGATCAGCTTTTATCAGCAGCCGGGAGAGAAATCGCATTACTGGGACAAATCCATGGTCGCGTTCGCCAGACCCACCTGGACCATCCCGGTGGCCAATGTCGCGCCGGATTTGACCATGCCGATGTCCGAGATGTCTACGGTCGCCGCGGCTGCGACAGGACCGGCGGGTTTCAATGCCGCGGCTCTTGAGACCGTGGAGGGCGGGGAAGCCCTGATTCATACCCCGACGCCGGAGGAGGCGACCCACGCTATCGCCCTAGAGCATGCCGATGTCGATCAGCCCATGCACCACCTGCAGGATCCACTTCGGCCCCGCGACGCCCACATGTTCTTCAATATTTATTTCATGATGACCGGACTGCACGGCATTCACGTGCTGCTCGGCATCTTCCTCATGGGCTGGCTGCTTTACCGGGCCAACAAGGGCCACTTCAGCGACAAGTATTTCACCCCCATCGATCTGGGCGGGCTCTACTGGCACGTCGTGGATCTGATCTGGATTTTTCTGTTCCCGCTGTTTTATCTCATCTGACCCCCCGGAAATTACCCCCGGAAATTACCCCCGGAAGCTGCCCCCGAAAACTGGATTCACGACCATGACCGATCGCACTCCCGCAGAAACTGAACACGCAGAGCACGCCGGGCATCATGAAGTCGGCCATATCGTCTCCGTCAAGTTTCTCTTTGCGACCTGCGCCGCATTGCTGGTTCTGACCATGCTGACCGTGGCGGCCGCCCAGGTCGACTTTACGAAGTACGGCCTGCCGGAAATGAACATCGTGGTGGCTCTGGCCATCGCGGTGGTCAAGGCATCGCTCGTCTGCCTTTTCTTCATGCATCTTTTCTGGGACCGTCCGATCAACGCCTATATCATCATCGTCGCCCTTGCGTTTGTGGGCATCTTCATCGCATTCGCGATGACCGATACGTTCGAGTACCGTGCGGATCAGCAGCAGTACGAGAGAGTGGAACTGAAAGGCGGCGATTCCAAGGACGTTCAGACCAAGCTGCTCGAACTCCAGACGCCATGAGCGCTGCGGATCCTGCTCCGAGAAGACTGACACCTTTCGACAATCCAATCGCCCGTTTCCTGGCCGGTCGTTTCGGCGTCGGGCTGTTTCTCATTTCACTGGGGATGCTCTTTGCCGCAACCCTGTTCGGGTTCCTGGTGATTCGGATTCAGAATCATGATGCCTGGCCGAATGACCTGCCGGGGCTGCCCTCGTTGTTGTGGGTAAGTACCGTGATCCTGATGCTCAGCAGCGTGACCATGCAGGGGGCGGTCAGGGCGGCGAGAGGCGATCACGGGCCTCGCCTGACCATGCATATGACGCTGACCCTCATCCTCGCTCTGAGCTTTCTCGCCCTGCAGAGCCTCTGCTGGCATGCGTGGTTCAGCGTGGTGACCGAGCGGTGGAACGAATCTGCCGAATATCGCTTTGCGCTCACAAATTTCTATATTCTCACCGGCCTGCACGCGTTGCATGTTGTCGGGGGACTGGTTCCCATCACCCTTGTCACCCGTCGCGCGCTGGGGCGGGGTTATTCACCCGAAGATTGTGCGGGCGTGGCGTACTGCGCGATGTACTGGCACTTTCTCGACGGGGTGTGGGTGATTCTGTTCGCGACGCTGCTGATCGGAACGTGATGCCAATGTTTGGCGTTTGAATAGTGGCGTCTTCAGGATATCGTGAGCGTGGATTCTGCCGCTGGCATCACGCGCTGGGGGGCATGCTTGGATAGGGGTGAAGAAATAAATTTTCATTTTATTTGCAGTATGCCCGCCATGACGGCGTAGAGAACAGGGAAGCGAAAATGACTGTTTTTTGACTCTCTATGCGGATAATGACATGAAACATCCACCATCTTCCAGACGATTCTTCCTCTCTCTCCTGCCCTGGGTCAGCGTTTTTTTCATTGGAGTACGATTCCTGGCCGCCCAGACGCCTCCCGCGTGTCAGCAGACGAAGATTCTCCTGTCCGATGGGATTCTGCTGGATTTCGCAGGCAATGACGTGGAACTCAACGACGACTTCCTGTTTGTCGGGAAAAGCACATTTAATTTCGAAGTAATCAATATCCCCGGCGTGTACATCTTTCAGCCTGGACTGACCCCCAACACATGGGTCGAAATTCAAGTGATTCTCAACCCTCTCAATAATGGTCAGTCTTCACTTTTTGGTTCTCATCTTGAACTCAGCAACGATCGTCTCATCGTTCTGGCAGCAAACGATGACGGCGCGACGAATAATAGTGGTGCCGCCTACATCTTTCACTTTGATGTCGTAGCGAACACCTGGGCGTTCGAGGCGAAGTTATTCGCCTCCGATGGCAATATCTCTGAGGGGAGAGGCGATGTCTCGATCAGTTTCGATCTTGCCATCATCGGCAGCGAATTTCACACCCACGGCGGGATCGATTCCGGGGCGGCACACATCTTTGGTTTCGATGGGACTTTCTGGAATGAGGAGGCGGAATTGCTGGCCGGCGACCGGTCAGCAGGGGATGATTTTGGCAATTCGGTGGCCATCGTCGGCAACGTCGTCATTATCGGTGCTCCCAATGATGACGATCTTGGGACGAATTCCGGTTCCGTCTATGTCTTCAAGAAATTCACTGGAAGCTGGATCCAGGTGGGCAAGATCACCGCCCCCGATGGAGCTGCGGGCGATGATTTCGGCGGTTCTTTGGATTTTGACGGCACTACCCTTGCGATCGGGGCACTTAGGCATGATTATGGGGGGCCGGACCTCGGGGCGGTGTATCTCTTTCAGGACAACGGCCTGCCCGGCTGGGAATTCATAACCAAACTCACCCCCCCGACCAATGGGGACGGGCTCAACGACCATTTCGGTAGATCGGTGGATATTGACGGGGATCGTCTCGCCATCGGTGCCTCTCTCAATGCCGATGATGGTTCCGCCCATGTGTATCGTGACAGCGGGACGGGTTGGGAGCACGTTCTGCGAATTGTGGCCCAGGACACGTTATTTGGTGAAGGTTTTGGGGGTTCCATCGCCATCCACAACGAGACCGTCGCCATCGGGGCTCCTTGGGATTTCCAACTGGGAGAGGAGGCCGGCGCGGTCTACACCCACACCGACATCTTCACCCCCGACTGCAACGCCAACTGCATCAGCGACACCGAGGAAATCGCCGCCGACCCAGCCCTTGATTGCAACCTCAACGGCATCCTCGATGAGTGCGACCTCACGGACGGCGTCACCCTCGACTGCAACCTCAATGGCATCCCCGATGAGTGCGAGGACTGCGACAACAATGGCATCGCCGATGAATGCGATCTGAACCCGCGCTACTCTCAAGGTTCCGGATCACTCTCCCCCATCGGACTGGGCTCGGATGCGAACTTCACCTTTGTCGCCCCGCCCACGCGGCTCAGCGATGTCACGTTTGATTTCACCGCCAGCGCCGACCTTGCCTCCATCTTCGTCTCCATCGACGTGTTCCTCAATGGAGTGAACATCGGCGAGATTTTCAAAACCACGGGAACCAACTGCGCCGATCCCCCCGACGAGGATCAGATCATCCTGACCCAGGCATCCTTTGATGCCATCGTCGGTTCTGGTGATGCCGACG
>JADFSH010000048.1 GCA_022560875.1 Planctomycetota bacterium | reverse complement strand
ACCCATCGAGACGAAATTGGCCCCGGGCGGCGGACTGATCTGAGCGCGGATGACCGGGGCTGGTGCCTCGTCCTGGCGCAACGCTCGACCAACCAGCACGCCCGCTCCGGCAAGGATGATCGCGAGGATCAATAATTGCGCAGACGCGAACGGGCTCTTCTTTATAGGTCGGGCCGATCCTGTGGAATCGCCGGCGAAAATCAGCGATGACAATTCGGGATTGAGGGTCGCTTCCTCGATCTCCACCCGGGCATCGCCGATGTCCTGAAGCCTGCGTTTTCGATCCTTGGCCAGACAGCGTCGCAGCAGCAGGTGGATGGTGGGCGGCAGGTCGGCGGGGAGCTCGGCCCAGACCGGCTCGACTTTGAGGGTTGAGGCAAGGGAATCGCTGACCGTCTCGCCCGCGAACAATATTTTGCCGGTGAGCATCTCAAAGAGCACGCAACCAAAGGCGAAGATGTCAGTGCGTTTGTCCACGGGTCGGCCCCGGGCCTGCTCGGGGGAGAGGTAGCCGGCGGTGCCGAGAACCACGCCGGGCATGGTCGGACTTCCCGGGGCGACGATGGTGGGGGAGTTGGCAATCTCGGTATCGGTCAGCGATTTCGTTTCGACCGATTTGGCGAGTCCGAAGTCGAGGACTTTGACCTGCTCGTCTGATGTAAATTTTATGTTCGCGGGTTTGAGGTCGCGGTGGATCACGCCTTTCTCGTGGGCCGCCTCGATGCCCTCGGCGATCTGCTTGGCGATGGCGAGCGCCTCTGTTACGGGTATCGCTCCTCGATCCAATCGCTCCGCCAGCGTCTCGCCCTCAACATATTCGAGGATCAGGTATTGCTTGCCGTCCGCTTCCTCCAGTCCGTGAATCGTGGCGATGTGGGGGTGGTTCAGTGAGGCCAGCAGTTTCGCCTCTCGCTCGAAGCGGGCCAAGCGGTCGGCGTCATCCGCCAACTCATCCGGCAGGCACTTGATCGCCACATCCCGATCAAGCTTGGTGTCGCGGGCGAGATAGACCACCCCCATTCCCCCGCGTCCAATCTCGCGGGTGATTTCATACGGGCCGATCCGGGAGGGCATGGACGGTGGGCCGCCTGTTGTCGAATCCGGATCGGGATTGAATTGTGAGTGCCCTTCCCTAGTATTCATTGAGAATCATTCTCGCATCGGAATGGATAAACCGCAATTATGAAGGCGGCAGGGGCTCTCAGTAGGTTTCCGGGGGTTGTCTGGGGGCGATTGTTTGCCATACTTCTACCCTTCGCCCGATGTACAGGCCGAGTGGATGAAAGAATGCATCGAGGCAACTAGGCATCGAAGCATCAAGACTCAAGACCCAAGACCATCTCCCATGTCCAAACAAAAAACCGCGATCTCTCCGACCCGTGAAGAAAACTATCCTGAGTGGTACCAGCAGGTGATCAAAGCCGCGGACCTTGCCGAGCCATCGCCGGTACGGGGTTGCATGGTGATCAAGCCCTGGGGCTACACCATCTGGGAGAACATGCAGCGGGTGCTGGACGGGATGTTCAAGGAGACCGGCCATCGCAACGCCTACTTTCCGCTGCTCATTCCCCTGAGTTATCTTCAAAAGGAAGCCGAGCACGTCGAGGGGTTTGCCAAGGAGTGCGCCGTCGTCACTCACCACCGTCTCGAAGTCGGGCCGGATGGCGGGCTGATCCCCGCCCCCAGCGCGAAGCTTGAGGAACCTCTGGTGGTGCGCCCGACCTCAGAAACCATCATCAACGAATCGTTTTCCAAGTGGGTGCAGTCCTATCGCGACCTGCCGATTCTCATCAACCAGTGGTGCAACATCGTCCGCTGGGAGATGCGCACCCGGATGTTCCTGCGCACGACCGAGTTTCTCTGGCAGGAAGGACATACCGCCCACGCCACCGAGGACGAAGCGATCGAAGAGACCGCCAAGATGCACGAGGTCTATGCCCGTTTCGCCGAAGATTACGTGGCCATGCCCGTGATCAAGGGGCGGAAAACCCCCGGCGAGCGTTTTCCGGGGGCGGTCGAGACGTATTCCATCGAGGCGATGATGCAGGATCGCAAGGCCCTGCAATCCGGCACCTCGCATTTTCTCGGCCAGAAATTCGCCAAGGCTTCGGATATCAAATTTCTTGATGAGAATGGCCGGATTGTCCATGCCTGGACAACGTCGTGGGGGCTTTCCACGCGGATGGTGGGTGGCCTGATCATGACGCATAGCGATGATGACGGATTGGTGCTGCCGCCCCGTCTGGCTCCCGCCCAGGTGGTGATCATGCCGATTACCTTCAAGGCGGACGATCCCGACGCGGTGATGCAGTATTGCCGGAAGCTGCGTGATGAATTGAAGCAGGTGATATACGACGGCAGGCCGCTGGAGATCGAGTTTGATGATCGCGACCTGCGGGGCGGGGAGAAGGTCTGGTCGTGGATCAAGAAGGGCGTGCCGATCCGGCTGGAGGTCGGGCAGCGCGACATGGACGGCGATTCGGTGTTCATGGCCCGGCGCGATTTGTCTCCCAAGGAGAAGAAGGGGGTTCCCCGCAGCGAGTTCGTCGCCACGGTGATACAGATTCTTGATGAGATTCAAAACGGCCTCTTTGAGAAGGCCAAGGCCCATCGGGCGGCGCATACCAGGGTCATTGATGACAAAGACGAATTCTACGATTTCTTCACGGCAAAGTCGAAGGATCCCCAACGCCCGGAGATCCACGGCGGCTTCGCGCTGACTCACTGGTCGGGCGATGGGGAGGTCGAGAAGCAGATCAACGACGATCTGTCCGTGACGATCCGCTGCATTCCCATGGAAGGACAGGTCGAAGGATGTCACGAGCCGGGGACGTGCCCGTTTTCCGGAAAACCATCCACGCAGCGGGTGGTGTGGGCGAAGGCGTATTAGGAGAGGCACTTGGCATTGGGGACTTGGCGCGAAAGCGCATTGTCCAGCCCGTCGCGGGGGCAACTGACCGCGAAGTCCGGCCCCGTGGCCCGAAGTCGTCAGGGCGATCGGAAGATGTGCATGCAAACCCCACGGACTACTCCCTTTGGTCGCTGACCGTGCCAACCATGCTACAGAAAAAGGGTATCTTTTCTAGTCATCATCATCTTCCAGAAGCAGAAGATCATCCGGATTTTCATCTTCCGGCTCAACTTCGACTTCCTGCATGATGGCATCGTAATCAGCCGAGCCCGTATCGTCTTCAGGGGTCAGGAGATCTCCATGATCGTGATCATGCGAAGTCTCGACCATGGGTATATCGGAATCGGAATTGTCATTCGCGATGATTTCCTGAGGGACCGGCGAGGGAATAACGCCTTCACGTTTCCGTAGTTTTTTTTCAACCTTCTCGTGACATGTCTTACAGTAGTAGTTGTCGTGACTGTCCTTGATGCGAGGCTTATCAGAACAGTCCTCACCACAGTGTACGCATACTTTGCCGGATGATGAGGCAGTCATAAAGTGGTTTTTCCTTTATCGCTGTGGTGAGAATATCATCCCGGCGACCATGAGCATCGATCGAGGTCAACAATTTCAGCCGTCATCATGGTATTGCGATCTCATCCTGATGGATAGAAAACATTGAAAAATGCACGGAGAGATTCAAGGCGGCCCATACGTCGAGAAATCAACGATGGGCGCTTCCAAAGCTTACGGAAATTTCCTGGTCTCCGGAACTCCCGGAACTTCCGGGGGCGACGGCTTGAAGCAGCAATTCCGCACGCTTCCTGATCGCTTCGAAATCGCCCCTCGCCAATGCTTCAGGGATGAACAGCGGGGCCACAAACCCCGCCGCGAACGCCCCCGCGTTGAGATAGTCGGCAACGTTGTTTTCATCCACGCCGCTGGTGGGGACGATGTTGAGAAATGGCAGGGGGCCGAGGGTGGCCCTGATGAATGCGGCCCCGATGCCGGGGGCGGGGAAGAGTTTCTGCAACTGCGCCCCGGCGCGATGGGCGCGGAGCATTTCCGTGGGGGTGTGCGTGCCGGGCATCATGGCCACCCCCAGTCGGGCGGCCTCGGTGATGATCTCCTCATCCACGACCGGGGAGACGAGAAAACGCGACCCGGCCTCGACCGCTTGTCGAGCCTGCTCGATTGTCAGGACCGTCCCCGCCCCGACGACCAGACCATCGCGTTTGGCGAAGTCCTCAATGTGCTTGAGTACGTCCGGACACGTCATGGTGAATTCGATGACCCGAAAACCGCCCGCCACGGCCGCCTCCATCGCCGGGGCCACGGCTTCGGGGATCGTGGTACGAAGAATCGCGCTGGCGCGCTCGGCTCGAAACAGTTTCAGGAATTCATCGGGACTCATTGATTACGATCCTCATCTATGGGAATTGGAACCGGCAAGAGTTCAGATCGCATCATTCCACTTTCCGGCCTTCTTGCATGGTAGAGAAACAGATGGTATCCAGACAGCACATCGCTGCGATACTCAGCTACCAGGTCGTATCGATTGCCGAACCGGTCCCGGCACTGGGCGTCGGCCACAGCCTTCGGTTCCCGGCTGTGTTGTATGAACCAGCGGACTCCTTCCCGCGGCAAGGTGTAAAAGCCGACATATTCGATGGCCCTCTCGGTCACTGGAGATCGCGCATAATGGTCGAACATCATCCGGTGGCGGAAGTTCTGGTCGCCCGAAACGGCAATCACTCCGGCCGGACTGTGGGTGTCGAGATAACGGAGGAGATCCCGGTAATGGCCCCGCTCGAGGCGGATCAAGGCGACCGTCCGGATGCCGTTCGTAGCGAGGAACCCGAGCAGCACCGTCAATGCAATCCAGCGCACCACGCCGCGTCGCTGAAGCAGGTCCGCAATCTGGATGGCCCCCAGAAAGAGCAGGAACGCGCCGTTGAAGAGGAAATAGCGTTCAAAAAGAGCCGCCGGGCGGGCAAGGGCGAGCATGATCGCGGGGATGACGATAATGAGATTCAGGAAAAATAGGCTCAGTCCGGGATCCCGCCGTCTAAGCATGGACAGCCCGGCAATGAGCACTCCGACCAGCAGCGCGAGAGCAAAGACCCCGATGGATCCCGTAGGCGGCAGTCCACAGAATAGCGCGGCTGCGGAAAGGACGACATCGACAAGATCGCGGGAAGGCCCCCCGGCGATCCAGATATGACGAAGGTGAAAGACGTACAGGTAAGCGATCGCGATGATCGGCAGGAGGTGAGCGCGGCAGAGCACGGTGAAAAGTGAGGACCAGGGACGGTCGGTGTGAGCGGCACGATAGAGTGACCAGAACAACAGGGCGGCGTACACCTGAAGAAACAGCAAATGGGAGACCATGCCCAGTATGCATATGACGGCGAAAAGCGCTGCGGAGGTGAAATCGTAACGGACGAGAAATCGGTCGAGGACGGACAAAGCCGCAAACGAGCAGAACAGGGCCGGTGCGTACCCCCGCGCCTCAGATGTGTAGTGGATCAGCGGATGCGAGAAGTTCATCACGATCAGCACCACGACAGCGCTCAGCATTCCCCAGCGCCGCGCGTACAAGGCGGCCACGATTGCCATCGCCGAGCCCGAAATTATCGCCGGAAGGCGATAGAGCAGTTCGTGCTGCGATTCCCCCAGCACGTACAGCCAGATCGTGTTGAGCACGTGATTGTTGTCCACGTTGACCAAGGTGAGGATGTCGAGAATCCTGTCCGCTTCAATCGCCAGCTTCAGGGACCAGACCTCGTCGAGCCAGAGCTCTCCTCTCGCCGCGAGTAGACGCACCACCAGACCCGCCAGGGTCGCCATGATCATGACGGGCAGGTATACCGCGTACAATCGGCCAGCGGCTTCGGATGGATCGCGTTTCATCTCGGCTTCTCCGCGGCTGGATGACCGTGGGCGCAGTGTAGGCCATGCGATCGGGCGATCAACGAAGCGCCGCGCCGGTCCTCCAGTGCACGCCTCGGATCCGGACGAAGATGAAATGGAAGGTCAGGCCCATCGCGGCGGGAAGAACGACCCAGAGTTGCAGCCACAGCCGTCGCTCAAGTTGCGCCAGCAGGAGGGCGACGACCCACACGATGGCGAACTTACCCAATGAATGCACGATGCGACTGATTGGCCCTCGCTCGCTGACGTACGTCACGCCACAGGGAAACGTCGTCTCGATCCGCATCGGCATCCAATGGTGAAAGATCACCGGGCCGAGGACGGTTACACAGGCCAGCAAGATCCATTCCCAGGCCATGACTCAGGCTCCGTTCATTGCATCTGAAGTGGGACGGTCGCTTCGAAACGCGAGGCGGGGGAAATATCGTCCTGTCCTCCTCATGTAGTTGCGATAGCGATCACCGAATTTATCGATCAGACGCTGCTCCTCCAGTCGTGTGCGCAAGGCAATCATGAAAAAGGCGACGATGCCGCTCACGGCGATCAGCCAGCTTGAGGTCAAGAGTGCAAAGGCAAGAAAGAGTAGACCGCCGAATGAATACATGGGATGGCGAATCCAGCGGTAGGGGCCGGTCATCACCAATGAGGCGTTCTCGCGCGGCATCGAGGTCTTGGTGACATTGTGCCCCAGATGGCGGAACATCCAGTCATTGAGGATCACCGTAACGAGACCGAGGGGAATGCCCAGCAGACGCAGGAAATCCGGGAGGGGCATTTTGGTGAAGTTCAGCCAGGCGGGATGGATGAGAAACGCCAGCATCCCGAGCAGCCACGCGACCAATGCTGGCATGACCACGACCCAGAACCAACGGGGATCGTTACGAAGGGAGACGCGGCCACCTTGTTTTTCCGCCCGGAGACGGTGATACCCGCTGTCAAAGCAGGCCAGCACCAGGATTCCCGCCAGGGCCAGGCGACAGGTTGTTTCGATGTCCATGGGTTATCTCCGGGCCGGGGTGAGGGGTGAATGAGAGGGCATATGAATTGCTACTGAGAGTATGCGCGGTAGTTATGAATAGTCAAATAAAATATTTTGACCTATCAAAAAAACTTGCGGTTTCCCCTCCCTCGTCCATCGTGTTCCGGATCAACCCCAGTGGGTTTCGAGCCAGAGCGACAGGTTCAGAATCGGCCATGCCAGGGACCAGTTGCCGGCGGGATTTTCAGCGACAGTCCGGATCGCCTTCGGGGTGAAGATCTCTTTCGCCATCGAACTGTGCGGCAGGGCCTCGGCCTGATTCGACATCCAGTATTCGAAGGGCAGCGGGAAGCTGGCTTTGGGGCGATCGACGATTTCCGCGGGAAGCCGATACGCGAAAGCCTGCCGGAGGATGCGCTTGGCGTGACAGGCGGTTACGGTGGCGGTGGATGATGCGGCATGAGGCTGCGAAACAACGGTACAGTGATTGTCTGCCGGGACATCTGCAAAAAGATAATCAAATGGCAACTGTCGCGCGAACCGGGCAATGACCCGATCCGCCAGAGGCGTGCGTCCCTCCACCGAGGCGAGCATCGTCGATGTATCCAGACGCGAAAGCAGTCCCGCCAGATTGAATGACTGCTGGGCGTGGAGATAGGCACGCATGCCACTCTCGTAGTCCGTGATGTTCGTGAAGTGTTTCGAGACCACATCATGCAAGGTGGCGTCGTCATCAGCCTTTCCGATCATGTCGGGAGTAAGCACATCGACTTTACTTGCCAGGGGCACCCAGGCCTGCGTATCCAGAAAGAACGACGTCGCGCGGGCGGTATCGACATCGCGGTCGGCAAAGAATTTCGCCGCCCGGCGGACGGTCAATTCGTATCCCGCGAAAAATTCATCCGCCCCCTCACCGCTCAGCGTGACCTTGGCATCCTCCGACATCCTCTGGGCGGCGAGATAAATCGCCACCTCATTCGGCGTCGAGAGCGGTATCCCCAACTCGCTTATCATCCACGGCCAGCGTTCCTGAAATTCCTTCATTCGTACCGGAACTTCAACATGGTCGGATCCGATCTGCCGGGCCATGACGCGGGCAAAGGCGAAATCGTCGTTGTCCTCAGCGAAGATAAGTGCCCCGGCGCAGTAGGTGTTGATGTGTTCAAGACTGTCAGTCGCGAGCAGGGAGATAATCGAACTGTCCAGTCCGCCGGAGAGCAGCGCACAGGTCGGCACATCGCTGATGAGGTGGGCATGAACGGACTGCTCGATGAGGCGGTTCAACTCATAGGCGGCTTCATCAAAGGTGACTTCACAGGGAGTGCCGGCATCATCCTCATCATGCCAAAGGGATTTCCTGATCTCAAGTTCATCACGCGACAGATCGACCTGGATCATCTCCCCCGGCAGCACGACATTGATGCCCTCGAACATGCTGCGGGAACCGAGCGTGGTGCGGATGGTGGTGAGGTAGGATGAGACGACCGTCCAGTCCGGTTGTCGCGACATGTGAGGATGGTCGAGAATCGCCACCGGCTCGCTGGCGAAGACGAATTCACGTCCCGCAGGAGTGTCGATGATCGCGTAATACAACGGCTTGATGCCGAGAGGATCGCGGGCGAGGGTGAGGGTATGTGATTCGGGGTGATAGATCGCCAGGGCGAACATGCCCCGGAAACGCGTGAACGCTTCCGGACCCCATTGGGCAAAGGCGTGCAGCACGGTTTCGGTGTCGCAGTTGGTCTGAAAGCGGCGACCGAGCTGCTCCAACTCATAACGGAGTTCGTGGTGGTTATACAGTTCGCCGTTGTAGGTGATAATGAAATGGTTGTTATGACCGGGCGTTCCGGGGGCGGGGGTGCCGATTACCATCGGTTGTTGGCCGTGTTGGGGATCCTGTATGGCGAGGCGGCGGTGGGCGAGGGCGATATTATCGTCCAGCCACAGTCCCGCATCATCAGGACCGCGTCTGGCGAGCCGATCGCGCATACGACTTATCGTGTCTTGTCGTACGGAAAGCTGCCTTCCCCGAATGGTGGCGAGTCCGAATATGCCGCACATGTTGCCGGTGGCTCCTGGGCTGTCTTCCGGGGGTGACGAACAGGAGTGTTATCGGCACATCCCGTTGCGCCCTGAATTTCCTTGCGACCGACATAATCATTTTAATTCGCAAACCTGATACATCCCTTACAGGCGGGGCGTGTCATGAAATAGACATCTGATAACTGAATCGGACCTCGTAAACTGACGATAGAAAAAGCTGCTGCAAAGCATCCGGCACAGCCTCCCCTTCATGACACAAAGTATTGCAATATGATTCGCCGGCGCTAAACGGCCTGCTAACCCCTGATGTCGAGGGATCGTCCCAGAAGCACTCCGGTGGCGGCTTCAATCTTGTCCGCGGCCCGAGTGTAAAGCTGCAGTGCGTTTCCCGCCGGATTCGCAGGCGTCGAGGCAATGGCGAAATCCACACTTTGATTCACCTGCCCGGCGATGAGCTTGTCAATCAAACGACCGGTCGGGGCTGAGTCGTTGGGTGCTTGATCAAGGCGTGATGGAGGTGCGCTGGCCTTGATCGGCGTTTCCGGCGCAGAGGCATGTGTCGGTTTTGCGCCGTAGGCCCGAGCGATATGAATTGGAAAGGAACCGCCGATTTGCATGTGTGCTGACTACTCGTTTCTTTCTGCCGCGCCCACGCACACGTTATCGGAACGTGCAGATTGTACGGCAAAGATTCATCGGCCGTCCATGTTTCATTTCTTCAATGTAGCGATCGATGCGTGGTTCTTGCGCTTTGGAATGATCAGGCCGAGTTGCCGCGATCGCTCAGTTCGTCGAAGACAACGGCGAGATTGAGGTTGATCACCGATTTGCGAATCCGGCGCAGGTCGTTGATGTCGATCGGTCCGAGGACGATGCGGGTGAAGATCGATTCCGCGGCAAACAGGGCGGGAAGATCCGCAGGATCGAGATGATCGCGGGCCGCAGCCAGACGCTGAAGCACATCATCGTATTCGATGATGCGACGGGCCATCTCGATGTCCGCAAACGTCGTGGTGTCGGCGTGAGCAATCATCTCCAGGAGGATTGAAGCGGTGTACAGGGTCAGCGCATCGTCTTCTGAGATCGTAAGACGATCGCTCAGTTCGTCGAGCTTACGGCTGTCGGCCCGCACCGCTTCCATGGTCGAAGTTTCATTTTCGTCATCCGTGACAAAGAAAAAATCATCGTCGAAGGGATTCATGTGGTTGCCGTATACCGGGCGCGTGTAGTTTGCTTTGTGGACCTGGACTGGCGCAACCACCTGCGGCACGACAATATCGATTGGCGGATTGGGAATGTTCTCTACGACAAAATTGCCGGCGCTGAGGTCGATCAATTTTTGTCGGTCATTCACCCAGATGGTCATGGCGAGGGCGAGGGAAGCGGCCGCCGCCATCCAACCGAACCACGTGGAAAGACGCCGGTGATAGGGAATGATGACGGATGAGGTGCCGGTGAGTCTGAGCACGGATTCCTCGAAGCCGGCGGGAAGCTGTTGAAAAGAATTTTCGCCCTCCAGGGCGATGAGTCGATCGAGCGATTCGGCTTCGTTCATCAGCGCGCGACAGGATGAGCAGTTGCTGATGTGTCGTTCGGTGAGATGTCGGGTTTCCGGATCGACTTGATCGTCAATCAGGCCGGAAAGCAAAGCCTTGATGTCCGCACAGTCCATGGTATTCATTACGATATCCTCACTCACCCTTGTGCATATTTTTGAAATTCAAAGACCATCGGTTCATCCTCCGCGAGTTTCATGTCGCGTTTGAGTTCCTCCAGCAAGGCGACCCGGGCTCGGTTGAGCCGGCTCATGACCGTGCCGAGGGGCACCTCAAGATGCTCCGCAATCTGCTCATAGCTGAGCTGTTCCTGCGCGCGAAGAATGAGAATGGCGCGTTTGGAGTCATCCAGCCGGTCCATCGCCCGCCGTACCTGGTCGAGTTCCTCCTGCGCTTCCCGGCGGGTTGCGGAAGTGTCCGACCCCCGCAAGGCGGGATCATCGGAAAACTCGGGAAGCGTGCGGGGGCGTTTCGTACGCTGGAGAGCATTGATGGAGAGATTCGTCACCACCTTGCGCAACCATGAGGAGAAGGCGACCTCGCCCGCCTCGGGCGGCCTGCGCCACAGCTTGAGAAAGGCCTCCTGGACGATCTCCTCCGCCTGGTGCCGATCACGACAGATCCCCGCCGAGAGATGGATCAGCCGGGGGCCGAGCGTCTGCATCCAGTGACGGAGTCGTGTTTCGTTCAGGGCCTGAGCCATGGCGAATCTCCAGGAGCCGATTGTCGGCTGCTATAGAGAAAGACGCGAAAGACCGCGTGTGATTCCCTGGAATCGACCTGGTTTTGAAAAAAATCCAGGATTATTGGCTGTTGATGCCGCTATGTCTCACGATTTTGATGGGAAAGGCCCCAAACCCATTGGCCCGTAGGTTGGTGGGGTAGAACTCCTGATTCAATTTCGGGTCCACGTCGAAAATCTGCTGGATCCTGGTATCAGCCGGGATCTGTCCCAATCTCAGGAGCGACTGTGCGGATTCATTCGTCCACCAGAGGTTGGGATCCATTTTCAGGGTTTTGAGATCCACTTCGTCATCGATGAGGAAGAACTTCACGAGATCTTCTTTTTGCCAGGAGATGAGGTTGCCGCCAATCGTGCAACGCCGGGTGGGGCCGACGAGTTCGTTGTTGTGGGTCTGAAGCAGGCAGAACACATAGTACTCCGGTCGGATGATCGTATTCCGCCAGATCTCGGCCCGCTCACAATGAGTCATGGTGATGGCGGTTGCCCCGCCCAGAAAAGTGTTGCGATCGATCCGTACCTGTCGGGCTTCATAGATGCTGCCCTCTTGGGCTTTCGGGTCAGGCTTGGGAAAAAATTCATTCAGGTTACTCGCACCACCGACGCAGACGCCGCTGAGTCCGCAGTTTTCAAAGCGACTGGTTGACACTTCCACATTGGTGCTGCCCGCGCGGATCCGAACCCCGCTCAGTTGCGCGAAATCCTTGAGCCCCGTAAACGTCGTCTCACGAATGGTGATCTCTGTGCAGCCGACGATCTCAATGCCTGAGCCGGCCCAGCCTGTAATACGGCACGCCTCGATACGAATATTTGCCATTCCGATTAAAAAGATCGCATGGCGTTGTCCTCTGACTCCGGTACGCTCGACGTGTATGTTCTTGAGAATGATGTTTCCATAGGGTTCGTCCGGCTCCTTCCCCTCGTCCGGCTTTCTCGCCTTGCCCGGGGGAGCGGAGTTGTCGATGAGTATGCCGTTGACCAACGCGCCGACGATATTGAGATCACTCAAGTTGACGTAGCGAGGTCTGACCAGACGAATGCCGTAGGTTTTCGCATCGATGATGGAGGGATTTTTTGCATCCAGCCCCCGGATAATGATGGGGCGTCTTTTTGTTCCCCTAAGATTCTTGATGGTTACGGCTCGATGGGTTCCGGGCATGAGAATGATTTCATCGCCGGGTTTCGCTTGTAACGCGATATCTTCCCAGGCCTGGCCGGGAGCAATGAGAATCTGTCCGGCCCCGACGGTTTGCGTCAGCACGACCAGGCAGACCCACGATGCGTAGAGATGTCGAAGCGTGCCAGTCATCATCAGGCGATCAGCCCCTTCAGCGGTGAGGGAAGTAAGATCTGGAGTAACATGGATTGTTCGGGGAAACGGGCGTGAACATTTTCCAGACCAGCGGGATGCAAAACGGTGTCGCCTTTCCGGAGAGGGATGGAAGCCGTCTCATCCGATTCGATCTCAGCCGACCCTTCAATCAACATCCAGATGATCGGCATGCCGTTGGTCACGATGCCCAGATTCCCCGATGCCTCCACTCTGATCACTTCGATCTCAAAATGGTCCGATATCACCAGGGGTGTGGAACTCACACCCTTTACTTCGATCGGCCTAATTTGAGGTTGATGTGCGTTTTCATTCGCATCAAGAGAATCGTTTCCGGCGTAAGGTCCGAAATGAATGCACTCCAGGGCCGCCTCAATATGCAGCTCCCGGTCGGTGCGTCCCCAGTCATGCACACGAAAAGTGGTGTCGCTGGGCGTCTGGATTTCCGCGATGACGATGCCCGCCCCCAGCGCGTGACACGTGCCGCTGGGCAGGTAATGGCAGTCGCCGGATTTCACGGGAATCGCGATCAGGTCATCAATCACGTTATCGGTCTCTATGTGGCGGGCGAACTGCTCGCGGGAGACTGCGGGATCGATTCCCCGGTAAATCACGGCCCCGGGTTCGGCGTCGATGATATACCACGCCTCTGATTTCAGATGAGTCTCCGGATGGTTGCGGACATACACCTCGTCCGGGTGGACCTGGACGGAGAGGTTTTCCCGGGCGTCGAGATACTTGATAAGCAGAGGAAATCCGCCCCCGGGGGTTGGCTTGGCCGCGCCGAGAATCATTTTCTCGTGCTGCTGAAGAGCCTGTCTCAAGGTGATTCCGGCCAGTTCGCCATTGGCAATGACCGATCGACCGCCGGCTATCGACTCTGGAAGATCCGCCAGCTCCCACGATTCACCGATGGATACGCCCTCGGGCAATTGTTTGCCGAGTCGTACTAACTCTCTGCCGCCCCAGACCTTTTCCTTGTAGATGGGCTCAAAAAGCAGTGAATAGGGAGTCATGGGGTGGGTCTCAATGTCAGTTGAATGCGAAAGAAAGCGACACCGATCGTCGCCCTCGGTATCTCAGTACAGCGTACAATATGTGCGGGGAGGACGATCTTTGAATGGACCCGACCCACGGAGGATGATTCCATGAAACGGCTTGTTCCCATCGTCTTCATCATGGCCCTGTTGCACGGACCGGGTATTGTCGCAGCCGATTCGGTCATCAATATGCCCAGCCCTCCCAAACGGAAGGTAACCACCCCATCGACCGCATCGGCCCGGAAAACCAATCCCGAACGCCTTGCGCTGGTCCGATATACCCGGGCGCGAACCGGAACCTACAACACCTACGGCAATAGCAGACGCTATGGTTTTTACGGATCAGGCTATTACTCGCATCATTTCGGATATCCATATTATGGCTTTGGCTTGCATCACGGGGTCATGCTGGGGAATCGTCCGTTCTTTTTCGGGTCTTTCGGCAGGGTCACAATTCACAAATAAACCGGCCATGATGACGATCTGACTCTCTTTTCACTCCGGCAGCGATTCCATGATTTGCTCCTCGAGTTCGACGGGAGCGTTTTCGTTCACGCCCCGCCTAGACAAGCGGTGCAAGGCATCCGATAGGCGCGTCACATCCAGGGTCTCATCGAGGTCGAGCCACTCGCCATCGTTTCGCTCGGACTTCGGGCGGAACAATCCTCGACAGACGAGACCGATGTTTTCCGAGGCGTTTCCCGTCAGGGGCAGAGGCCGATTTGTCGCTTGTGAGTGGACCGATTCGATGAGGTCTGCGATCGCTTCGGAGTTCGCATCCAGGGGGATATCCGCCAACGGCTCAATCCAACCGCCCAGAATGAGAAATATCCGCGCATAATGCTCCCGGTCCGATGTGAAGACTCCCAGAAACCGAAACCGCTCGATTGACTTCACCAGGGCATACGCCGCTCGTCCGGCGAGTTTTGTCCGTTCCCGACGCATCTGCCAGCGTGCTGCGGCCTCATAATCCTGCCGCTTGCTTGCGATCTTGATTTTACGCTCGACCTCTGCACACCATTCGGGATAGGGGATGGCAGCGAAGTCCGCTGCGCTGCGCACCGCCTTACGGTACTCGTCCATCGTGATCGTCCCGTCGCACGGGGCGGGGCAGCGCCCCATCTCCTTATACACGCATGCTTTGGCGTCGGGAGCTTCAATGAGAATATGGTGGTAGCGACAGAGGTCGAAGGCGTCCTCGATCATCTCGATGTATCGGCCCGTTGAATGCTTGTCGGGCATGGGGCCGAAGTAACGCCCCGCCGCACCGGGGGGAGAGGTAAAGGGCCGACACGTCTTGGTCCAGCGGGGGAATTCCACCTCCGGATCAATATGCACAAACCACCCTCGCCAGCGATCGAGCAGACTTGCATACGTTGACGGCGTACGGCTGCGGGCAAGCTGCAGATACGCCCATTCCGCCTCGAAGCAGCTGCCCACGGTCATCGCACGGACCCTGCGGGTGATCGCGCGATAGTCTATTCTCCGGCTGGGCCCATCCGATTGCGGATCGGATTCGAGTTTCGAGCGAATAAGTCGCCGCAGATTCCGCGTGATGGCCAGGGCCAGCGTACCGCCGTCTTCATCCTCGAGAGCAAACACCCCCGGCCGGGCGGGTATCGCGAGAAAGTCAATCGTTTCACCACGATCCGCCGGAACCGAAAGTTCAATCGACAGGTCCGGACAGGGAAGTGGCTCGTAATCGAGCATGATCGAAAGATTCCATGGGCGGGAGATTGAAATCAAATTTCAAAAAGTTGAACGGTCGCTGATTGGCGTGAAAATCCTGGCGACCGGCAATTCGTCATCTCAAAGTTTTTCTCACATCAGCATCCCGGTGATCTTCGCCTCGAAGACGAGTTTGTTATTGAGGATGCCCTGGTTGAGGGTGATGAAACGGCGTCGCTTGAATTCAATTTCCTTGGAGATGATGTAGAGCGTGTCGCCCGGCACGACCTGAGCCCGAAAGACGGCATCGTCGCAGCGAATAAAACCGATGAACTGGTCGAGTCCGGTTTTCACCCGGTACAGCACGCTGCTGCTCTGACCTGCGGCTTCGATCATCATCACGCCGGGAAGCAGCGGGCGACCGGGGAGGTGCCCCGGAACCCAGAACTCATTGTCTCGTACCTTTTTGACCGCAACACAAGTCGTCTTTGCATCGCTCACCCAGACGATACGGTCGAGTTGACGCATATCCCCCTCCTGGGGGATGTACTTCCCGATCTCATCCGAGCTGATGCGGGTTTCGGTCAGGTCGATCTCACTGAGATCTAGGAGGAGTTCAGATGCCAAGATGGATGCTTTCGTATGAGATTCAATTCTGGAGCGCAGAAAAACGCCCCATCCATGTGGGGCGACAGGATACTGACTCTTGCGCCGTCTCGTCATCTCACCGAAAAAAGCAGGTACAGATGACGCGACTGAAGCAAGGGTGTGCGTTAGCTATCGTCTCTCAGGGGCACTGGTGATGCCGAGGCTGGATCAGCCATCGCCCCGAGCTTCAAGGACCGAGACCCTAACATCTTGCGAGGCTCTCTTGATGTCCTGCATGGCTTTGCGAACACGGGTTCCGGCGGCTTTGTTGCCCCCGTCAGCCTTGTTCACATCATCAGAAGCCTCTTCCACGAGTTTTACCAGCTTGTCGTATGCTTCCATTCTGAAGCCTCCTTATTTGCTCAAAATCAACGATAATTGCATCGGTTCGGAAGCCATCACAGCTTCAGTTGTGGTCACGAGATCATCAATTATGACCCCTCATATTGTCATAAGGCAACCCTTATCAGACCGAAATCGACAGTTTGTTCGTATTTTGAACGGGTATTGGAGTGAAAATTTATTGCCGAATCTCCTTGGCAAGCTCCAGGAGGCTCCGAAAAGCGGGATGGGCCGCATCACCGATCAGCTCGTACATCACGGACAATACCCCGGTTGTGACCGCTCCGGCCCGCTCCATTCGTCGCAAGGCGGGGGCGATTTGCCCTTGCTGGTTGGCGGATATGGCATCGCTGCAGAGAAAACAGTGAAAACCGGCTTCCTGCAGATCCAGCACCGTCTGGAGGACGCAGACATGGGCCTCGATGCCGCAGATGATCACGCATGAGCGACGCCAGGCGACAAACTGATCGGTAATGAGATCAATGGCGGCGGAAAAACGGCTCTTCTCCACCCGCCGGGATGGATCGGTCATGGCCGAGGCGACCTCCTCGATCGTCCGTCCCAGCCCCGAGGGGTACTGCTCCGTCACGAAATACGGCATACCCAGTTCGCTGGCCATTCGCAGCAGGATCGAACTGTTGGTGATGAGCCGATCCCGATCCACGATGCTCGACACCAGTCGCTCCTGGATATCAATCACGAGCAGGCTGGCAGTGTCGATCGTCAATCGGGGAATCGGCATGTGGTGGAAGGTAAGGACAAGCCCGTATTGGAGCAAGGCAAAGGGGCATTTCTGAAAGGGTCTTCAGGAAATCGTGGGGGTGGATTCGACTGATGTGAATGCCGCTTACCTCCAAAGATTTCTTTAGCGCCAACGAAAAACCCCCGGCCTGAATCAGGACGGGGGAGACGGGGTCCGGGGGTCCGGGGGTTCGGGGGTTCGGGGGTTGGAGATTGTTTTCTTGTTGTATGGCGATCAGGGGTCGATCTGTTCAATCTCGATATCCAGGCCGTAGGCGAGGTTCATCGTATTCTCAGGATTCTCATCCCTGATGTAACTATTCAGACCCTCCAACTGCTCGACTGAATAGAGCAGCGTACCATCGACGCTCCACGCCCAGCGCCAGTGGCATCCGCTGGAGCCGGTGGTGTCGCCGCCGGTGTTACTGATCTCGACAAAGTAGGTGGCCCCCGCATTTACGGCAACGGGATCATGACTCACATTGTAGAAGTACATCGGGATGCCCTTGCCGAGGGTTTGCCTATACCGAACGCAGAGAGGACCGGTCGCTTGCGCTCGCGGCTCGTATATTGGAAAAGAGTGGAACGGGCATCTTGTCCGTTCAAGTCTCTCAATGCAAGGGCAGGATGCCCGTGCCACCATTCAGAGATACCCCTCATACTCGCGGCTCGCTGGTCCCCGCTCTCATTTTGAACTGGCGCAGGCGTATCTCCGACTTTCTAATTTCAATTTTCAACTTTTAATTTTCCACTTTCTCCGTTCATCCCCAATCCGCAAGCAATGCCAAAAGATCCGTCACATTCACGTTTCCATCCAGGTTGATGTCCGCCACCGATATCGACTCGCCCCATTCACTGATGAGTAGAAGCAGGTCGCTCACGTTCACGATACAGTTGTTGTCGATGTCACCCGGAGCCGAGCCGATCGGGGTGAGCAAGACCCCGACTCCGCCAACTTGAGCAAGAATCTCTCCCGCGTTGTTGATTGCCAATGCCCGGAGCAGCCCCCCCCCAAGATCGGGGATGACCAGGTCATTGAGGTCGTACAGCACCCCGTCCCTCCAGTAGATGGCGTGGCTGATGTTGATGTTATTGCCGACAAAAGACGATGAACCCACGATCTCGTCAAGATCGTTTATTGCCAGGGCCATGCTCCTTTTATGATCAGGAAGCGTACCGATGTCGATCATCGTCTGACCGTCCCAGAAGAAGGCGTGCGGCTCCCCGAAGAATGAACCTTCAAGTGGCACCCAGCCTCTTCCCGCCACGTGACCGATGTTGTTGATCGCCCGGGCATCGGCACTGGTGCCCCCGGGAATTATGCCGAGGTCAGTGACGATGCCGTTCTCCCAGAGGAACGCATGGTCAGTGACAATCGAATCTCCCATGAAACCCACGATCTGCCTTTGATCGTTTATGTCGTTGGCAATGGCAGAAGAACCGAAGGGCAAGATGAGTTTTTCAAAACTATTATTCTCATAGAGAAATGCACTCAAGCCATCGGGGCCTCCGCTCGACTCGCCGACGATCTGCAAGCTTTGGTTGATGCCGTGTGCCTTGCTGGTGAGCTGGCCGGTCGGCGCACCCAGAATCTGGAGCACCCCGAATTCCCAGTACGCCGCGACGTCGAAACCCTCTCCCGCCTGCACATGGGTGCCCACCACATGATCGGGGTCCAGGATGGCCAGGGCCCGCGACTCGCCGGAATCGGGCAGGTACTGGGCCAGCCCGGAGCCCGTCCAGAGCGATGCGTGTACCGCGAGAAAGCAACTGCTCGCCCCCGCCACGTTGCCCTGCTCATCCAGGGCCGCCGGCCCGAAGGTGGCCGGCGAGCCGTTCGTACACATCGGCCCCTGTATGATCGTGGCCTCATACTGACATTGCCCGGAGACCGGCGGGGCGGCAAGCAAAGACAGCCCCAGAGCCAGCCCCAGACCGGCAAAATGGCCTTCAGGGGACCGGGAGTGACGATTAATCATCTTGATGTTCATTACGTTCCTCACGGCAAACCTTCAAGTTGAATGAAAAAATGTCGCACCATCTACTTCTATACGCTTGCTCCAGATAGCCATTGCGCAGGAAACCGGGAAATTCCTGATTTTTACGGGGTTTGACGTTTCATTGGAAGCTGAACCAAGCGGTCATTGTCATCGCCCGGTTTGATGACCGCAGTTGACATTTCAATCGCCTGATTGTCGTAGAACAGGCTGTTGATCACTTTCACCTTCGTTACTTCACTCGATCTGTTGAGAATGGCCAGGGCCCCGCCCCGGGAGGAGACGTTGTCGTGGAAGGTGCAGTTGATGAACCGGGTAAAGCCGACGTCACCGTTTGCGAGTTTACCGCCACTCACATAGGCCCCCCCGCCTTCGCCGATTAAGCCATTGTGGACAGGAACATTTTCCGGAAGACCCGAGACATTGAAGCGGAATGTGCAATTGACCACGTCGATCGAGGAATCGGCGATATACATGCCCCCGCCGTGGGCGAACTTGCTTTCGAAGGGAACTTGGCCCTGGTTCCCGCCCTCGATGATGAAGCCGTCTATTCTATTGCCGAGACCGCAGTTGAGCACTATCACGACGGTATCGGAATTGTTAAGGCGGTTCTGGTCTTTCCAGCCGTCTTGATTGGAGAGGCAGTTGCCGAAGTCCACGTCATCGCCGAGAGTGTCGCCGGTGAGGATGGTGGTGAAGACTTTCGGATCGCGCAGGTCGGGGTTTGCCCCCTGAAGCCCGGCAAAGCCGCCTAAGAGGACGATTCTGTCGCCAGCCTCTTGTCCCGGTTTGTTGAGAATGCGAAACGATGCAAATTCATTCTTGGGATGGTACGTCCCCTGGGCGACCCGGATTTCCCAATCGCCAGGGTTGCTGTTTGCGACACTGAGCGCTTGAGTCAGTGAAATGTACGCCGTCTCCCAAGTAAGGCCATCGCTGATAGGTTCTGCAGTTTTGTCAACGTACCGTACTTCTTGCTCTTGGCCAAATGTCTTGGCC
This sequence comes from Planctomycetota bacterium, assembly GCA_022560875.1. GTDB lineage: Bacteria > Planctomycetota > Phycisphaerae > Phycisphaerales > SM1A02 > JADFSH01. The sequence goes on along the minus strand of JADFSH010000048.1, from coordinate 1,751 downwards.
GTGAACAATGCACACAAGGCGAATGCCAACAGACAGGCCAGAAGAAACGTTTTTGCTTTCTTGATGAACATGATTACCTCCAAAGAGATCGCGCACCGGACAAAGAAGCGCTTTGTTCGGTTGGTCAAAATTTTGGTTGCAATCCATGCAGATTTGGAAGAGAAGTCATCCTGACTTCCCCGTCGGAACCCCGAAAACTAGCGTGTTCTCACCTCCTTCCGATGGACAAAGCTGTCAGCGATCAGCGTTCAGCCCACCGCGGCGGGTCTTCGACTTTCAGATTTCTGCTTTAAACATTTAAACATTTCAACTTTTTCCATTCTCATCCCCAATCCGCCAGCAACGCCAGCAGATCAGTCACATTCACACTGCCATCCAAGTTGATGTCCGCCACCGATATCGACTCCCCCCACTCACTGATGAGAAGAAGCAGGTCGCTCACGTTGACAGCGCAGTTGTTATCGAGGTCTCCGGGACCGGAACCGATGGGCGAGAGAATGATCCCCACATTGCCTCCTGCCAGCAGGATTTCACCGTTCCGGTTGATTGCCTTCGCGGTCGTACCGGTTCCGTCAAACACTGGCGGGAGAAAGTTATTCAAGTCGATCATGACCCCATCGCGCCAGAGAAAGGCGTGGCCTGACGGCTGGAATGAGCGTCCGACGATCTGGCCGACATCATTAATGTCAAAAGCCACGCTTTTTTCGAAGCCGGGCAGCGTCCCGAGGTCGATCGTGGTGAGGCCATCCCAGAAGAAAGCGTGGGGTATGCTGGTCGTTGAACCTTCAACTGTCACCATTCCCCAACCGGCGATGTGTCCCTTATTGCTGATCGCCACTCCCGTACCTGACGTGCCGTCCGGGATGAGTGGTATCTCGATGACCTGACCGTCATCCCACAAAAATGCCTGGGAATTTGGGATGGAACCGAAATGGCCTGTCACCTGTCCTAGATCATTAATGTCCAGCCCCTGACTGGTGGTTCCCGGCAGTTCATCGTTGAGATTGATCATAGACCCGTCAGGTTTCCAAATGATTGCCGCTTCACCGGGACCGAAAATACTGTTGCCCCAATAGCCGGTGATCCAGCCGTCACGATTGATAGCGGCAGCGAAACTGAGGGTGGTCCCGGGCCAGTCCGGGAGACGGGACGGCACACCGTTTTGCCAGATGACGGCTCTCCAAGTCAAAGTCGAGGAAAACTGCGAACCGACCACCTCGTTGATCGAATTGAGGCCGCCAACCCCCGCTTGCGAAAAGCCCGAGAGGAAGGGCAGGGGCGTGACGCCGTTGGCAGCATCCCACGTTGCCGCCTGGGGTGCGAGAAAGCAGGTGAACGAGCCTCCGACCTCGCCAGTGTCAGTTATATCAATCGCATTGAAAAATGCGGAATCACCACAAGCCGGCGGCTCGATGATCTGCGTCACTTCGTATGAACATTGCCCCCCAGCCTCAGAACCGATCCCCCCCAACACGGCAAGGCCAAAAACAAGCCGAGCCGCCACGATCAAGGATGTTCTCATTCGATTCTCCATCTTCAAGCCTTGCACCCTCGTATGTCATGGCCCAACCGGACCGGAAAGAGTCCCTCCGGGGAAAACTCTACAACAGGAACATTCGTGTTCAAAGTACATCGTCCAATAATAATATGCATTCTAAGGTATCCTCTCACACTCCCGCCCCAGCAACCGTCACCGGAAACGTTTTTGTTTTTGTGATAACCATAATTTACTCCAAAGAATTCGCGCACCG
>JADFSH010000047.1 GCA_022560875.1 Planctomycetota bacterium | reverse complement strand
GCTCGATCGCATCAAGGCTTTTTTTTGCGACGAGAATCTGCACCGATTGCAGAAGGCGGGTCTGCTGGAGGATTCCGATGGCTTGGGCTGATATATCAGGCATCATGGGCGTTTTCGGCTTGTCCTGAGGGGCGACTTGACTTTCAGCAGAGGTATGTGAGGCTAGACGGGTCCGAATCTCCGGCCAGCGCCGGTGATATCGGGAAACCAGGAATATTCGGACTCTGCAACCAGTTGAACTCGACTTATTTCTCTTCCTACAGTCACTGCAAACGAAAGGGTAGCTCCAGGTATGAAGAAGGAAGGCAAGAGCATGCATGGCCCACGAATTCTGATCGGGATTCCTGTCTATAACGAAGAAAAGTATGTCTCCCGGGTACTCGATGAGGTACGCCGACACGCCAGAGATATCCTCGTCATCGATGATGGCTCATCCGATCAGACACCCATGTTGCTCGCGCAACAGCCGGTGGAAGTGATTCGACATGCTGAAAATCGCGGTTACGGACGTTCCATGCAGGACATGCTCCGATGGGCGAAGTTTGATGGTTTCGACTGGCTCATCACCATGGATTGCGACGAGCAACATGAGCCGGCGGCGATTCCGAGATTCATCAGCGCCATTGAGCGGGGATCCGCCGATGTGATTTCCGGAAGTCGATACATTAATCACACGGCTCTGGATGATGCTCCGCCCCAGGATCGACGCTCCATCAATCACACCATCACCGCCGATCTCAATTCCAGGCTGGGATTGAATCTCACCGACGCGTTCTGCGGCTTCAAGGCGTATCGCATTGATGCCTGCGAAACGTTGTCACTGGATGTGGACGGCTACGATTTCCCCATGCAATTCTGGGTGCAGGCGGCCGCCAACCGCCTTCGCATCGAGGAAATTCCCGTGAGATTGATCTACAACGATCCGACGCGAAGTTTCGGCGGTCCCCTGGATAATCCGGAATCTCGAATTTCTCATTATCGACAGACCCTGTTCTGTGAACTCATTCGCTGTAGTGCTCGTCTCCCTGATAATGCCCTGCAGGGAGTGGTCGAGACGATGGTTGAAAACAAATCAGACGAGTGCTGTTCCTTGTGCGACGCTGCCGGATAAGGCGGGTTTCGGCGAATAGATGGTAAGCCACGACCTGATCATCCAGCCCGGGTTCGATCGTTGGCGCGATCTGATTCGCAAGCCTTCCCGAACGAAGATCTTCGGCCACACTCTGGCCGATTGGTTCAGCAAAACCCGCTGTGAGCTGGGGCTTGATGTGGTAAAACCCGTGATCGCCACCGGTCACCAGACACTGCTGTGGCATCCGGGCATACTCGCGAAGTATCTTGCCGTTCATTCCTTTGCCAGAACGGGTGATTTTGCTGCCGCGAATCTCATTGTTGATCAGCATGCCGATGGATTCGGTGATTTTGAGATACCCGTCAGGCGGGGCGATGGCTCTCTGGTCGTCCGGCGAATGCACCTGACCACTCCCCAACCAGGCGTGCCGATGGGTCTCCACGAACCATTTACACCCCCCAGACCTTTCCAGCGGATGACCGGCGTACTGCCTTCGGTCGCCGAGGGGGTGCAGCTTATTTACGAAAAGGTGTATGCCCATCGCGACGCGGTGAGTGCGGCGAGACAAATGGCTGCCGCACTCGAGGACATGATGCACCCCTGGGTCGATCCCATGCCGAGCGTGACGGCATCGGAGTTGCTGGAGACGACGTTTGCCCGGGCACTGCTTACGAAAATGGCGGATGACCCGTGGCACTGTACCAGGTGCTACAACCAGGCCGTGGTGGAGCATTCAGATGCGGGGATCGGAACGCTGCTCATCCGCGATGATTATGTTGAGCTGCCCTTGTGGCGCATTCGTGAGGATGGCCGACGCATGCACGCCTACGACGGCGATGTGCAGATGTGGCTTGTTCAGAACGAAGCCTCTCCCAAACTCATGCCCCGCGCATTGTTGCTCACGGCTCTGATCCGGCTGGGAATGTGCGACTTGTTTGTCCACGGCACGGGGGGGGCGAACTACGACCGGGTCATGGAACAATGGATCGAAAACTGGCTCGGGGTGAAAACATCTTCCATCGCGGTGGTTTCCGCGACCCTTCACCTGCCCCTGGCGGATCATGATGAGGAGGAAATCGATATCGAGCAGGCACGACGATCACTCAGGCGGGCGTGGCACGATCCGGAGTCGGCCTCATCCACCTCATCTCGGCCCGGCCCGCTCAAGCGTGAACTGCTCGGGGAGTTGGCGTCGAAACCCTACGGATCCTCAGACCGACGAGCGGCGTTTTTTCACATGCACGAACGGCTCGGCACGTTTCGTGATGATCGCCGGGAGTCGATCGATGCCATCGGCGCGGCGTACGAGCAAGCCCGCTTGAGAAGCGAAAACTCGGATATCGCATCGCGCCGCACCTGGGCATTTCCATTGTATGAAAAGGAAGCCATCGATACTCTGGCGCAACAGGTGGAATCGGCGACCATCCCGGCAGGCATTATTACAGAAAAAACCGATCGGAACCGTGGGGATATCCAGGGTTAACCCTGATAAGACACGCAGGTGGGGACTTTTGGTTCTATCCTTATATTATAGCGTTGGCTAAGGTCAATCGGGTCTCATCAGCACTCTGATCGTGTTCTCATATTGGGGGAAAATCCCCAGAATCCGGATTGTTTTTTCGGCTTCTTCGATGAGCAGGCCATATCCCGGCACTACGTAGAGAATCGTCTCAACGTGAACCCTGGCCAGATTCAGGTCCGCCGAAAACTGCACCGACAGCCGGCGAGCCGGGAAAGACCCCCATTGCGTGCGAACCAGGCAATCGTCGAGATATGTGATTGTCTGTTTTGCCCTTCCGGATTCCCGCAGTCGTGAAGGATTGTTCAGGTTCACGACTTTCATGGCAACGTCCTGAGTGCGCGATTCGCCGGGTTCCAGTCGGTGATACGCCGCGATGAGGGGGGGACGAAACAGGCTGATTGCGTTCTCGCCGTGCTCGATTACCGCGACCAGAAGGATATCGCCTGACGTATCCTGCCGGTAAAAACGCTCACGATCTTCACCCTCGATGATTTTCCACTCCGATTGGAAGCGTTCAGTCGTCTCTTGAGAGTGACGGACTTTGCGAGGTTCCTCGTTGGCCTTGATGACCAGATAATGTTGCGGAGTCGGATTATTGAGGAGAAAAAGGTCAGCCGTGACCGGTGAATCGGGGGTACTTACATCGAGTATCTCGAAAAAAGGGGCTTGATCGAGAGGTTTCGACGCACATCCGATGAGGGAAAGAGCCGCCGGCAATATCAGGGCTAAGGCTGTACCGAAGAAGCGGCTCATTTGGAGGCGGGGCCGGTGCGGAGTCCCTTGGATCGCCAGAGTCGAAGAAGCGACTCCCGAGTGGTCGGCACCGTCACCTCGCCGGTGGGGCGAACCCGTTGAATGAGCGTGCCATCAGAGGCGTAGGTGGATAATTCCGGGGGAAGGGTCTTGCTGAGCAATGTGGCGAGACGCCAATGACCCGATCCGTCATTCATCGGCTCCCAGCGATCGTAGCGCAATCCCAACGAAGGCGGTGAACTGCGGGCATTGTAGAAGTAGTAGGTGAAGAATTGTGGCCCGCTCTGGTCCTTCGGCAATAGTCTCCCCAGGAGCAGCGACAGGGCCTGGGAGAGATACACATCGGGAACTTTCCATTCATAGTTCGCAAGAGGGGGGGCTGAAACGATCAATTTCGGGGCGGGATTGCTCACGGAGGGGGCCATTCTGATGCCGGCTTCTTGCTCAGTTCTGGAGGCTTCCCCCTGGCGTTGGGTGCCCACGATGGACCATCGTTCGCTCTCCTGGTTCCAGGCCATCCAATATGACGCCGAGGTGTCGAAATACGAGCCGCGTTGTTGATCCAACACGATTCGGCCCTGGATCCGAACCATGATTCCCTCTTCCCGCTCATCGCGGGTGTACCGATCCGCGGGCCGATTCGGATTCAGCTCGCCCAGCCTGGCTCGGAGAACCTCGACGACCGAGCATGCCAGTTCGGTCTCGACGGTTGTGCGATTCGACGGTGCAGGTTGATACGAGCGGAACCACTGACGCAAACCGACCAGAGCTTCGAGTCGCTCGCGGGTGATCGATTCGAGGAATCTTTTTCCATTCTCGATTCGGGATATATGCTCACGAGAGCGGACTTCATCACTCTTGATCTGGATGGTCGAAAAGCTCGATTCGAGCACGGGGCGGAACTGGGGATAGAAATCGGAGATGATCAGGACCGTGAAGATGAGAAACGACGATCGGCCGGAGGGCAGGATGAGCCATCCGGTTACGAGGCTGCTTCCGTCCGTCTGGGTTCGCTCGATGAAACACAGTCTTCCCTCGACCCCGGCGTATCCGGTGGTTTTGTTGACGAGGAGACTATGCTCGTCCTGTCGGGCGAGTACCTGATCCAGGTAAGCGGCTGCATCAGGGGTCGTGCGGTCCTGAGCGGAGCCGTACTGGATGGATTCGATCCGCATCCGCCACATTTGAGGCTCGGAAGCGTCATTGATTTGAAAAACCGGCCGATCGCCGGAAGGCTTCATGCTCATAAGGGCCAATTCCGGCAAATGAATCTTCAAACCGATGGCCACGGCTTCGAACGGAACCGGGTCAAGCCCCATTTTTCTGAAGATCCGGTCGGTTTTTGGCTTGGAATCAGTCTGATCAGGTGTTTGACCGAGCGTCGGGGAGGCCAGCAGGAGAATCAGGATGGCGAGAAGGTGTCGAAGCAAGGTGTCGGTTCCCCGTAAGGGATCAGGGTCTGTCTGGCGCCGACAGGTAATGAGATCGCAGATGTCGGGAGGAAAGATCATACCGCATCGGAGCAGAAGAGTGAAAATCGGTGCAAAATGAGCCCTCCCGCTCTGTTGACAGTGACTACGCTGTCGATATCATCGCACGTTCGCGCTTACAGGTGTGACAGGAGAAAGACCTCTGCTGGCGGGCTGCCCGGCAGCACTTGGATGTCTCAGCCTTTTTTTTGATAGGATCTGGTCGAAATCAGGACATTGTATGAAAAGCGGGATGATTCGAATTCGGATGGAGGCGTACGACCATCAGGCGCTGGACGCATCGGCGCGTGAGATCGTCGATCATGCCAAGCGCACCGGCGCGCGGGTGGCCGGTCCGATTCCGCTTCCCACTCGTCGCGAGATCTATACGGTTAATCGCAGTACGTTCATTGACAAGAAGTCCCGCGAGCAGTTCGAGATTCGAACGCATAAGCGGATCATTGATATTTTGGATCCCAACGCGCGCACCGTCGAAGCCCTGAATCGACTGGTCGTTCCGGCGGGTGTGTTCATCAAGATCAAGGCCTGAGCAAGGCCGACCGGAGCGAGGTTGACAATCAGACAACCTCGTTTGTTTTTCAGTCAATTTCGCGGGCCGATCAGCCCGCACCATTGGACCGTCTCTTTATCATGCCGACCGCATTACTCGGACGCAAACTCGGAATCACCCGTTACTTCACGGCAGATGGAAACAACATTCCCGTCACCGTGATCGAGGCTGGTCCCTGCGCCGTCACCCAGGTCAAGACGACCGGGACGGATGGCTACAGCGCCATCCAGGTTGCGTTCGAGGATGTCAAAGCCCGGCGTTCCACCATGCCCCTCATCGGGCACGACGCCAAGGCGGGGGTTTCACCTCAGCGACATCACTGCGAATTGCGTCTGGAAAATGACAAGCAAGCCGAGGAATACGAACTCGGCCAGACCCTGGATGTCTCGTTGTTTGAGGGCATCCTCTATGTCGATGTCATGGGACAGAGCAAGGGTAAAGGATTCCAGGGGCCCATGAAGAGGTATCACTTCAGCGGGCTGGAAGCCAGTCACGGCGTCCAGCGTGCCCATCGTTCGCCCGGATCCATCGGCGGGCATGCGTCCAACCTCGGCACCGGTCCGAAGATCAAGAAGGGCAAACGCATGGCCGGCCATATGGGCGACGAACGAGTCACCGTCCGTAACCTGGATGTGATCTCAATTGATACTGAGCGTAATCTGATCCTGGTCAAAGGCCCCGTTCCCGGCCCGAACCAGGGTTTGTTGTTTATTAGAGAGTCAAGGCGTCTGAATAAAAGGAAGACCAGGCTTACCAAAGAGAAAAGTTGATCTCTTACGGATGATCGTGAAGGCCTGATGGGCTCAGCCCTGCGGAACCATACGATACCGACAGTTAAAGAGTGACACCGAGTCGTAACCCTGCCCCGGCCCATAGCCGGACCCCCCGGTTCCCCCGGACCCCGCACGAACGGGCAATCCGAACCACCGGGTCGAGGAGGGTGAGGCAACCAAAGGCAGATTGCCACCAGGTGAATGAAATGATCGAACTTCCTGTCTATAACAAGAAGGGAAAGCAAGTCGAATCGCTTTCCATCGACGAAGCCCAGCTTGGAAGCGAAGTGCGTCCCGCACTCCTCAAGCAGGCCTATGTCCACTTCCATGCCAATCAGCGGCAGGGATCTGCCCGCACGAAAAGCCGCGGAATGGTCACCGGCTCCACCCGAAAACTGTATCGCCAGAAGGGAACCGGCAACGCCCGCGCAGGTTCCAGTCGTACGGTCATTCGCAGGGGTGGAGGGGTCGCTTTTGCCAAGACCAAGACCCACGAGGAATTCCGCCTCGATATGCCCCGGAAGATGAGGCGGCTGGCCAATCGCAACGCCCTGCTGGCCAAGCTCGTGGATAACGAGGTCAAGTGCATTGAGGACTTGAACTTCGCTGAACCCAAGACCAGCGAGTTCAAGGCCATTCTCGAGGCACTCAGCGTTGATCGGACCTGTCTGGTCGCCCTGGATCGGGACAATCGCAACGCCGCCCTCTCCGCCCGCAACCTCGAGAACGTGGACACGATCCGCATTGAGCAGATCAACGCCTTTGTCCTGCTTAACCACCGCTACCTGGTGGTGGACAAGGCATCGCTGCAGTCGTTCCTTGACGGTTCCGTGTGGGATACCACCGACGCTGACAACCACAAGAATAAACCCGACCCCAAAACCAAGACCAAGCGCAAGGGTAGGAAAAAGACCGCGAAGGAGGCCGCCTGATGATCGCCACGGAAGTCATCATCAAGCCGCTCATCACGGAGAAATCCACGATCGGCAACGAGCAGAACCGCTATTCCTTCCAGGTGAACCGGCGGGCTGACAAGAAGCAGATCCGTCGCGCAGTGGAAGAGCTGTATGAGGTTCGCGTGATCAGCGTCGCGACCTTGAATCGCAAAGGACAGCTTCGTCGAAACCGCCACGGGTACTGGAAGACACCGGCGATGAAGCGGGCCATCGTCAAAATTCACCCGGAGGATCGTATCGAACTTTTCTAATGGAACCGGTAGGAGAAATTCTCCTGGTCCGTTTCGCGGCCTCGCCCGCAGTACTGAGCAGAACCGACAGTTATGACCATTCGCATCTACAAACCGACGACCAACGGCAGGCGCAACGCCTCGGTTAACCTTCACACCGAGGTGACCAAGCAGAAGCCCGAGAAATCCCTCCTTCGCCCCATGAAGCGGAAGGGCGGGCGCAACAATCAGGGCAAGGTGACCGTGCGCGGTCGCGGGGGCGGACACAAGCGTCGGTATCGCCTGATTGACTTTAAACGCATCAAGGACGACATGCCGGCGAAGGTCATTGGCATCGAGTATGACCCCAACCGGACCTGCCACATCGCCCTGCTGGAATACGAAGACGGGACAAAACGCTACATCCTCGCTCCGCGGGGCGTTACCGATGGCGAAGTCCTGCAGAGTTCCGCCAATTCCATCGAGCCGAAAAACGGCAATTGCATGCCGATCAAGCATATTCCCACCGGCTTGACGGTCCACAGCATTGAATTCGAGCCGGGCAAAGGGGGCGCGTTGTGTCGAACCGCGGGATCCGGGGCCAGACTCACCAATAAGGAAGGCCGATGGGCCACGCTGGTCCTGCCTTCCGGAGAAATCCGACAGGTGTCAATGGAATGTCGAGCGACCATCGGTCAGCTTGACAACCCGGATCATCAGAACATCAAGCTCGGCAAGGCGGGGCGCAATCGCTGGCTCGGACGCAAGCCGAAGGTGCGAGGCGTGGCCAAGGATCATGCCTGCCATCCCCTGGGGGGTGGCGAGGGGCGGTCAAAGAGCGGTCGCGAACCTGCCAGCGCCTCGGGTACGAAATCCAAGGGCGGGGGCACGAGAAAGCGCGGTAAATGGACTAACGCAAGAATTCTTCGCCGGCGCAAGAGTAAGCGGTACGGCCAGCTCAAGCTGAAGAAGTAACCCACGGAGTCGATTGATTATGTCACGATCACTGAAAAAAGGCCCGTATGTGGATGAGAAACTCTATCGCAAGGTGGAGAAGCTCAACGCGGACAACCGACACGCGCCGGTTAAAACGTGGGCGCGCGCCTGCACCATCGTTCCTGAATTCGTGGGTCACACGTTTCAGGTTCACAACGGGCGGCATTTTCTCGACGTGTTCGTGACCGAAGACATGGTGGGGCACAAACTCGGAGAGTTCAGCCACACCCGATTGTTTCGAGGTCACACCAACAAGAAGGAAGGCGTCAAGCTCCGGCGTTGATCGCTTTGAGGTAGTGAATACAGCCATGGCATATCAATCAGTTCATCGATTCGCACGCATCGCGCCCCGCAAGGCGCGGCTGATCGCCGATCTCATTCGGGGTATGCGCATCGATCAGGCGATGACGGAACTTCAATTCAACAAGAAACGTGCCGCGTGGTACTTCAAAGCGGTCTTGAACAGCGCCATTGCCAACGCGGAAGAAGGCGAAGCGGACATGCAGAGCCTTTATATCACCGAGTCACGGGTTGATGAGGGACCGACGATGAAGCGGTGGAGGCCCAAGGATCGCGGTCGCGCCCATCCCATCATGAAGCGGACCAGCCATCTCTACATTGCCGTGGACGAGAGGAACTGACCTTATGGGACAAAAGACCCATCCATTCGGATTTCGAGTCGGGATCACCGAAGTGCACAAGTCGCGGTGGTACGCTCCCAAAGCGTTGTTCGCCGAACTGCTCGTCGAGGATTATCGCATCCGCAAATACGTGGACAAGCGATTGAATCGCACCCCGCCCTTCGCGGCGGTTTCCGATATCCACATCGAGCGCACCCGCGAGGAACTGATGGTGATCGTCAAGACTGCCCGTCCCGGCCTGGTCATCGGCCCCAAGGGCCAGGAGATCGACCGGCTTTCACAGGACCTGCAGGCTCTCACCGGACGCAAGGTTTCGATGAAGATCATCGAGATCAAGAATCCGGACATGGATGCGAGGCTGATCGGGGAGAACGTCGCCGAACAGATGAAGAAGCGTGCGAATTTCCGGAGATTGTGCAAGCAACGCTGTGAGGCGGCCATGCAGAACGGCGCCAAGGGCGTGCGGATACTTCTTTCCGGTCGTCTGGGCGGTGCGGAAATGGCGCGAAAGTTTGACACTCGGCTCGGTTCGATTCCATTGTCAACCCTGCAGGCCAATGTGGATTACGCCTGCGTGCCAAGCCACACAACCTACGGCACGATCGGAGTGAAGGTGTGGGTGTACAAGGGAATGTTCACCGACAGTGAAGATGAACAATTGGATTCCAACGCGGCCGGCGCCCGGGCCCGGGCTCGAGGACGCAGATAAATGAGTTTTCCCGGCCCGGCCGGACGTGAAGTTTGAGGAACACGATCAATGCCCCGAATGCCGAAACGAATCAAATACCGAAAGCAGATGCGTGGCAAGCTCAAGGGCAACGCCACGCGGGGCAATTATGTTGCCTTCGGCGAATACGGCCTTCAGGCGCTCGAGTCCCACTGGGTCACCGCACGACAGATCGAGGCGGGTCGAATCGCGGCCCAGCATTTCCTCCGTCGTCAGGGAAAGGTCTTCATCCGTGTCTTTACCGACAAGCCGATTTCCAAGAAACCACTGGAAACCCGCATGGGCAAGGGCAAGGCGGACACCGATTACTGGGCGGCCCGCGTCAAGCCGGGCACGATGTTGTATGAAATCAGCGGTGTCACCGAGGACATCGCCAAGCAGACCCTGGCCCGCATCGCCCACAAGATGCCCGTTCGCTGTCGTTTTGTGGGGCGACGGATTGCCGTGTGATGAATTGACAGGATGGTTCGGATTATGAAAGCCAAAGAAGTACACAAGCTCAGCGAGGAAGAGATAAGCATCGAAGTCAACCGACTTCGCAAGCAGCTATTCGAGCTGCGCACCCAGGCCGTGACGGAAAAGATCGAGAACACATCGCAGTTCGCCAAGGTCCGCAAGGATCTGGCCCGACTGATGACGGAAAAGAATTCGCGTCGCACACCCGCGACGATTTCGTGACACAAGAACAGGTAGACCAAGCCGTGAGTCATCTCAAGCAGTATCAGGTTTCAGACAAAGCTCCCCGCAAGGTGGGCATCGTGGAATCGGACGAGCGTGACAAGTCGCGCAAGGTCACGATTCACTTTTCGGCGAAGCATCCGAAGTACGGAAAGTACTTGCGGAAACGCACGGTCCTTCATGCCCATGATGAGGAGAACGTCTCCCACAAGGGTGACCGGGTGGAGATTGCCGAATGCCGCCCGATCTCGAAGACCAAGTCGTGGATCGTGGTGAAGGTGCTGACAAAGGCCAAATGACAAGTGATTGGAGTCGGTCGAGGGCTCCTCTCGATCGAGGATACGAACAATGATCCAGAAGGAAAGCAGAATTGAAGTGGCTGACAACAGCGGGGCGAAGATCGTCATGGTGATCGGCGTGCTTGGCGGTTCGACCGCGCGGGGCAGGTACACCAGACGCGCCGTCGGGGTGGGGGATCGCGTGGTCTGCACCGTGAAGAAGGCCCTGCCCAATTCGGACGTCAAGACCGGGGACATAGTCAGGGCGGTCATCGTCCGCACCAAGTATCCCACGCGACGCAAAGATGGTTCCTATGTCCGATTCGATTCCAACGCCTGCGTGCTCATCGGTGATGATATGAATCCGAAGGGCACCCGCATCTTTGGCGCGGTGGCCCGTGAGCTGCGTGAAAAAAACTACATGAAGATCGTTTCACTTGCTTCGGAGGTGGTGTGACATGCCGCGACACGTACGAAAAGGAGATACGGTGGTGGTGACTGCCGGCAATGACAAGGGCGTGGTGGGGGAAGTGCTGCGCGTCATTCCCGATAATATGCGCGTGGTGGTGCAGGGCGTCAACGTCCGGTCCAAGCACATCAAGCCCTCTCAACGCAGTCCGCAGGGTGGCACTATCCAGAAGGAAATGTCCATCCACATCAGCAACGTCAGCCCCGTCGTGGACGGCAAGCCCAGCCGCGTTCGTTTCGAGACGAAAAAGGACGGCGCGAAGGTCCGCGTGGCCGTGCGCGGCGGAAAAGAACTGCACACGCTGCATGGGCCGCGTAAGAAGAAAAACGCCAACGGCGGCAAGTGACCAACGTAAAGGAACGTGATCTTTCTGCCGAGCTGCGGCAGTGACAGGAACAGAATAATGGTTGCCCAGAAAGAACAACCCAGATTACAAAAGCTTTATGCGGAGACCATCGCGGAGAAGGTCGGCAAGGAGTTCGGGATCAAGAACAGCCACCAGCTTCCCCGGCTCTCCAAGATCGTGGTCAACTGTGGCATTGGCCGGTTCCTCGAGACCCAGAAACTCAAGCCGGAAATTCGGGAAACCGTCACGAGCACGCTTTCGACGATCACCGGACAGAAGCCGATTGAAATCATCGCCAAAAAATCCGTGTCCAACTTCAAGGTGCGTGAGGGCGCGCCATCGGCGTTCATGGTCACGCTCCGACGCGAACGCATGTGGCATTTTCTCGATCGCCTCAGCAGTCTCGCGATCCCCCGCATCAAGGATTTTCGCGGGCTGAAGGACAAATCTTTCGACCGGCAGGGAAACTATTCGATGGGCCTCACCGAACAGGCGGTCTGGCCCGAGATCAACATGGCGAAAGTGGCCTTTAACCACGGCATGCACATCAATCTTGTGTTTGTGAATTCGAATCCCGAGAAGAGCCTGTTCCTGCTTCGGGAACTGGGCATGCCTTTCGTCCGCCATGAGGAATAGTACGACAAGAATCTGAATCAAACGTAACGAATGTTGCAAGGAACGAATCGAGATGGCAAGCAAAAAAGTGTTCGCAAAGATGAAAAAGAAACCCAAGTTTTCCAGCCGCAAGATGAATCGCTGCCAGATTACCGGCAGAGCGCGCGGGGTGTACCGGAAGTTCGGTATCAGCCGGATCGTGCTTCGTGAACTGGCGCTGCAGGGCATGATTCCCGGCATGCGCAAGGCGAGTTGGTAGGGATTAGGAACGTGATGAAGGCGACCGATGATGTGTCGCCTCTGGAGTGATCAATGAGTCAGCAAGATCTCACCGCGGACATGCTCACACGAATCCGCAATGCGGTTCGCAATCACGCGAAGACCGTGCGGTGTCTCAATAACAAGCTGAACCGCGGCGTAGCCAAGGTGCTTGTCGAGGAAGGCTTCGTCCAGTCGTTTAACGTCATTGATGACGGGCGACAGGGCTTTATCGATGTGAAGCTCAAGTACGGCAGCCGGGGAGAGCAGGTGATCAACAGCATCAAGCGCATCTCCAAGCCCGGACGTCGCGTCTACAGCAATGTCAGTGATCTGCCCCGTCCCCTCCAGGGGTTGGGTATTGCCATCGTATCCACCTCGTCAGGCATCATGAGCGATCGTGTGTGTCGGGAAAAACAAGTCGGTGGCGAAGTTGTCGCCCTCGTGAACTGATCAACAGTGAGTCAAGGAGCGTCTGGAAAATGTCTCGCATCGGCAAAAAACCAATCACTGTCCCCTCCGGCGTCACGGTTTCGCTGGATCCGAAGACACACACCATCCAGGTCGAAGGCTCCAAGGGTAAGCTCTCTTTTTGCTGGCGACCTGAGATTTCAGTGAACTGGGATGAAAGCGAGAAGCGGATCACCTGTACGATCACCCCGGCGCAAACGAAAAACAGGCAGACTCGCGCGTATTGGGGGACGACCCGCTCCCGCATCCAGAATCTTGTGATCGGTGTCTCGGAAGGCTATTCCAAGCGACTTGAGATCATCGGGGTGGGATGGAATGCCAAAGAACTGGGGAAACAGATTCAACTCAACATCGGTTTCTGCCATCCCGTGAACATAATCCCGCCCCCGGGTGTCGAATTCGCGATTGATAAAAATTTCATCACCGTCACCGGTGCGGACAAACAGGCGGTTGGACAGTTCGCCGCCGTCATCCGTGCCAATCGTCCACCCGAACCGTACAAGGGCAAGGGCATTCGATACATCGACGAATACGTCATCCGTAAGCAGGGCAAGGTGTTCGGTACCTGATCGTGGTCGAGGAAAGTAGTCATGAAAGCCAGCATTCTCAAGATTAACCGTCGTATCAGAAGGAAGCGCGGCATTCGCAAGCGCATCTTCGGCCAGCCGGATCGCCCGCGTCTGACGGTCTTCCGCAGCAACAAGAACATCTACGCGCAGATCATCGACGATCTGACCGGTCGGACCCTTGCCAGTGCCTCCACGAGGGAAAAGGACGCAAAGGTGGACAACGGCGGGAACTGCTCGTCGGCAACCGAGGTCGGCAAGTCTCTTGCCGAGCGTGCGGTCAAGGCCGGCATCAGCACCGTCGCGTTCGATCGCAACGGCTACCGGTATCACGGCAGAATCAAGGCACTTGCCGACGGAGCGCGTGAGGGAGGGCTGAAGCTCTAACCGCTGCACTACGGCGCAGTGACTCAGGATCATGTCTTCGCCGGACGTACCCGAAAGGATCCTTCGGCAGCATGAAGAAAGAAAGCAGACACTATGGCAGAAATGCTTGACGCAACATCGTCTCTGGAATCGACGACCATCGGAGTCTTTCGTACCGCCGCCACCGTCAAAGGCGGGCGTCGGTTCAGTTTTTCCTCGCTCGTCGTGGTGGGTGACCGCAATGGGCGCGTGGGGTATGGCTACGGCAAGGCCAACCAGGTTCCTCCCGCCATCGAGAAGGCACAGAAGGAAGCCAAACGCAAGATGCGCAACTTCCCCATGGTCGGAAAGACAATTCCGCATGAAGTGACCGGTCGCTTCGGAGCCTGCGAAGTGCGGTTAATCCCCGCCTCACCCGGTACGGGCATCATCGCGGGATCAGCGGTTCGCGCACCGCTGGAAATGATGGGATTGCAGGACTGTCTGACCAAGTCCTTGGGATCCAACAACACCAAAAATCTTGTCAAAGCCGTCATTAACGGGCTTGAGCAGCTTCAATCCAAGGCTGCCATACAAAACCTCCGCGGGGTGCAACTCGGGACCACCGTTATCGAGGAGGCGATCGAGCGCGGCAGCGTATTCATGACCCCCGTAACTCCCACCGCGGATCCTCAACCGGAGCCAATGAAAACGAAAGAGACAAAGACCTCGGGCGACAAGAGCGACCGTCCCCGGAAAGACAAGCAGACGACTCCTCCTCCAGCACAGGCTGAGAGCAAGGCGGCGGAATCAGAGACATCCGAGACCAAGGAATAACGACAATCCCAGACGCCTTTCAAGGAATTTGCCGGATTGAAACAGCCCTTTGAGGGTGGAGAACGCATCATCATGATGATTCATGAGATCACAGTTCAGGTTGGAAAATACAAGACCCGAAAACGCATCGGTCGTGGTCATGGCAGCGGCTCGGGCAAGACCTCCGGACGCGGGCACAAGGGCGCACGCTCCCGGGCCGGCTACAGTCGTCGCCCCGGTTTTGAAGGCGGCCAGATGTCCTTCATCCGTCGTATGCCCAAGCGGGGCTTTTCCAATGCCCCCTTTCGAACGCTGTACCACATCGTCAACGTACAGGATATTGAATCGCGTATGGAAAAGGGTTCTGATGTGACGATCGAATCCCTGGTTAAGGCCGGACTCGTACGCGATACCAAGCGCCCCCTGAAAGTTCTCGGCCACGGAGAATTGACCAAGAAATTCAACATCACGGCGGCGAAATTCTCCGCTTCCGCCAAGACGAAGATTGAGGCTGCCGGGGGAACGGTCAACGAAGTTATCAAGGTGAAATGGACTCGACCGAAGAAAATTAAAGTGAAATCCGTCGAGGAAAAGAGCCAATGAGTTGAATCCACCCTACCTCAGGGTGGATTGAATGGAATCATCAATGCTGCAGGCTGTTTTCAACATCTTCAAGATCCCCGAGCTGCGCAACCGAGTGATGTTCACGATCGGTATGCTGGTGATCTATCGACTTGGCTTCTGGATCCCATTGGTGGGCGTCGATCAGACGATCATCGCGGAAGCAGCGCAGAAAGCGTCTGAGCAGTCTACCGGATTCGGAAAGATCATTCAGTACGCCTCCATCTTCTCCGGCGGATCGTTCAGCCAGTCCACGATCTTCGGGTTGGGCATCATGCCCTATATTACGGCGGCGATCATCTTCCAGCTTTTGCAGACCGCAGTGCCGCGGTTGCAGGAACTGAAAAAGGAAGGCGCATCGGGGCAGCAGAAAATCACCGAGTGGACGCGATACGCCACGGTGGGCATGTGTCTGATCCAGGCGACGATGTGGTTGAAATTTCTTGCCAGCTCCAGCCCTCCCATGGTTCAGCCGGAGTTTCTTATTCCCGGCAACATCGCCTTGTATTATCTGGCCGGTATCACCGGGCTGACCGCGGGAAGCATGTTCCTGATGTGGCTGGGCGAGCAGATCGACAAGTACGGCATCGGCAACGGGGTCTCGATGATTCTGACCGCGGGCATTATTTCCAGGATGCCCAACGCCGTCATGTGGATCGTGGAGAATTTCGACGGGAGCCAACAGCGGGCTCCGGGAAAGATGGGATTCCTGGGCATCTTCTTTCTTCTTGGCGCCTTCATCCTCGTAGTGGCGGGTGCGATCCTCATAACGGTTGCCCAGCGACGGATCCCCATTCAACAAGCCAAGCACACACGGGGCCGAAAGACGTTCGGCGGGGGTAAGCATTACCTGCCCCTTCGGGTCAATCATGCCGGCGTCATGCCCATCATTTTCGCCAGTTCGCTGATGATTTTTCCCTCGGCGTTTTTCGGGTACCTGAGTACTGCCGCAGCGCAGACCGATCCCGGCGGCATGTGGCATCGCTTCACCGCTTTTCTCAACACCCACTTTATGATTGGTGAATATCCCTATGTCCTCGTCGAGATCGTCCTGATCTACTTCTTCAGCTACTTCTGGACGACGGTGGTTTTCAGTCCCGAGGACATGGCCAAACAGCTTCGGGATAATGGGAGTTTTATCCCCGGTCTGAGGCCGGGACCCAGAACGGCTGAATATCTGGAAACCGTCGTGGAGCGGATCACCTATGTCGGGGCGGGATTCCTGGCGATCATCGCCATCATTCCCTCCATCATCACCAAACACATGGGAATCCCCATGATGGTCTCCAGCTTTCTGGGGGGCACGGGTTTGCTCATCGTGGTCAGCGTCGGACTCGATCTCATGCAGCGGGTTGAGGCCAATCTCTTGATGAGAAACTACCCCGGATTCCTGAGTGGGGGCGATCAATTACGGAGCCGACGAGGATAGATGGACGCACGCGGGAAGGCCATTTCGATGGGATTGATTGTCCGCTTGACCGCGGAGGCTATACTTCCCTCCTGCAGCAGAACGGCTCGAGAGGGGATTCACGGACAAACGAACCGACAACTCGGTGATATGCCGCCGGGTACGGTACTGAACTGTAATGAGCCCTTGGGGCAGAAGTAGGAGACGGTATACAGGCCGACTGGTCTTATACGACGTATGGCAAAAGAAGAAAAAATCACACTCGAAGCTGAAGTTGTTGATGCCCTCCCGGACGCCAGGTTCCGGGTGAAGCTGGAAAATGGCCAGACGATTCTGGCTTACATCAGCGGCAAGATGCGGAAGTTTTATATCCGGATCCTGCCCGGCGACAGGGTCACCATCGAGTTGAGTCCGTACGACATGACCAAGGGTCGCATCGTATATCGTCATTAGAGGCTCCACGACGGAGCAAAGGTGAAAGTCAGATGAAAGTCCAAAGCAGCATCAAGAGACGAACCAAGGATTGCCAGATCGTGATTCGAAAAGGCAAACGATTTATCATCAACAAGAAGAACCCGAGACTCAAGCAACGTCAGGGCTGACCCCCCCCGGCCCCCCCGGACACCTAACCCCGCCTCCTGGTGGTTGATTGAACGGTATTAGCCTTGGCAAGGATTTGGAGAGACATAATGCCACGTATCGCCGGCGTTGACATTCCTGAGAAGAAGAAAATTCGCTATTCGCTGCGCTACATCTACGGCATTGGTCCGAAATTCGCGGACAATATCATCGCGAAATTGAAGATCGATCCGGACAAGCGCGCGACCGAGCTGACGGATGAAGAGGTGGGCCAGATCGGCGCTCTCATCGATACGGAGTACATCGTTGAAGGAGCTCTGAGGCGTCAGGTTCAGCAGCATATTCAACGGCTGCGTGATATTCGATCGTATCGGGGCGAGCGCCATCGCAAGGGACTTCCCGTTCGGGGGCAGAGGACCCGGTGCAATGCCCGTACCCGCAAGGGCAAGAGGAAGACCGTGGCCGGCAAGAAGGGCGTGAAGAGTTAGTATCGTATCAGGCTCGTCAGGCTCCTGTCCGTCCGGACGGAAGAAGGAGCCGCATTCAGCGAAAAGGCATTTGTTTCATGGCCAAGAAGAAAATCAGAAAAAACGTCATCAAGGGCATCGCCCACATCAACGCGACGTTCAATAACACCATCATCACCATCTCCGATGTCAACGGTGAGACCCTGTGTTGGGATTCCGCCGGGACGGTGGGATTCAAGGGTGCGCGGAAGGCCACGCCTTTTGCCGCCACGCGGGCCGCGGAGCGGGTTGCCGCCAAAGCCCGGCGCATGGGCATGCGAGAGATCGAGGTTCGCGTCAAGGGCCCCGGCTCCGGTCGCGAGTCCGCCGTGACGGCGCTTCAAGCCGCGGGACTGAATGTCAGCGCGGTCGAGGATCACACGCCGATACCTCATAATGGTTGTCGGCCCCGCAAAAAGCGGAGAGTGTGATATGAAATTGCCGGGCAGCGGAACATGAGAAATCTCCGAAGTTGGAGTGGCATGTTTCCGAGTCGGGCTCAGAGGATTGTTTTCCTCGCGGGACAGAAGGAATTGCAGGATCGTTCAGCAGGATCCGGCAAATACCGAGAACCCGCGAGTTCCTGAAAAGCAGGTCTGCTGAATCATTTGGAGTCTGACATGCATGTTCGCTGGCGAGGTCTGGAACTACCGGCTCAGGTGGTCAAGGACGAAAAATCAAGTACCAATACGTTTGGGCGTTTCATTGTCGAACCGTTTGAAAGAGGATTCGGAACCACGATAGGCAACAGCCTGCGCCGCATTCTGCTTTCAAGCATTGAGGGTGCGGCGGTCACCCGGGTGACGATCAAGGGTGTCGAGCACGAATTTTCAACCCTGCCCGGGGTGATGGAGGATTTGACCGACATCATTCTCAACATCAAGGGGCTTGTCCTCAGCCTCAACTCGAGTGAGCCCAAGATAATGCGTCTCGCCGCCACCGGTCCCGGCGAGGTTACGGCAGATCTCATCGAGGCCGACACCGCGATCACGATTCACAACCCGGATCTCATCATCGCCACCCTCACCGATGAGGTCGATTTCGAGGCGGAACTTCTCGTGGCCAAGGGCCGGAGTTACCAGCCTGCCTCCGAGATCAATGCCGATCGTGAGGAGCAGGTGATTGGGGAGATCCCCATCGATGCCCTCTTCAGTCCCGTCCAGCGGGTGCGTTATCGAGTGGAGAACACTCGGGTGGGCCAGAAAACCAACTATGACAAGCTCATCATGGATATCTGGACCGACGGAACCTCGCGTCCGGAAATGGCGCTGGTCGAAGCGGCCAAGATTCTCCGCAAGCATCTCAATCCCTTCGTCCAGTACTACGAACTGGGGCAGAGCCAGATCTCCGCGGAAGCCAGCGCTGCCGCGAATGTGGACGAAGGTCTCATTCGAAAGCTTAATATGACCGTCAACGAACTGGATCTGACGGTTCGGGCCGCCAACTGCCTCGATTCCGCCAATATCACCACCGTGGCCGAACTCGTCACCCGACCGGAATCGGAATTGCTCACGGTGAGGAGTTTCGGTAAGACATCGTTGCGGGAAGTGGAGCGAAAACTCGAGGAGATGGGTCTTTCCCTCGGCATGCAGATTCCCGAGGGATACCCGGTCCCGGAGAATTACAGCTAACCTAACCTCACACTCGCCATCCGCGAAAGCGGACGGCGTGTTTTTTATCAGGAGCATTCCCATGCGACATCGCATCAATGGAAAACAACTGTGTCGCGACAGCGATCATCGCAAGGCGATGCTGCGTAATCTCGCGGCGGGATTGTTTGAGCATGGCGAAATCAAAACCACCTTGCCCAAGGCCAAGGCGGTGCAACCCTTCGTCGAGAAGATCATCACCATCGCCAAGAAGGGCACCTTTTCCGCCCGTCGTCAGATCGAGTCCAAGCTGTATGATCGCCATATCTTCACCTGGCTGACGGATTCCAACACCCCGGACCAGCGCAAGGACAGTGATTATTTCGATCTCCCCGACGAGAGTGAGATCGAGCGCAACCGCTACGGTGATGTGCGCAAGGCTCCCCGACTCGTTCAGCACGTCATGACCCAGGTTGCGACGATGTTCGCTGATCGCGACGGTGGCTACACCCGCATCGTGAAGCTGGGCGAGCATCGACTCGGAGACGGGACGGATCTCGTGCTGCTGCAACTGGTCGGTCGCGAGGAAGGCCCCGAGATCGGGGGCGGATACTCCCGTCGTCGCGAACAGGCGGACAAGCGAACTGCCTTCGCCGCCAGGCTTCGCAAAGGCAGCGCTGATGATTCCGATGCCGTCGTCCCGGAAGGCGAAACCGCCACCGCGGTGGCCGAGCCGGAAGCCGAGGCCATCGAGGTTCAAGAAGTCGAGATGACAGAGGATCAGATCGAGCAGGCGGTCTCCGAGGGAGCTGAAGTCGTCGAAGTCGAAGAGGTTGAGGAAGCTGACAAAAAGGAGGAGTGATCAGCTTCTCCATTACGTGTTAACCATGCAGGGTCGTCCGGACAGGACGGCCCTGTTTCATGTGACGACTGAGGGGCATCCACGCCACGAATCGGGGTGATTCGATACACTTGACGCGTCATGCTTGAAGCCCTCAATGAACTTGAAACCGGAGGATTGGCGGAACTCGAGTCCGCCAGCGACGACGCTGCCCTGGAGCAGTGGCGCATCAAGTATCTGGGGGCCAAGGGCAAGCTCCGCGGAATCATGCCCCTCATGAAGGACGTTCCCGGGGAGCAGAAACCCCTGGTCGGCAAGCGGCTCAATGAGGTCAAGAGCGCGCTGGAGAAGGCATTCGAGTCCAGAAAATCGCAAGGGGCCACGACTTCCGACCAACCTTTCATCGATGTGACCGAGCCCGGCATCCCTCAGGGTGAGGGCCGGCGACACGTCATCAGCCGCACCATTGATGAGATAACCGAGGTCTTCGCCCGCATGGGCTTCGCCGTGGCCGAAGGCCCGGAAGTGGAGGATGAGTGGCACAACTTCAATGCCCTGAACATTCCCGCGGATCACCCCGCCCGGGAACCCATTGACAATTTCTACCTCGCCCCCCCCGCCCCCGGAAAAGAAGATAGCGAAACTCAGGATCCCCAGGCAACCGGGGCGAATCGACCGGGCCGCGGTGGTGATGGTTTGAGAATGCTCCGCTCGCAGACATCCACCGTGCAGATTCGCACGATGGAAAAGACCAGCCCGCCCCTGAAGGTCATCTCCATCGGACGGGTCTATCGCCCCGATACCCACGACGCGACGCATTACAGCATGTTCAATCAGGTGGAGGGTCTGTACATCGACCATGATGTCTCGATGGTCGATCTCAAGACGACGCTGTTTCAGTTCGCACGGGCGTACTTCGGGCCCGAGGCGGAGATTCGAATGAGACCAAGCTACTTCCCGTTCACCGAGCCGTCTGCGGAAGTGGACATCACCATGAAGATCAAGGGCAAGTACCAGTGGGTGGAGATGGGGGGCTGCGGCATGGTCGATCCCAACGTCTTCGAGGCGGTGGGGTACGATCCCGAGGAGTGGACCGGCTTCGCCTTCGGCCTCGGCATCGAGCGGATCGCCATGCGAAAATACGGCATTGCCGACATCCGCTGGCTGTTTGAGAACGACGCCAGATTCCTGCGGCAGTTCTGAACAGGGTCGCGTGTCCGATTTGATGAGAATTGAGACAAAAGCCTTGCCTGAATCTCGAATAATATGATGGTCGGGGCATGGGAAAGCCACGTTTTTAAGCACGGAGAGCACTTATGAGTGAGAAGGAAATGCAGCCGCAGGACGCACCGCCGATCGAATCGGAGCCGCTGGATCTGGTCGAGGAATCGAAGTGGCCGAAAGTCATCGGGATCTTCTCAATGGTCTACGCGTTGCTTGGGATGACGTGCCAAGGCTTTGCAGTGCTTATTTTTCTGCTGATCCCGGTGTTTCAGGCGATGTCGGGCAACGATTTCGATGCACCCCTGATGCTGCAGATTCTAACCTACGTGAGCTTCACCATCTATGTGTGCCTGGGTATCTTCCTGTTCATGGGGGGCATGCGGATGCTCCGTCGCAGCACCCGTGGCTTGGCCAACCTCAAGGCGTGGGTCGTGATCCGACTGGTAAT
>JADFSH010000046.1 GCA_022560875.1 Planctomycetota bacterium | reverse complement strand
ACATTTCCGCTTCGAGTTGTTGCTCCAGTGTGTTGTCGAAGCTCTGGCGCAAGAGGCGCTTGGTCAACGCGATCCCCCTCGCGGGCATGGATGCGATCTTGCCGGCCAGATTTTGCGCGTTGTCCATCAGGGCTTCCGGGTCGGACACGGCATTGATCAGGCCGATCCGCTCGGCCTCCTTAGCGGAAACCTTTCTTCCCGTCATGCACATCTCCATCGCCCTGGCCATTCCCACCAGCCGGGGCAGGTGATACGTGGAGGCGGAATCGGGGATCAGGCCTACGTTGATGAAGACCTCGATGAATGCGGCCTCGCTGGAGGCGATGCACATGTCGCAGGCCAGGGCCAGCGAACACCCCGCCCCGGCGGCCACGCCGTTCACCGCCGCGATCACGGGCTTGTGCATGGTGGCGATTCTCCTGATGACGGGGTTGTAGCGGTACTTCAGGTCATCACCAAGATGCGGCACATGCCCGGGCACATACTTGGCCTTCAGATCGCCGAGATCCTGGCCGGAGCAGAATGCTTTGCCCGCGCCGGTGATGATGATGACGCGGACGGCCTTGTCGCGCTCGGCAGATTTGAGGGCACCGGCGAGTTCTTTCGTCAGTTCGTCATTGAAGGCGTTGTAGACGTCGGGGCGATTGAGGGTGATGGTGCAGATGTGATCGGTGGATTCGACCGTGATTGTCTGATATTCAGTTGCGGTTGCGGGCATAGTTTTTCCGTTCTGTTTAGAAACCCTGTATCACCGCGCTCCCTGACGGTCGCGGCTAAACGGGGAGTGCTTTGGTCATTTTCCCTTGAACTCCGGCTTCCGTTTTTCCACGAACGCTCGCATCCCTTCCTTCTGGTCCTCGGTGGCGAACAATGTGTAAAAAAGCTTGCGCTCGTACTCAAGTCCTTCGCTCAATGACATCTCATGTGCCTTAAGCACACCTTCCTTCGCCAGTCGCAGCGCAATCGGTCCCTTCTTTGCCATCTCCTTTGCTACCTGCATCGCTTCGGTGAAGAAATGCTCCGGGGGAACCACGCGGCTGACGAGGCCGTGATCCAGAGCTTCCTGCGCCGAAAGAAACCGCCCCGTGAGAATCACATCCATCGCCAGGGCCTTGCCCACGGCACGGGTCAATCGTTGCGTGCCGCCCGCTCCGGGCATCACGCCGAGGTTGATTTCCGGCTGGCCGATTTGAGCGGTCTCGGAACAGATGATCACGTCGCAGTGCATCATCAGTTCGCACCCGCCGCCCAGGGCGAAGCCGCTCACGGCGGCGACGATGGGTTTCTTGATTTTCTTGATCCGCTCCCAGGTGGCGAACTGGTCGCGTTTGTACATGCTGATCGTCGATTGCTCGGCCATGTCGGCGATGTCCGCCCCCGCCGCGAACGCTCGCTCGGAGCCGGCCAGGACGATCACGTAGATGTCATCGTCCCGGTCATACGCCTCCATCTGCTCGGCCATCATGGTCATGAGGGCCGGGTTCAATGCGTTGAGCACTTTGGGCCGGTTGATGCGGATGATCGCCACGTGGCCATCGGTTTCGGTCAGGATGAGTGGTTCGTCGGTGGTCATGGGCTTTGGCTCGATGGTGGTGGTGGTCATTGGGAGGCTCTCTTGATCAGAGATTCGAGTTTGTTTTTTGGCAGGATGCGCTGGACCTGTCGCCCTTTGCCGACGGGTCGCTCGCCGTCCTTACGCACATGATACGCATTTACCTTGCAGACGAGGGTGGTGGGGCTGAGTTCAATCGCCTCGGCCACCACCCGGACCTGATCTCCGACGGGGGTCGGGGCGAGGTGGTCGATCGAGAGGTGCGCCCCGATCCCCTCCTCGTGATCTTCCAGATGGGGGGCGAGAACCTTCCGGGCGGCAAGCTCCATGTGATGCGCCATCGACCATGTTGAATAGACCCGGTGGACGACCACATCGTCGAAGGCGGGGCACATGTCCTCGGTCACGGTGATGATCACCTCGGCGGAGTTGCCGATTTTCAGGGAGGGTTTCATTAGATGCTCAGTGTAGCGATTTGAGGCAAGTGACTTCACGCGGGACCTGAAGCAAGCTGAAGGATCGGGTTGCTCGTCAGGTCCGGTGTGACATGTGGGTCGTTACACTCTGCCCATGACCGGACTGCTTGTTCTTCTTGCCATCGCACTCACGCTGGGCATTGCCATTCTCACGACGCTGATCGTCGTAGAGGCCCGGCGTCCTCCCCGTCATACCGCGGGGTATGCAGTGGCGAAGGGGCTGCCCTGCGATCCGGGGGAAATGGGGTTGGCATTCGAGGCGTGGGAGCTGGATCTTCCCGGGGGGGCAAGCCTGCCGGTCTGGGAGATTCCCGGCGAGTCACCTCCGGGAGGGACAGCGAATAGCAATATCACGGCAATCCTCATTCATGGCTGGGGTCGTTCCCGCATTGACACTCTTCGTCGCATCGAACTCTTCCGCGCAATCTGCAATCGAGTCGTACTTTATGATCTGAGAGGGCATGGTGAGTCAGAGGGATCGCTCAGCATGCTGGGAGCTGGGGAGCACCAGGATCTGATCGCGTTGGTCGAGCGACTCGGGGAGGATCGTTTTCTGTTCGTCGGTCATTCCCTGGGAGCGATGATTGCCATCAATGCCGCGACGAGTGATGTGGACATCGCCCCGCGAATCGCGGGCATCATCACATACGGTCTTCACATGGGATTTCATTCCTCGTTACAACAGCGGTTGCGCACGACCGGCTATCCAGCCCGACCACTGACGGATCTGGCCATGCTCTGGTTCCGGTTGATGGGTATTCGGCATCGCAATCTGTGGACTGACATCAAGCTATTGAATTGCCCGCTCCTGATCGTTCATGGTACTGATGATGTCATCGCTCCCTATGACGATGCGGTAAAAGTTGCCCGCGAAGTTTCAAATGCGACCCTGCACACGGTCCAGGGGGCGGGGCATCTGGATACCCACTTGGTTGATGAGGAAGCGCACAACGCAGTGGTGAGTGATTTTGTCGAGGGTTTGGAACAGTCGCATTGACGGCTAATCCACCAGTCAGTTCGCACGGGCAAGATGCCCATGCCACGTTATCCCGGCTGGGTCATGGATGCCGCATCGAGGAGTTCATCGAGCACATCGGGATCGACGAGCTTGTGCTCCAGGACGTATTGGCGCACGGTCTTGCCTTCGGCGAACGCACCCTTGGCGACTTTCGCGGCATTGTCATAGCCGATCTCCGGGGCCAGAGTCGTACACATCATCAATGACTGTTCGACCATGCCGGTGGCGATATCCTCGTTGACTTCAAGATCCTTCAGGCAACGTTCGGTAAAAGCACTGGCGGCATTGGCGAGCAGGGTGATGCTGGAGATCAGGTTGTCGGCCATCACGGGCATGGCGACGTTGAGTTGGAGGAGCGACCCGATGCCGCCCATGCCAGCCATGGTGATCGAGGCGTCGTTGCCGATCACCTGACAGGCGACCTGCATCACCGCCTCGCACATGACGGGATTGACCTTGCCGGGCATGATCGAAGAACCGGGCTGGGTGGTGGGGAGAGACAGTTCATACATGCCGCATCTCGGGCCGGAACCGAGCCAGCGGATGTCGTTGGCGATCTTCGACAGACTCACGGCAATCGTTTTCAGTTCACCGGAGGCCTCCACCACGCAGTCGCGGGTGGCCTGAGCTTCAAAGTGATTGTCGGCCTCCTGAAATTTTATGCCCGTGGCCTTGGTGAGCTTCTGCGCGACGAACCAACCGAAACGGGGGTGGGTGTTAATGCCGGTGCCGACGGCGGTCCCGCCGATGGGTAGATTTTCCGCCAGTCGCTTCAAGGCCCGTTCGGCGCGGATGATGGAATACTCGGCCTGAGCCGCGAAACCGGAAAACTCCTGCCCCACTCGAATGGGGGTGGCATCCATGAGATGGGTGCGACCGATCTTGATGATGTGGTCCCAGATCCGGGCCTTGACCTTGAGGGTCTTGGTCAGGACATGCAGAGAGGGGATGAGTTCGAGATTGATCGCCACCGCCGCGGCGATCTGCATCGCGGTGGGGAAGGTGTCGTTGGATGACTGGCCCATGTTCACGTGATCGTTGGGATGGACCGGATCCTTGGCCCCGATTTTTTTCCCCGCGGCCTTGCAGGCGAGATTGGAAATCACCTCGTTGACGTTCATGTTGGTGGAGGTTCCCGAACCGGTCTGGAAGATATCGATCGGGAAGTGCTTCATGAATCCGTCGGGTGAGGAGTCACGCTCAAGCTGGTCGATCATCTTTTCGCAGGCCTTGATGATGAGCCGGCCCCGGCGCTGGGGGATCTTCTTGAGTTCCAGGTTGACCCGGACGCAGGCGAGCTTGAGCAGGGCAAAGGCGTGGATGACCTGGGCGGGGACGGTGCGGCCAGAGATGGGAAAATTCAGCACTGCCCTTTGGGTGGTCGCGCCGTAGAAAACGTCTGCGGGTACGGACATTTCTCCCATGGAATCGCGTTCCATACGGGTTTTCACTTTGCGTCGTTTTTTCTTCGCCATGAGCGCAACGTATCAAATGATCAGTGAAATGGGTAGGTGTCGTCTTGGTCGGGTTGAGACTAACCCGGCGATCCTCTTTCTGTCTCATATCCTCAAGAAATTCAAGAATATTCTTTCATTGTCACTGCAAACTCCTTTATACTTCTTGTCGAGATAGAGAGACAGGTCCATAAATAGGCGGAATTGTCGCCAAATGGACCTATTTGAGAAGAGATCTTAGAGACTGGGAGTGAGAGGGATGTACGGGCTTAAATTGCGATCTGCGATCGCGGTCTGGCTCATGGTGAGTTGTTCAGATGCTCACCCGAGTACTGTGGCCGATTACCGCATAAATGACGGTGACACTGGTGCTGTTCAGTGGGTCTGGATGAATGCTTCTGGGGGTGAGGATCCGACCAATTTTACCCAGATTATCAGCACCTGCACGGACCAGAATAGCGGTTCACTCACAACCCTCAAAAGAAGCATTGCAATCATCTTCATGCCCAAGCCAGGCACATTGACCTGGATCGGCGTGAGTTCGCTTACGGGGGAGGGATGTCTCGTCGCCTACGTCGCAGACGTAAGCAAGGAAATTGGCCTGTACAGCTTACGGGGCAAGGAGATTCGGCATGAACAGGATGTATTCAGTCATCGCATCGACAAGCTGCGTGGTGGTTACGTTGTCTATGGGCGCCCCGGCCGGGGCCGACCTGATCGACTTCGACTCACTGCAGGTGGGCGAGATCGTCAATGAGCAGTTCGCGGGAATGGGCGTACACATCGAGGTGATAAACGATCGCCACACGTCGATCAATCTCGGCATCATCTTCGACAGCTTTGGCTCGAGCGGCCACGATCGCGACCTCGAAGGTCCGCCGTGGTCAAGAGGCAACGCTTCCTCCGACGTGTTCGCCAATCTGCTCATCATCGCCGAGAACGACGAGGACGATAACAACGACGACCTGATCGACGACCCGGATGACGAGGCCGGTGGGGGGTCGATCATTTTCCGATTCGATATACCCATTATCGAATTCGGCTTCAGTCTCATCGACATCGAAAACTCCGAACACGGACACGGTGCCTCGGTCATGTTTTTCAACGACGAAGTCTTCGTGGGCATGGTCGATTTCAGCGATCTCGTCGATTCGGGCTCTGCTTTCTTTGATCCGACTATCGTCTTTGGCAACAATTCCGCGAATCACATTCAGCCGATATCGTTCTTCAACGGCATCAACCCGCTCGAATTCAATGAGGCCAGGTTTATCCTGGAAGGCTCCGGCGCTGTCGACAACATCTTCTTCACGGCGATACCCGCGCCGGGCCCGCTCGCACCGCTACTGTTTTCGTTGATTGCAGTCGGCGGTCGACGCCGACGGGCCGCGTGAATTTGATTTTGCGGAGCAGCATCTTCGAACAACGATTGGTGAATACATGGAGCATTATCAATCTCGAGCGGAATCACCAAGGGCTGGAGAATCGATTGGTCGCGCCTGTACAACTACCACCGGAGAGCCGCGTAGTGCTTAGGTTGATTAATGAAACCAAACGGCGGCGGCGCGAATGATCTCGAGACACGCCGGGCCTGGGCCGTGGTTAGCTGCCGACTCGTCGGCGCCGCCGCCCCAGCCCCAGTCCGGCAAGCCCCAGCAATGCCAGCGATGCCGGCCCCGGAATAGCCAATCCTCTCTCCGGGGACAGATGGAATTCGATCCCGTTGCTGATGTAATCCAGAAGCTCGCTGTTGGTCACCGCGTCGAGATCGAACTGGAACTCAAACGACATCGTCACGAAACGCGCCAGACTCAGGTCTTCGGTGGCGAGGCCGTTGTCGAAAAGATAGTCGACGGAATCCTTGAACCCGATCAGACCAAACGCATTGTCGGCATCGTCGGCGAGATCCGCCTCGAATATATTGTTGCCGTTGCCATCAACAAAAACGACCTTCTCGCTGCCCGTGGCGCCCTTGAAATCAAGCCTCAAATCCCCCGGATCGTGGTGTGTTTCATGATGGACACGATAAGGGGCCACGTCGTCTTCCGTGAGTCCAATATTCGGATCGGTGTTCGCAACCGGAAAGTTGTCATCATCGACTGCGATATCCCAGATCATGTTCTTCGCATAAAGCGGGACTTCGATATAGAGAAAGAAGTACTCCGTGCCCGAGAGGTCGCCGTCGAGTTGATCCACCCCGTACTGGATCGTCGTGGTCGCAAACTGATTATCAAAGTCGCCATAGATGCTATTGGCGGTCTTGTGCCCGTTGAACCACGTGACCACCTGAGAATTGGCGTATGCGTCACCGCCATCGAAAATGCCGTCCAAGACGATGTCGGCTCGAGCGGCGCTGGAGGTAGCTATCAAGAACAGGGCGATCGCGAATTGTCGTTTCACTGGATTCTCTCTTCCTTCCTAAAAGACGTCCGACTCTCGACCTCCTCTGGCATTCTCAATTGGCGGGCAAAATCTGCACGGAAAATCTCACAATCAAGGCACACACACGCTTCCGTGCCCCTTTCGACCAGATCGGTGTCTTTATTTTCTTCTCTCAGGGCATCAAGCAAAGAAGGAATCATCCACGGATTACACCGGATCTATCCCTTCCTCTACTTCAAACCCCTACGATCAGAATATCGCCTTTCTCCTCACGTCAATGCACATCCTCCACGACAGGATGGCGCCTGTCCGCGACTGGGCAATACCTGACACACTCTTCTCAAGCCCTTTGAACGGCACTGGTGCCTCTCTCTCGTCTCAGGGCATCTTCAACATGCAGAGAGGAATCCCACTAAAACAAAGTCCTTCCTGCACAAAACAAAGTAACTCGATGTCAAATAGGGGTCAAGAAGAATAAGGTAGAAAAAATGGGACCGAAAAGAGCTTCTCACCTCGCTACTGTTTTCGCTGCTTGAAGCCGTCCGCCGGCGCCGACGAGTGGCGTGAGTCTGATTGTCGAGGACTCGTCGACCTGCGTCCACGTAAATGGTCCATTGGGCGGGATTGCCGACTCCCCTCCCTAGATGGAAATCACACTTACAAGAAATTTTCAGGCACGGTAGTCATTGTAAAACGACGCTGAGCGGCACACTGAGCAAGGGATAACTCGAAGCGATCGCCCAATCGAGCTGGGTGGAATTCGGCTCTGATCATCAATATCGGGCCGTT
The DNA here is from genome assembly GCA_022560875.1 of Planctomycetota bacterium. GTDB lineage: Bacteria > Planctomycetota > Phycisphaerae > Phycisphaerales > SM1A02 > JADFSH01. The sequence goes on along the minus strand of JADFSH010000046.1, from coordinate 14,093 downwards.
CCCGGACCCGGAACTTTACCCATATTAATAACCCCGTCTTTGGTTTGATTCTCAAAGAACTCACCTCAATGACGGCGGTCATCTCTTGCCGACCGTGTTATAGCCCTTGTAGCTCAGGCCAAGTCAAGTGAATATGCCCTAACTTTCCCAATCTACTTAATTCTTTTCCCGTCTACACTAAAAGGGTGATATATTCCCATTTGAGCAAATGTTGAAGAAAGGTCATCGACCGAAATTAAAATGTTTGCGTCGGTGAAGAGAGAGAGAGGAGGAGGAATAGATCCGGTTGGAAAAGCACAGACTTTTCATGGAGAATCGTGTCTCTGTACGCTTTCGTTCAGGAAGACTTCTGCCTGACAGAATGTATTCAGTCATGGTGCCGACCGGGTGCGTCGTGATGGCGTTGTTTATTGGCGCACCGGCGGGGGCTGACCTGATCGACTTCGACTCACTGCAGGTGGGCGAGATCGTCGCTGAGCAGTTCGCGGGGATGGGTGTGCACATCGAGGTGATAAACGACGGCCATCCGTCGATCGATCTCGGCATCATCTTCGACAGCTTCGGCTCAAGCGGCCACGATAGCGATCTCGAAGGTCCACCGTGGTCCAGTGGCAACGCTTCCTCCGATGTGTTCGCCAATCTGCTCATCATCGCCGAGAATGACGTGGACGCGAACAACGACGGCCTGATTGACGACCCGGATGACGAGGCGGGCGGGGGATCGATCATATTCCGGTTCGATATACCCGTTTTTGAATTCGGTTTCAGTCTCATCGACATCGAAACTTCCGAAAGCGGTCCCACCGCCTCGGTCATGTTTTTCAACGACGAAGTCTTCGTGGGCATGGTCGATTTCAGCGATCTCGTCGATTCGGGCTCTGCTTTCTTTGATCCGACGATCGTCTTTGGCAACCATTCCGCGAATCACATTCAGCCGATGTCGTTCTTCAACGGCATCGACCCGCTCGAATTCAACGAGGTCAGGTTCGTCCTGCAAGGCTCCGGCGCTATCGACAACATCTTTTTCGCATCGGTACCCTCCCCCGGGGCAACCGCCTTGGTCCTTCTCGGCCTCATCATCGGGGGCGGGGGCCGACGCCGCCGACACGTTGCCCAAACAAATCCTTATTGATCTTTTCTCATCCTGAGAAATATCACCAGGAATATGGATGCGACAATGATGGTCAGCAGGATTCCCGCGACCAGCAGCACGATCTCCATGCCGCTGACTTCACCCATGAGTGACGGCGTTGAGTATTCACGTGGAGGCAACACCGTATTCACTATCAGCTTCATTCCTTCTGGTTGGATGAATCCGACTTCATCGGCAGGAACCGAAGCTCGTGAACCCGGGCGCTGACTCGTTCACCCTCAGACTCCACCAGCACTGTCGATCCCATCTCCGTCATTGATGTTTGCAGCATGCCGAAGGCGATCGATTGCATTCCGAGCATGGGGCTTAAAGTGCTCGACGTCACCACTCCGACCTGGTCACCGGTCTGGTCCCCATCCTTTTCGTAAATTGCCGCGCCCTCCACGGGGAGGCGGTCTTCACCCATTTTCAGTCCTACCAGCATCCGCTTGGGCTTGCCGAGGCTTTCTATCCGGGCCACGATTTCCTGTCCCAGATAACAGCCCTTGGTGAACGAAACTCGATCACTGAGTACTCCAGATTCATGCGGCAGGTTGGTGGGACCAAAATCGATATTGAAGAGAGGCGTTCCCGCTTCAATCCGGGCGATGTTGAACGCGTACCAGCCGATCGGTCGAACACGACGCTTTTTCGCACCCACCTCATTCGTTTTCAGGAGCGTGGTCCATACCCGTTCCACATAGTCGCGGGGAACAAACAACTCCAGCCCGATCTCCCCGGTCTGATCGACACGTGCGACGAACAATTCGCCATTGGCATCGAGGGCGAGTGAGATCGCGTGAAGGTTATCCAACTCCAGATCATGCGTATCCGTGGCTATCGCCAAAGCCTCCAGCGCACCCGGACCGTGCATGGAGATCCGGTGAAATGAGTCACCGGCATTCGTGATCCGGACGTCTTCGATGATGATGAACTCGTTCAACGACTGCATGGTCTGTTCGATCTGGCACACATCAACATCGATAATGATGAACTCTCCGAACTCGATCAAACGCAGATCCGCGTCGATGCGCCCCTTGCGATTGAGCCAGAAGGCCTGGCGGACCATGCCCGCCTGAAAATCCTTCAACTCCTGCGTGAGCATGCGATTCAGAAAATCGCGACGATCCGCTCCAGTTACCATCAGCACGGAGCGGTGAACGCTGTCCATCAGGCCCGCCCCGCGCTTCATCGCAGCATATTCGGCCTCGACCCCCCCGAAGCTGGCGATCATCTGGCAGATCGACTCGGAACCCTCCGCGAAACATCCGTAGGGAAGATACTCCACTTCCGGGGGGGCGATCATCTGGCCCCGGGCCGCGCCGGGTCGATCGGCTTGAGCCCTCGCTTCCTTTCCGGGAGGGGTCAGGGAAGTGACGTAGGTTTCATGAAGTTTGCGAAGCGGAGAGTCGTGCGGCATGATGGATGGTAGGAGAGGTATTAGGCACTTGGCACTTGGCATTAGTGAAAAGTCCGAAAGCCCAAGACTCAAGACCCAAGACCCAAGACCAGGAGCCCGCATAAACCTCGATCTTCTCGCTGAACTCTGCGAAACACCCGGAATCCCGGGACGTGTGGAACGCGTCCGTAACCTGATAAGGAAGCACATTAAGAGCTTGTTCGATAATAGTCGCACCGATTCCATGGGTTCACTCATCTGTACGCGAAATCCGACTTCAACGAAGAAAAGCAAATCGGCCGTACGGGTGATGATCGCCGCCCACATGGACAAGATCGGCTTCTACGTGAGTCACGTTGATGATCTGGGCTATCTGTGGGTGAACCCTGCCGCAGTCGTGGTTGGAACCCGCTAGATCCACACTGTTACGGAGTCGATTCACAAGACGGATCTTCAAGCGGCGGTTGATCTTCTTTCGGCGTGGCTGCCTGCCGTCACGTGATTCCCGCGTTGGGACGGCACTAACAAGCCTATTTGAGTGTCTCGGCTCCTTTGACGACGACGGGTATAACTGGTACAACCCGACGCGGCTGGTCATCGTCTGAATGACCTGAATTGAGCACTGAGATTACGATTCATCCATTCAACAGGGAAAGGAAATGCCATGAGACTTCGAACATTCATTGTGGGCTTTGCGTGCGGCTGCGCAGCGATGGGCTTTGCCGCCATGACCCTTGCGCCGACGCAGGATCCGGCGGACATGGAAAAGATGTGGCAAGAGGCGATGGAGAAATACGGCACCCCGGCCCAGGAGCACGAGCGACTCGCCAGACTAGAAGGGGAATGGAACGTGGATCTGAAGATGTGGTCGGAACCTGACACTCCCTATGAAGTCATGTCGGGCAAGGCGAGCTACAAAATGATCATGGGAGGTCGTTATCTTCAGCAGAAATTCACCGGCGAGTACAACGGGGAGCCCTTTGAGGGCACAGGGTTCGTCGGCTTCGATCGCATCAAGCAGAAATACGTCTCGATCTGGTTCGAAAACATGAGCACCGGAATTTCACTTTCTGAAGGCACTGAGAAGGATGGGCTGATCACCTACACCGGAGAAATGCCTGACTTGATGCAAGGCAAGTATGTTTCCACCCGCGCCACGGAAAAAATAATTGATGACAACACCCTCGTGGCGGAGATCTTCATGCCTGGCCCGGATGGCAAGGAATTCAAGACCATGGAGATGCGCTACACTCGCGCTGATTGACTCGCGGCATCCTCTGACACTTTCGATGCAGACATGGATTCCCGGCCCGGCGTATTCACTCGCCGGGCTGTTTTTACAAGCTGTTCAAACAACTCGAAACCGAGGGTGACATTTGACGATCGCTCTGGATGCCATTGCACCCCGAGATAAAAGGGCCGGTCTTCGTCCCGGATCGCTTCGATAACACCATCGGGGGCGGTCGCCACGACGCTCAGTTTACCGGTTTCGGTCAGGGCCTGGCGATGATGACTCTGGACCTCACCCCTTCCCAGTTCACCTGAGATGTCATGATGTTTTTTGCCCCAGTGTGCCGCAGCCGTGTCCAGGGTGTCCGGCAGATACTGATCGAGCTTTCCTCCCGCGTGCAATCCCATGAGCTGCATTCCCAGACAGACGCCGAGGACCGGTTTGTCCGGATCATGATCAAGTGCTTCCAGGAGCGCAAGCTCGAATTCCTGCCTCTCAGGATCGATTTTTTTGGCCTTCGGATGGGTTGCAATTCCCCAGCACTCCATGATGGGGTCATCGCCACCGGTGAATACGAAGCCATTACATCCCTGAATGTAATTCTCCACCCCCGAGACGAGGCAGGGCAGGATCACCGGAGTCCCACCGGCATCGGCGATCATGGTCGAATAGGCCCGGCTGACCTGGAATGTCTCCCCGGTCGCGTCCGAGGTGATTCCAATGATCGGTTTTCCTCTTGTGGGCTCCATAGACATAGCCATCCTATCGGATTGATTCAAATAATGAGCGTAGAACTGGCTCTGGATCTCCTTACTAGTCAAGTGAAGCCATCATCTTGCCCGGACTCATGATGATGCTACACTACGGACCCGCGTCGCCCTCACGACATGAGTGAGGGCTGCTTTGTAGGCACCCATGACGAATGGAGATCACAACCCATGGCCTATTCTTTTCGTGGCGAAACGAGACAAACCAATTACAAAAAAGCCGACACCCGGGGTCGGACCTATATCGACTATCGTACGGTTGATGATCTACGGCGTCTCATGACGCCCAATGGCAAGATCTATTCCCGGAAGCGTCTGGGAGTGTCGGCACATGAGCAGCGCATGATCTCCCAGGCGATCAAGCGGGCCCGATATATGGCTTTGCTGCCATATACGAGCGCGACACTCTAGTCAGGGCGAGCGGTTTCGCAAACCGCGCCACAGCCTCCGGAAAAACGCCGTCGCCAATGCCATCCAGAGTTGCGCCCTCAGTCGTCTGAGGCCGTCGTCATGGCGTTCGATTTTCAGGCCACGACGAACCCAACCCGCCGCCGTCATCAACCGATCCTCCTCGAGAGCGGCCAAGGCGAGATTGTGGATTGACGTCAGGCATTCCGGATCAATGCGAATCACCCGACGACTGATAGAAACACCCCCGGCGCGATCACCGGTCTGGAATTTCGTCAAGGCAAGTTTGCGGAGCAGGCCGGGGTTTTCCCCGTATTGCTCAATGGCTTTCTCAAAGAGCCTCACCGCGGGTTTGGGCAGGGCTGCTTCAAGCAGAAGGGAAGCTAACTCCACTGTGTCGATATCCGAGCTCTTTGAATCATCAGACTGCTTCTCAGACGCCCCTTCATCTTCCTGAGCGGCCTTGAGCAGATCGAGCTGCTCAAGTAATAATTGTCTGGCTTGCTTCTGACGTCCCCGTTTCAACAATGCTTCCGCCAGGGTCAGTCGGATATGGGGAAATCTTGAATCCAGCTTATAAACCAATTCAAACTCAAGATGCCCCTGCTCGAAATTGCCGCCGTCCATGGCGATTCGGCCTAGCTGATGGTGGGCGGCAACATTGGCCGGTTCGAGTTCGAGAATCCGTCGGTATTTTTCGGCGGCTTCCGGTAAACGACCGAGATCGAGCAGCAATTCGCCATAGTCATGCAGGGTATCGATATTGCCCGGATCATCCTGAAGCTCACGCAGATACATCTGAAGGGCTCGATGGGGCTTGCCCGTGGCTGCCAATACCGAGGCCAGACGGCCACGCAAGCGCGGCATCTGTGGTTCCAGACGGAGAGCTTCCCGCAAGCACCATCCTGCACGATCAAAGACGCCGCGCTGAAAAAGACTCGCAGCCATGGCTGACAGGCAAGACGCACTGGGTTGTTCCAGAGCCTGCTGGGCCAAGTAAAAGGATGTTTCCGCATCCTCGTGCTGCCCCTGACGGTATTGGCACTCAATCAGGCCGGCATAAGCCTGGTCGCTTCTGTCATCGAGTTTCAAGGCTCGTCTGAACCATCTGTCCGCATTGGCGAACTGGCCCAAACGGTTGCAGGCCATTCCGGCCGCGAGAATCGGGTCGATATGCTCCGGTGTCAGTTCAATACTGTGCTCATAGCTCACCAGAGCTTCCGCGTCACGGCCTGAGGCTTCGAGGGTCAGACCCAGATTGAAGTGCCATTCCGCCTGGTTGGGGTTCAGGGACAAGGCCTTTCGCAGTTCAGATTCGGCTTCGGCCCAGCGACCGCGATCGAACCATTCCAAGGCATGATCAGCGTGTTTTTCAGCGTCAAACCAGTCGGTCATGGATGCATTTGCTCGTGCGTGAAGGTGGGTTTGATTGCCAGTAAAGACGAAGAGTAGCCGATACGAAAGAACACTCAGCCCCATGATAGGGGCTAGGATTCAGTCAAGCTTGGATATCGGACCAATGAAAGTCTGTTTTCTATTCAATTTCAGTTCAATGGCTACTCCGGCCATGTGTGTGGTTCTTTTCGTTTCCGCTTGCTCTGAGCCCACTATTACGTCAGCCGGGAATCTCTCACCGGGAGCGATGGGGCATGAACCACGTGAAATCATCGAATCCCAGCCTCCTCAATTGACCCCCAGCCAGCAGCGACGGCTCGATCTGTTCAAGGCAACCCTTTTTGAATCCTCGGATTCTGATCCCTCAAGAAGAGTGGATGCGGCGGAGGAGCTGCTTCTCATGAGGCTCACGCAAGCCCTTGATGTGCTGGATCAGGCTCTTTGCAGCGGACGTTCGCCGGTCATCCTCGCGGTCATTGAGGCCATGGATAAGCAGACAGAGCCGGTGGCGGGTCTGCTCGAACCCGCAGTCTTCGCTCTGACCAACAGCCCGGAGGACGTCATCGATCGACTGTCGGTAGTCTTGACTCAATACGAAGATCAAGCCCTGCGCAAGATAGCGGCCCTTGCCCTTGATGAGCAGGCTACCGTGAACAATCGACTCGGACCGATCCGCGCCCTGAGCGCCTTTCGCAGTCGCGAAAGCGCCGCGAGACTGATCGATATCATCAAACAGTCTCCAGGAAAGAGCAGTCTTATTCACAGCACCGCGTGCGAAGCGCTGAGCCAGTTGACCGGATTCAACTACGGCACAAACGTCCGGAGCTGGTTGGGCTGGTGGGATGAGTTTCGAGAGAAGCCGCTCGAGGAATGGGACCGGGTGATGATTGCCAACCTGCAATCGCAAATCACACGTCTGGTTGATGAGAACAATGACCTGCGCGCCCAACTCAAGGTCAAGGACGATCTTGTGATTCAGGTGTATGAGGATCTTTTTCCCCTGTTGACGGAACAGGATCGATTGAACAAGTTACCGCAACTGCTGGAGAATACCGATTCCAGCGTTCGTGAATACGCCATCGAGCGTATCCAGAGAATCCTGCGTGACACATCGACCATACCGGTTGAGCTTCAGGATAAGCTGGCGGCACAAATGGGCGACGAGAAGCCGGTGATTCGTCGCCAGACCGCGGAGTTGCTGGATTCTCTCGGTTATCCGACGATCGCCGACCGGGTTGCCCAGGCGATAAGCAATGAATCGAATCCCGATGTCATCTCCAGTTATCTCAAAATCCTCACCGCGCGAACCTCACCTGACGCACTCGAACCCTTGTGCAACCTACTCTCGGATGAGACTTTTTGCGATGCCGCCGCCGCCGCCCTCTGGGAACTTCTTCTCAGCGAGCACGTCACCGAAGCAGCCCGGGCAACAACTCAAACGAGCCTCGCAGCAGCGCTGAATAATAGACAAAACACACCGCTACTTCGGCTGAAAGCCCTCATCGCCGATGAAGACAAGCTGATTGAACTTGAGTCCAAGCTCGATGATGAAGATCTCAATGTCCGACGCGCCATAGCGGAAGGCTTTGCCCGACGAGGTCATCGCCAGCCCCTGCTTGATCGTGGGACTGATGAGATTATTTACCCCTATGCCGTCCGGTCGTTCAAGGGTGGTACTTCCGATATGACGGGGTTCCGTCGACTCGCCACGCTCCGGCCCATGCCTGAGCATCAGGGTCTTTGGGAGAGTGCCGTCAAAGCGTACACTTTGAGTCTGCCATCATCACTGAGTCTGGAAATTGATAACAATCTCCAGGGTCTTGCCTACGCCCCACTCGAACTTCGATCGATCCTGCTGGGACGCATCGCCGTGCTTCCTGAGGAACAAGTGGCGGTTCAGGATCGATCTTCAATCATCGCCCGTCTGGTTCCCATTCTTCTTGAACTCGGCGAAGTCCCGCGTGCGTACGAGTTCTTGGATACCCTGCCGAACATACAATCCGGTTCGACGCTTGCTAGGCTCAAGTTTCACACGGCGCTACTCATCGGACACTGGGATGTGGCCAGGCAACTCGATGGCTCGCTCCTGTCCTGGATCAGCGTACTCGATTCGATAAGCACGGTGAAAAAAGATGCGGCGGCGCGTCTGCGCGATGAAATCAACGTTCGTTTTGAGAGCCAGCTTGTCGATAATGCCAATGCCAAAGCGGCGTTTGACGCGGCTTCCGCGAAAATCCCTCCCCCGCAGCCGGACCCCGCCATGCAGGATGCCGCAGGTGGAATATCTCCGAGATGAATTCCGATTCGCTCAAGTGCGGGCGGGAAATACTCACAGCCGCCACGCGAATGGTCTCCTTCTCAGGAGCCGGTCTCAGCGCCGAATCGGGGGTCGCCACCTTTCGTGATGCGAAATCCGGCGGCTTGTGGACGAAACACGACCCCATGCGACTCGCTTCACCCGAAGGGTTTGCCGACGATCCGAACCTGGTCATGGACTGGTACGCAGCGCGAAGACGCTCGGTGGCCGAAGCCGAGCCGAATTCCGCCCATCAAGCGCTTGCTTCCCAACCGGACATGATCCACATAACGCAGAATGTCGATGATCTGCTCCATCGTGCCGGAGTTCGAGTGGAACAAGTCATTCAATTGCACGGCACGATCGCACGCGATCACTGTCACGCTCGATGCGGTTTCGAGGAAGCCATCGATCTGGCGAATCCGCCAACCTTGCGAGACTGCCCCAACTGTGGTCAGCCCCTGCGCCCCGGAGTCGTCTGGTTCGGTGAATCACTTCCTGCGGAATCCTGGCAACGGGCCGAGGATGCCTGCGCTGAATGCGATGCCCTGTTGGTGATCGGCACCAGCGCCGAAGTCTACCCCGCCGCAGGCTTGATCGGACTGGCAAAATCCGGAGGGGCAAGGATCATCATCGTCAATACCCAGCCCAGCGGGGCGAGCCATCTCGCCGATGTGGAACTGATCGGCAAAGCGGGGGAGATTGTGCCGGTGCTGTTTTCCTAATCAGATCGGGAGAAGCTTCAGGCCATGTGCCCATCGCTACTGACTCAATCCCTATCATCGACGAGAAACTTGTGAAGCGAACCCGCTCTAGGATGATCATATGAGCCTCCCGCAGGACATCCGAATCACTGATGTCGGTCCCCGTGACGGGCTCCAGAATGAAAAATCCGTAGTCAGCGTGGGAGACAAGGTCGCTTTTATCAACATGCTTTCATTATCCGGGGTGGCGGAAATCGAGGTCAGCAGTTTTGTCAGCCCGACCTGGGTGCCGCAGCTTGGCGATGCCGACGAGGTTTTTACCAACATTCAGCGACGGGAAGGGGTGGTCTATTCAGCGCTGGTGCCCAATCTCAAGGGTCTGATGCGGGCGTTGGAAGTGAAGCTGGACAAGATCGCGATTTTTGCCGCCGCAAGTGAAACATTCAGTCGAAAAAATATCAACGCAACCATTGACGAGTCGATCGAGCGCTACCGAATGGTTGTGAAAGAAGCAAAGCAATCGTCATTGCGCGTGCGCGGCTATATCAGTTGCGCCGTGGCCTGTCCCTACGAAGGGCCGATCGACCCATCCCGGGTACGCCAGGTCGCCCAGCAGCTTCTCGATCTGGGGGTGGACGAGATCGATCTGGGTGACACAATCGGGGTGGCGGTTCCCACCGACATAGAGCTGCTCTACGACGAACTCGAAGGTCTGCTGGATCCATCCCAGACGACGCTGCATCTTCACAATACTCGGGGAACGGCTCTGGCTTCCGTGTATCGAGCCATGGAGCTCGGGGTATTCAGTTTCGATGCTTCCTGCGGGGGTCTGGGAGGTTGCCCCTACGCTCCGGGGGCGGCGGGCAATCTCGCCACCGAAGATCTGGTTTACATGTGTGAGCAGATGGACTGTCAGACCGGAGTGGATCTGGAAAAACTCTTTGCCGCCGGTCGTCATATCACCGCGGCGCTGGGGCGTTCACTGACCGGTCGGGTATTCAACGCCGACGGGGAGGAGACACGCACCGGCAACTCGTAAGTTCGGACAGGAGTTTCCGCCAGGCAATACGTGTCGCTGCGACGCAGGATTCTCCAGACAGAAAGTTGTCGGTCTTCAATCGTCACCGCCCAGGGCCGACCGGGAAATCCGAAACTCCCCGTGTTGATGACCGTCATGTCGTCGAAATGCCAGATTCCCGGTCGGTGCGTATGACCGAAGATCATGAACTTTGCCTCGGGAGAGTGATACTTCGTAAAGTGCGCCGCCATACGCGGCACTACCTTCCAGTAATGCAGTACCTGCAGGATGGCCCAGGGTCTCAAGAGCATTCCCATTATGGATGACTGCGATGCCGCATTCGCCAGTGCCTGGCATTCCTGGGCGGAGGCGTAACGGGAGACGGACAGGCGCGAGATCAGATGATCCCGATCTTCCGGATCGACGGCGGAAATCGCCTTCTCATAGGCGATGCGGATGCGAGGTGTGCTCGGACTCCATGGCGCAATGGCCGGATGCAGCACGTCGCCATGGGTGACAAATATATTTCCCTCAGCGATATGCACATGTCGCAAATCGCTGATGTAGGGATCATGGTTGCCCGACAGCAGGGTGAGAATGACCCCGTCACGCTCACAGTATTCAAATAATTTGATGACCTGCTCTCCGGCGGCATCGGCATGATTCGGGTGATGAATCTCGGCAATATCCCCGTTAATGATCAGACGCGAAGCATCTTTCCAGATCGGGCGCAGGGCCTTCGCCGATAGTGCCGCACATTTCGGGCGGCCGAGGTGAGTGTCGGAGATGATGACGATGCGACCGGCCATCTACAGACCATCGACCGGGTGAGGGACCGTTCTAAAACTCGGAGCGATCATTCTATCACTCGGAATCCCTGTCGATCCCGGGGTCGGAGTGCATCTGTCGGGTACCCGGCCCGAAGGTCAAGACATTTTTGCCTTTGCGCTTGGACTGAAGGGAAAGCTGGTCAGCATGCCTGAGAAGTGTCTCAGGGTCCGAGCCGTCCCAGGGATACGTCGCCAGACCACCGGAGATACTCAGGGTGCCCGGTGCGTCGATGCCCAATTTGGGGAAGTTCATTTCGCAGATCTGGGTTTGAAAACGCCGGGCGATCTTCTCGACCGTTTCCGGATGCGACGAGCCGACCTCCCGCGGCCCATCGAGGTCGGCGAAGATGACCGCGAACTCGTCCCCCCCGATACGACAGACCCGATCGCAGGGGCGGATGTCGGAATGAAGCAGACGCACGGTTTCAATCAGGATTTCGTCCCCGGAGGCATGGCCGTACTCGTCGTTGTATTTCTTGAAGTTGTCAATATCGAAGACCATGACCGTCACTGGTCGGCGGATACGCGAGGCTTTGCGGATGGTGTCGCTGAGGAATGAGAAGAAATAGCGACGATTCCACGCCCCGGTCAGATCATCCTGAAAGGCCATGCGCCGATAGTCGCGGAAACGCCTATCCAGCATGAGCCAGGTGGCAAGCCAGTCCGCCCACGGCTTGAGGGTTTCGCGTGGGGCCTGTTCCGTCGCCAGCCGACCGAAAACAGTCTGGCTACTCGTCACATCGACGGTCGTTATCCCGGCAGGCATTGATTCGCTCGCCTCAAAACGCAGATCTTTCCAGCCTGTTTTCTGGATCATGAGTCGAAGTGCGGTATCGAGCAATCCTTTGGGATCGGACATCGCAGCTTGCACCAGATCAGTGTCACCCAGCGTCTCGGTCTGATGATTGCGAGGAGGCTCGACCAGGGGGAAGTCAGCATCATCCATTTCAAGGGGTCTTGTCGGTGCTGTTTTGAGTGTCTCAATCAAATGAGCTTCAACCTGGAGCCGATCTCCAGGTTTTTCAACCGGGAGTCTTATTGCTTGTCGTTCAGGTGAATCTTTGCCTGGATGTGATGAGATCTCCCACGAAGCATCTTCTGTTTCCGCTTCGATAATCCGGCGCAACTCATCGGGAAGGATTGATTCGTTCAACACCTGATCGCAGATCTTGCCGGCCTCGACAATCGCATCACCCGAAGCGTTGGATACCACAGATAACAGCACGCGCAACGAGGGATCGGTGCGGCGCAGGGCCTCGATCGCTCCGGCGGCGTTGGCCGGCAGACAGTCAGCGTTGATGAGGACCGTGGCGACCGGCACCGCGGCGCTGGCGAGTTCGCCGATCGCTTCAAAAAGATTGGCAGCATGCAGACAGGGTTGATTGAGGGACTGTTCGAGTTCCTCATGGCCGGGTGGTTTACCCACCATCAACAGTCTCCCCTTACGCAATCTTCTTGATCGATTTGGCTCTTTCATGGAGCTTTCTCACCTGTCGGAGGAGTGGCCAGCAGCATGTCGATTTCTTCCGGGGTGATGCCGGGTGTCAACTCGTCCTCGTGATTATAGTCTGGTGATGATGCGGTTTCGGGGCGAGTTGAAGGCAGGATTTCCGGATCCGGGGTGACCAGCCGTAGTGGCACCCTTCTATTGGCGGGAACTTCGATCAGGGCGGGATCAGGATCGGGCAAGGTGTTTTCGGATGGTGTTGCTTTGTGGCCGGGAGATTCTTCAAGCGAGACAAGTCGATCGTCTTCAACCTTCAGGATCGGCGCGCCGGGAACATATTTACGCATGGCGGCGATGAACTGAACGAGTTCCGGTTGTTGGTCCGGCTCCGCGATGACCAGGGCCTGCGACTCACGACCGGAGAGACCCCAGGCGGCTCGCGAGACCATCGCCCTGCGCCGAATGCACAACTCGGCCAGGGCCAGGTACGCGTCGCTTTGCTCAACGACATGCCAGTCGCGGGTGGCGATCAGGCTTTTCATTCGTGCAGAATCTCCCTTACCCGGTGATAAAAGAAGAACACATCTGGTCCACGGTCTTGATTCAGTCATGCGTTTCTCGCGCGAGGAAACAGGACTCACGATTCTACTCCCGGATCTCAAACACTCACGCTGATTTCCTCTCATTCTCTCAAGCGTCCGATATATTGTTGCCAAAGGGCAGTAAAAACCGGCAGGATGTCAGCAGGATTTCTCGATAAGCATCCTGGCCACAATGAGGGCGGCATCAGGTGGTACGTTCGATCTCAGCACTGATCGCATGGCCAAGAGCTTGAGGGGGTTCGTCATGAGTTCGCGCAACCGGGGCCCGATTCGCTTGAGATTTGCCTCGACTTCGATCGCATCCGTTTCCAGCAAGGCCCCTCCCATCTCCACCATTCGTCGGGCATTGAACTTCTGATGCATGTCCCGGTGATAGGGGTAGGGGAGGAAGATCGTCGGGACAGAATTGCAGGCGGCTTCAGCCACGGAACTGGCTCCGGCCCGGCTCAGGGCAAGGTCTGCCGCCCCCCAGGCCAGACCCATGTCATGGAGAAAAGGCCGGACCAGGGCCGGAACCCCCGTCGTTTCGTAGCGTTTTTCCAAGTTCTCCTCCGCCCCGGTGCCGGCAAGATGGAGGATCTGCCAGCCTTCAAAGACATCCGGCTCGCGCTCGGCCATGGCGACGATGAACTCGTTGATGCTGGTCGATCCCTGGGATGCCCCGGTGACCAGCAGCGTCTGTCGATCGGGTTCAAGCCCCAGTTGACTCCGGCATGCCTGGACCTGTCCGGATTCGATACCGGGGGCGGGGGCGGGGGCGAGGGCGCGTCGGCGAACCGGCATTCCGACGATACTGGTGGCAAAATTCGGGAAGTCCGGCAGCTCGATTGCACTGACGACGTCAACGCAGCGCCTGGCCAGCCA
>JADFSH010000193.1 GCA_022560875.1 Planctomycetota bacterium | reverse complement strand
CAACCAGCGACTGGGTCGCCACCACTCCCACCCCGGCCTCGGCCCAGGGCACGACCGACCCCACGCTGAACCAATGCGACTGGACGGCGACGCCCAACTCCCCGGTTTCCGGGTCGCGGCAGACGATTGAATAGGTATTGACGGGGCGGAAGACGCTGCGTGAAGATGTATCACTCTTGCTCCTGGCAGTCATGGAGCAACCTGATAAGCATGCAGCAAGCAAGCTGAGAATGACAAGGGTTTTCATCGTCCCGCTCCTATGTAGATGAATTTCGCTTACTCATGATACATGAATCGCGCGTAAAAAAAGCCCGGGGATGGCGATCCCTGGGCTTTGATGGGGGTTCAGAAAAAGTGTTTTACGCGCTGAAGCTGGAGCCGCAGCCGCAGGTGCTGGTGGCGTTGGGGTTGGTGAAGACGAAACCGCGTCCCATGACCTCATCCTTGAAATCAATCTCGGTACCGTTGAGGTAGAGGTAGCTCTTGGGGTCGCAGATCACCCGGACGTTGAAGGAAATCGTTTCCTTGGCCGCGTCTACCTTGGCATCACCGTTGGTCAGACCCTTGGGAGCGGGCAGCTCATATGTGGTTTCCCACATCTCATCGGAGTCCTTCTGGGTCTCGGTCAGGTCGAGCAGGTAGCTGAAGCCTGAGCAGCCGCCGCCCTTGACGCCGACGCGAAGGCTGATCTTTTCGGGATCGAGTTCCTGCTGGCGGACGATATTGCAGATTTCCTTGGCGGCATTTTCGGTGATGGTGACGGCCATGAAAATGGTCTCCTTGACCAAGGGGCCCTAAATTACCTGCCGGAGGGGCATACTGGCGCTTCCGGGAGGGGCGGGAACCGGGGGTGGCCGGGGGGCCTGGGTCGCTCTGAGCAGAGGGCTGAGCGTGTCGAGTCTTATGATATGCCATATATCGGCATGACGTACATAAAAGTGGTGAAGAGGCTGAATGAACCAGAAAATCCTGAATGGGAGCCAGCGGAGGGGAACGGCAAAAATATCGCGCTAATATGTCCTCAGGTGAGACTGAGACGGAATCGAGAACTAGAATCGTTCTAGCTTATGCTGCTAGTCGTATCAAATATACCCGATTTGTCTCATACCCAACTCACCGGAGCATTCTCAGAATGTCCAGCACCACCACCTCCGACCCTATCGATCAATGGGAACAAACTGATGAGTATAAATGGGGGTTCGTCACGGACATCGAGTCCGACACCCTGCCTCCCGGCCTGAATGAGGATGTCGTCAAGGCGATATCCGCCAAGAAAAACGAGCCGGACTGGCTCCTTCAGTGGCGGCTGGAGGCATATCGCAACTGGCTCACCATGACCGAGCCCAACTGGCAGAACCTCGAGTACAACAAGATCGATTTCCAGGCCATCAGCTATTACTCCGCCCCCAAGTCGGATGCCGATCGCCCCAAGAGCCTCGATGAGGTCGATCCCAAGCTGCTGGAGACCTACGAAAAGCTCGGCATTCCATTGGAGGAGCGGGCGATCCTCGCGGGGGTGGCGGTCGATGCGGTTTTCGACAGCGTTTCCGTGGCCACGACCTTCAAGGACAAGCTTCATGAAGTCGGCATCATCTTCTGCCCATTCTCGGAAGCGGTACAGGAGCATCCCGAGCTGGTCCGGAAATATCTCGGCTCGATCGTGCCGCCCAACGACAATTTCTTTGCCGCCCTCAACTCGGCGGTGTTCACGGACGGCTCGTTCGTCTTTATCCCCAAGGGGGTCAAGTGCCCGATGGAGTTGAGCACGTACTTCCGGATCAACGCGATCTCCACCGGCCAGTTTGAGCGAACGCTGATCATTGCCGAGGAAGGCAGCCATGTGAGCTATCTTGAGGGCTGCACCGCTCCGATGCGGGATGAGAACCAGCTTCATGCCGCGGTGGTCGAGCTGATCGCGATGAAGGACGCGACGATCAAGTACTCGACGATCCAGAACTGGTATCCCGGCAATGCCGAGGGCGTGGGCGGCATCTACAACTTCGTGACCAAGCGCGGCAAGTGCGCCGGCGACAACAGCCGCATCTCCTGGACCCAGGTGGAGACGGGCTCGGCCATCACCTGGAAGTACCCGAGTTGCATCCTGCAGGGGGATAATTCCATCGGCGAGTTCTATTCCGTGGCCCTGACCAACCATCATCAGAAGGCCGACACCGGCACCAAGATGATCCACATCGGGAAAAACACGAAAAGCTACATCATCTCCAAGGGCATTTCCGCCGGGGTCGGACGGAACACCTATCGCGGCCAGGTAAAGGTGCTCAAGCAAGCGACCAACTCCCGCAACTTCACCCAATGCGACTCCATGCTCATGGGCGACAAGTGCAGCGCCCACACCTTCCCCTACATCGAGGTCGCCAACTCCTCCTCGCACATCGAGCACGAGGCGACGACGTCAAAGATCGGGGAGGACCAGATCTTCTACTGCAATCAGCGGGGCATCTCGACGGAGGATGCCATCTCGATGATCATCAATGGTTTCTGCAAGGAAGTCTTTGCCGAGCTGCCCATGGAGTTTGCCGTGGAGGCGAAAAAACTGCTCGAAGTTTCCCTCGAAGGAAGCGTCGGATGAGTCTTGAGACCTGGGTCTTGGGATTGAAAAAGCATTCTCTTAGTGTTCTCTGTGTCTCTGTGGTGAAAAAAGAAAGTAATCAGACTCATGACCATGCTCGAAATTCGTAACCTGCACGCCTCCATCGAAGGCAAAGAGATCCTCAAAGGCATTGATCTTGTCGTGAATGCCGGTGAAGTGCACTCCATCATGGGCCCCAACGGCTCGGGCAAGAGCACTCTCGCCCGCGTACTCGCCGGGGAGGCGTGTTACGAAGTCACGGAAGGAGAGATCCTCTTCAAGGGCAAGAACCTGCTCGACCTGGAACCCGACGAGCGGGCCCGCGAGGGCGTGTTCATGGCGTTTCAATACCCCGTGGAAGTGCCGGGCGTGAGCACAAAGTACTTTCTCAAGGCCTCGGTCAACGCCATGCGCAAGCACCGGGGTCTCGATGAACTCGATGCCTTCGACTTTCTGGAACTCATCAAGGAAAAGCTCAAACTCGTCCACATGGACGAGAGCCTGCTCGACCGGGCAGTCAATGAAGGCTTCTCCGGGGGCGAAAAGAAACGGGCCGAGATCTTCCAGATGGCGATGCTCGATCCCTGTCTCGGGGTTCTGGATGAAACCGACTCGGGCCTCGATATCGACGCCTTGCGGATCGTTGCCGAGGGGGTCAACAAGCTCCGCGGCCCCGACCGGTCGTTCATCCTCATCACCCATTACCAGCGTCTGCTCAACTACGTCGTCCCCGATTTCGTGCACGTTCTCCTGGACGGCAGGATCGTCAGGTCCGGCGGCAAGGAACTCGCCCTCGAACTCGAGGAAAACGGCTATTCTTTCATCAACGGCGAAATCAACGAACCTGTCAGTGTATAAGTGTCGGAGAATCCATGACAACCCAAGCTATGATTGAATCCGACACGTTCCAGGCCGCTTTCGAGGCTCTCGATACGCAATCACCCCTGCACGAACTTCGCAGCAAGGGGTTTGAGCGATTCCGCGAGCTGGGCTTTCCCACGCGACGCGATGAGGAGTGGCGGTACACCAACATCAAGCCGATCACGACCACGACCTTCAAACCGGCGTCGGGGAGCATCACGAAGGAAAGCATCACTCCTTACACGCTGAGCGACACGTCCTGCCATCAGATGGTTTTTGTCAATGGCCGGTTCGCTGCCGAGTTGTCGGATGTGGGTACGCTTGAAGCCGGGGTTCGATTGGAAAGCATCGCGACAATCAGCGAGTCGTCATTTGATATGATCGCCCCGCATCTGGGGAGTTGTGCGGAAATAGAGCGCGAAGTATTCACCGCCCTGAACACGGCGTTCATCGAAGACGGTTTGTTTTTGCTTGTGCCGCGTGACGTCGATCTTGAAAAACCCGTGCATGTGATATTTATCACCACCCTTGGGTCTGCGGCGGTGGTGACCCATCCACGCATTCTCATTGTGGCTGAAGAAAACAGCCGCGCGACGATCATCGAAACCTACGGCTCAGATGGCGACGGCGTGTGCCTGACCAACCCGGTGACGGAGATCATCGTCGGCGAAAACGCGATCATCGATCACTACAAGATCGAGCAGGAAAGCGAAGAGGCGTATCACATTTCCTCGCTCAATGTCCGACAGCATCGAAGCAGCAACGTCACCTCGCACAATTACTCCTTCGGGGGCAGGCTCGTACGCAACAACTTGAACTGCGCGCTGGATGACGAAGGGTGTGAGGCGACCTTCAACGGCCTGACCATCGGTCATGGCCGACAGCATGTGGACAATTATCTCCGCATCGATCACAACAAACCCAACTGCAACAGTTGGGAGTATTACAAGACCGTTCTGGACGATCAGTCGCGGGGCGTGTTCTGTGGTCGTATCTATGTCGCCCCCGACGCCCAGAAGACCGACGCCAAACAGACGAGCATGAACCTTCTGCTTTCCGAGGAAGCCTCCATCACCACCATGCCCCAACTCGACATCTTCGCAGATGATGTCAAATGCACGCACGGGGCGACGATCGGCCAGATCGAGGAGAGCCAGCTTTTCTATCTCCAGTCCCGGGGTATCGACAAGGTCGCGGCAAAGACCCTGCTCATCTACGCTTTCGCCAACGAGACCATTGCCGAAATCAAGATCGAGGAATTGCGGACCCGGCTCGAACGGGTTTTACTCGATCGGCTGCCTCGGGGTGAGTTATTGCAGGGAGGCCTCTGATGAGCCGCGTGCCGACGGCATTATCCGACGCTTCCCCGACTTCTCAGTTCGAAGTCAAGCGCATCCGCAGGGACTTCCCCATCCTCAATACAACCGTCAATGGCAAGCCATTGGTGT
>JADFSH010000192.1 GCA_022560875.1 Planctomycetota bacterium | reverse complement strand
AGTGGATCTCGAGAAGCACGAGTTGTCGTGTACCCACCAGCTGCATTTCAGTAGAGTCCTCTGACGCAAGTGCTTTCTTGATCGATGGCAACATGATCTTCAGAAGGGAATGCCGGGGCGAGAGAGCTTCGATCTCCTGATCCAAACTCCCGAAGCGCGCCAGGCGCTCAGTTCTCGTCAGCTTGGACGCTTCGATCAAAAGGTCGTACATGCGATTGGTGACTTCCGTCGTCTCCTTGCGGCCCGCGGCATAGACCGACTCAAGTATCGAAAGCACCGAAGACCCACTGGGCGGGACGACTCCCGCCCCGGTGCCCATCATGGACCGCGCCGGGTCGAATCGGCCATCGCCGTGTCCATCGTCGGTGAATACGTTCTGGATCTGATCCATGAAGATGATGCGTTCGCCCTCGAGGCATAGCGCCAACGGCGGGCGCGAAAACTGGCGATCCATCGCCGCCAGCAGAGACTGGCAAGTCGTCTCGTCGAATTCGTACTCGCCAAGCAGTGTGCGCAGCTCGCCAGTTGCCAGGGCGTAAATGGACATTCCCACCAGCCGATCGATGAGGAAGGACTGGCTTGAACAGATGCGACCCAAAGCAAGCGTCTGCTCAAATGCATGGACCACCTCGTCGTGCTCGCCTCGCGTCGCAGCCAGCCGCATGCTCGCCTGTCTCGCCTTCGCCATCTGTCGAATTTTCGAGAGTTCGCCACCAAAGAATGCGCGGATCAGTGGCGCGGCACCCAACTTCGGCCGCACGATCCGCGGGCTTGCCATCGCGTCATCGATCAGTTCCCAGGTGCCCTCGGCGGCGATCCGCTCCAGAGCAATGAGCTCGCGCGGGAACTGATCGAGGACGAGTTCGCCTTTGCGCATGGCGAAAAACTCCACCTCGCTCGTCGCGTCGAATCCGCCCCGGATGATCTCCCGGCCGATGTCAGCCTCCAGTGCCGTCGCTAGGCCGGTATCGAAAGCAATGATCGCCTCCATCAGCGTGTCCCACCCGTTCGTCTCCCCCGTGGGCTGATACGACTCCGTCAACTCCACAAGTCGGGCGGCGTAGTCCACGACGGGAGCCGGCTCGCCGGTCACCCGCCAGACGATCTCAAAGCCCCCCCAGAGCACGGCCAGAATAAGAAGAATAACCAGCGTCTTCCTGCGTATGGACCAGCGTTTGCGGCGGAGATTCGGTTGGGGCGAAGGCATGTTCATATCCCGGTTTGTCTGCGTGATCTACTGCTCATATTCCTGTCGGATTTCGCGGGGTTGGTTGAGGAGGATATCGCCGCCATCCGGGCCGTAGCCGTGGAGTACGAATGCGGCTTCGACATCGGTGATCTCAAGCCCGGCGTGGTCGTCTATGCCGTCCCGGCCTGCGGAATAAAGAACATACGGCAGGCCGCTGGCCTCGCCAACGAGGCGGCGATAGAAGAACGGCCCATCGGTGAGGGGGTCGAGAAGCATTTCGGGAAGAATGTCGGGAACCAGTTCATCGAGGGAATCGGGATAGCGGCTGTGACGGGCGAAGAAGATTTCCAGGTGGAGCATGAGACGCTTGCTGCGCTGTTGCATGAGGGTGCCATCGTTAAAGTCCAGCCATCGAGCGGGGGTCGGAAGCAGCAGCTTGAGGAAGTGGTGACGGAAGGAAAGGTTCTCGATGGACATGTCGAGCTGGCCGGCTGCCTCGCGGCGTTGACGGTAGGTTAGACGCGAGAGTCTGACCAGCTCATCGTAGATTTCGTGAGTCTTGTCCGTGGTCTCTTTGCGTCCGGCCTGGAAGATACTGCTGATGCCTTCTAACACGCGGTTACCACCGGTCAGCAGGCTAAAATTGTCGGGGTCGATTCTCCCGCTACCGTGACCATCATCGGTGAAGCAGTTCTGTATCGAATCGAGAGTGGAGATACGATCGGCCTCGATGGTGATTTCCGGGGGCGGCCAGTTCAGTTGGCGGTCCATTGCCGCCAGCAGCGCTCGACAGGTCGGCTCATCGAGATGACGCTCCATGAGAATGCAGGAAAGCTCGCCAAAGGTCAGACCGGTGATGGCATAGCCCACAAGTCGCTCGATAAGGGTTGCCTGGGAACCTGAAGCGCGGGCGAGGGCCAGGCACTGCTCGAATCCGGCAACAAGCTTGTTAAAATCATTGGTCTCGGAAGCGAGACGCATGGAAGCGGAACGGGCCTTGGCGAGCCCGCGAAATCGACTCAGTTCGGTGATTGGGCTGATGGCGATGACCAAGCCCCCTCCGGCATAAGTCCGCTTGAGCACGGGCATATCCGCCACCTGTTGCAGGGCAGTGTTGACGCCGCGCAGCTCCATCTGCTCAATGACGAACACTTCACGCGCATAGCGATCCGGCTCGTAGGGATTTTTGCGGAACGGCCCGAAAAACGTGTCCGTGTAGAGGTCATCTTCACTGTTTTTGATGTCCACGGCATCCGCCTCGATCTCATCGAACAATACCAGTACTTCCATAAGCGATTCCCAGCCGTTTTCTCCGGAATCGGTCTGGTAGGAGGCGACGAGATCGTTTAGCTTTGCGAAGTAGTCCACGACCGGGGCCGGCTCGCCCGTCACCCGCCAGACGATCTCGTAGCCGCCCCAGAGTGCGGCCAGGGCAATGAGAATCAGCAGCGTCTTGCGTCGCACGGACCAGCGTTTGCGGCGGATGCTTGGTTGGGTTGAAGGGCTGTTCATATCCCGGTTTGTCCCGTGAGGATGCCAGGTCCAAATCCCCTCTCTATTCTCGCATTCACATGCTCACTTGGCCAGCTTCGTCAGACGCTTGAAATCAAGTTTGATCGTCTGACCGACCTTCAGCTTGAGTTTCTTGATTGAGCCTTTGCGCAGTTCGATGCCGTACTGGGCGTTGCGGCGACTGGGATATCGCTTCAGGCGACGACTATATTGGGCATTGGTTTCTTTTTCACCCTGCGGGGCTTCCTTTTTCATCTCATGGAGCGCGACGATGCGGCCCTTGGGATCGAGGAAGATCAGGTCGATGTCGATGAGGCAGTTCATCATCCAGAAACTGCGGATCCCCGCCCGGGGATAGACAAAGAGCATCCCCCGTTCTTTCTCAAG
This sequence comes from Planctomycetota bacterium, assembly GCA_022560875.1. Lineage (GTDB taxonomy): Bacteria > Planctomycetota > Phycisphaerae > Phycisphaerales > SM1A02 > JADFSH01. Next base: position 1,854 of record JADFSH010000192.1, on the reverse strand, counting down.
CTTCTCACGCCCCATCAGCCCCTGGGCCCGGGAGACGGGATCCGCGGCAAGTTCGAGCTTGAATTTCTGCTCCGCAATGACAACCTTCTCGATCTTCGGCTTCTTTTCGTCGGCATCGGGCTGCGATGCGGGCGGGGATGTGTCCTTACCCTGCGCGAGGGCAAGCAGAGGCAGAAGGCAAAGCAAAAGGAGATAGGCGTGGCGTTTCATATTGATCATCCTGCGGGGGTACATATTTTACGTCCACGTGTTCGTCGGGGATTCAGAAGGGACTTTGGATTCATCCGATTTTCTGACTTCGCCATTGGGCATGTGCATTCCCGAGGTTTTGGGGACATGATCGCCCTTCCAGCTTGCCGGGTAGTCAGGGTCGTCGATATCAAGCGCAGCCTTGGTCGGATACAGCGGAGCGAAGGTGTCGCACATCACCGCCAGTTCATCGGTGTGTTTTTTGCCCAGCGCACCCTCGACCGTGCCGGGGTGGGGGCCGTGAGGTATCCCCTGCGGGTGGAGGGTCAGCGAGCCGATCTCAATACCCTTGCGGGCCTTGTAGTCGCCCTCGACGTAATAGAGCACTTCATCCGAATCGATGTTCGAGTGGTTGTAGGGGATCGGAATTGCCAGAGGATGAAAATCCAGCATCCGCGGACAGAACGAGCAGATCACGAAATTATGCGCCTCGAAGGTCTGGTGGGTCGGGGGCGGCATGTGGACCTTGCCCACGATGGGGCTGAAGTTTTCGATGTTGAATATGTAGGGGTAATAGCAGCCGTCCCAGCCCACCACATCCAGCGGGTGATAGTCGTAGATGTAACTGTGGACACTGTTGATCGCCTTGATCCGCACCTCAAACTCACCCGCCTCGTCATACGTCAGGGGCAGATCGGGCACGTTCAGATCCCGTTCGCAATACGGCGCATGCTCCAGGAATTGCGAGGTCTTTTTCGACATATAGCGCGGCGGGGGCATGATGTGCGAAGCGTTGCACGTTTCGATGACCAGGAAGCGGGGGTTCGGTTCATCCTTATCAGGATCATCGAACACCATCTTGTAGATTGTCCCCTTGGGGATGATGATGTAGTCCTTGGGCCGGAAGGGCAGCGTGCCGAACACCGTGAACACGGTGCCCGAGCCGTGGTGGATGAAGATGCACTCATCACCCATGCCGTTCTTGTAGTGGTAGTTCATGGGCTCGGCGGGCACGCACACGCTCATCTCGCAATCGGCATTGCCAAAAAGCACCTTCCGCCCCGTGATGGGATCCCCGTCCGGGGGCATGGGCATGCTTTTGAGGTGGCGCATTCGCATGACATCGCGTTCGACATACTCGACCCTGGTGGAGTAGAGGGCTTTCCATCCCGTGACCTGAGTGGGGGGGTGGATGTGGTAGAGGGTGGAAGTGGGACCGACGAAACCCTCGGTGCCGAAGACTTCCTCGGAATAGAGCGCCCCATCCGGGCGACGAAACTGGATATGCCGGGTAGGGGGGAGCTGGCCGAGTTTGAAGTAGTAGGGCATGATTTTCCTCAAGGTTTCAGGACACGATTCCCGGGTTTCCGGGGGAGTTTTCCGGGGGCAGGCACATTGTAGGGCCAGAGAGGAGAGGTTGCAGCCCCTGATTGCTGCGGAGGATGATCGAATTCAGGTGTAAAGACGCCTGAGATACCGATTGACCGTATGGTGATCGATGATTCACCTGTTTGAGACGGTTTCTCGGTCGCACGGTTACAATGGAGCACAACATGGCGAATATCACCATCATCATCGGCCTGCTGCTCATCGCCCTTGGCGCGGGTGGCTACTACGGCGGCGGACAGGCGAGCATGACGGCGATGATCCCGGCCTTTTTCGGCC
>JADFSH010000191.1 GCA_022560875.1 Planctomycetota bacterium | reverse complement strand
CCGCCGCCCGGCAGATCTCCCAAGCCGACCATGCCGCCCCCGCTCGTCCAGCGAAACGTCTCAAAGCCCGAAACGCTGTGACTTTGACCGAGTACCACCGAACCGTCGGCAGACACGGCATTGGCCAGGCTGAAAAAGCCGCCGCCAGCCAGATCGCCCAAGCCGACCATGCCCCCGCTCGTCCACCGGAACGCCTCGGGGCCTGAAGCACTGCTGCCTCGACCAACCACCACCGAGCCATCGGCGGATACACCATTGGCTTGGCTGAGAAAGCTGCCTTCGGGCAGATCGCCCAGTCCTACCATGCCTCCCTCGCTCGTCCAGCGGAACGCCTCGTCACCCGAAGCGCTTATGCTAACACCGACCACCACTGAGCCGTCGGCGGAAACGGCGAGAGCTTGGCTGTTAAAACTGACGCCCCCCAGATCGCCCAGACCCTGAAAACTCGGAACGGTCCCCGCGAAGCTCGGCGTCGCGATCGGCATCGAAGCCGTCAAGATCATCAATGCGGCATGCCGCGCGGTGTTTGTTCTGTGTTTTCGATTCATTTTTATTCCGCTTTCTCGTGGGTCTTGTTGGTTGATGAATACGGTCATGTGCGGATATGACGGGCCGGGGGCGCTCCTGCGCGCAAAAATGTGAAAAATTCACGAATCGATTGTTTTTGATGAATTTCAAGGAGATATGGGTGAAACCCTCCCGCAGGGCGTATCTACCCGTTCTCATCGCCCCTCGCACGGGCTGGAGGCCCATGCCGTTAACTAATCGTTCACTTGCGCCTGCTCACCCCCAGTCTTCGGGGCGTAGAGCAGCACCCACATGTCCTTGCCATATTTGTGCGCTTCCGGGCCCTCAAAACCTGCGACCTCCAGGTCCGCCTCGTCCCGCCCGAACGGACTCCGGAGGATCACGAATCCCGCCTCTCCCATCACCGCCCGGCATCTGGCGACTAAATCCAGCACGCGGGACCGACTGGTCTCATCCTTCATCTTCTCATAGGGCGGATCGACGAACACCACATCCACCGGGCGGGCCGCTCGCGCCAACGCCGTTATCCCCATCGCGTCGGCCCGCATGGCCACCGCCCGGTCGCCACAGCCCAGGGCTTCGATATTCTGCTCAAGCAATTCAAATATCCCCTTATCCAACTCCACCAGCAGCACGGACTTCGCCCCGCGACTGACCGCCTCCAGCCCCATCGATCCCACCCCGGCATACAGATCCAGCACCGATGCTCCCTCGATCCATTCCCGGAGCAAATTGAATACCGCTTCCCGGGCCCTATGCGTGTAGGGCCGACTGATCGACGCATCCGCCGGAACCAGCAGCTTCCTTGTTCGAAATTCTCCGGCCACGATCTTGATCATCCCCCGAGCATCGTCCCATTGAGGGGAATCGTCAACTCGACGTCAATCGCCTAGCAAGGGGCAGAGCATCCGGGAGAAGAGCCCCGCGTGTGTTCACGTAGTCAGGGAAGAGCCCCGCGTGTGTTCACGTGGGGCTAATGGGGGGTCGGAAATTCGGCGCACAGCGACCGCACTTCCTCGCGGACCTGTTTGCACACCGCCTCGTTGCCGTTGGAACCCATGACGCGGTCGAGGAGTTCCGCGACCTGCATCATCTGCTGGCCCTCCATGCCGCGGGTGGTGAGGGCGGGAGTGCCCAGTCTCAGGCCGCTGGTAATCATCGGCTTGCGGGGATCGTTGGGAATGCCATTCTTGTTGACGATGATCCCGGCGGATTCAAGCCATCCCTCGGCATCGGCCCCGGTGAGGTTTTCATCGCGCGGCCGCAGGTCCACGAGCATGAGATGGTTGTCCGTGCCGCCGCTGCAAAGTCGATAGCCCCGCTCGATCAGCCCTTCGGCAAGAGCCTGGGCATTCTTGACGATCTGCTGGCAGTAGGTCTTGAATTCGGGCTTGAGGGCTTCGCCGAATGCGATGGCCTTGGCCGCGATGATGTGCATGAGCGGCCCGCCCTGACTTCCCGGGAAGACCTTGCGATCGATCTTCTTGGCGATCTCCTCATCGTCGGAGAGAATCAATCCGCCCCGAGGTCCGCGCAAGGTTTTATGCGTGGTGGTGGTCACCACGTGGGCATGCGGGAAGGCCGAAGGATGCACCCCCGTCGCCACCAGCCCCGCAATGTGGGCGATATCCGCCATGAGTAACGCCCCCACTTCATCGGCGATTGTGCGAAACCGCTCGAAGTCGATGATGCGAGAGTACGCCGAGTAGCCGCAGATGATGAGCTTGGGTTTGCACTCTTTGGCGATACGCTCGACGCCGTCGTAGTCGATCAGCTCGGTCTCGGGATCGACATCGTAATCGACGATGTTGTAGAAGGTTCCCGAGAAGTTGGGCTTGAGGCCGTGGCTCAGGTGTCCGCCGGACTTGATGGGCAGGCTCAGGACCGTATCGCCGGGTTTCAGCAGGGCCATGAACGCGGCAACATTGGCGTTGGCCCCGCAATGGGGCTGGACATTGGCGAAACCGCACCCAAATAGTTGCTTGGCCCGGTCGCGGGCGAGGTTCTCGGCCTCGTCGTAAAATTCGCACCCGCCGTAGTAACGCTTCCCCGGATACCCCTCGGCGTACTTGTTGGTCAGGCAGGTTCCCATGGCATGCATGACCGCCGTGGAGACGTGATTCTCCGAGGCGATGAGTTCGATGGTCGTGGCCTGACGCTCGGCCTCGGCGGCGAGAATGCGGGCGATGGCGGGGTCTTGTTGGGCGACCAACTCGATCATGCCGGTGGTGAGGGCGTCGAGGGGGGCGGTTTCGATAGTAGATGTGCTTCCGGGGGTGGTCATGGGGGCATGGTAGGTGCTTCGAGGCCGGGGTCCAAACCCTTGTGAGGGCTGCCAATACACTTCCTTACCAGAGCTTGGGATCGATTTCGGTATAGAGGTAAATTAGCATGGTCACTATCCATGACATCACGCAAACCGCCACTCCCACCCCCCAGGCGTGCTTCATTTTCAGGTAGCGCGAAGTGGCAAGGCTCCACCAGATGAGAATCACGATGTACAGAGATAAATAGGCGGTCGTGACCGTGATCTGAGGCAGGCCAAATGTAATCGGCACGAATCGCCACCATGAATCAGCCAATGAACATATCAGTGAGATGACCACAAACAGCCATACGAAAAAGAAACTGTAGACACCTATTCGCAGGACATGTACCCATCGCACTTTCGTAATCCTTCGTGACTGTGGCAGCGCGAGGAAGCCGACGGGACAGAGGACTGTGTAGAGAAGCAGAATGGGGATCACTTCAACCCCCACGCCATACCCATTGGCCAACATACGCAGTGATACTTGTAATGGCGGAGAGATGACATAACTCCCCTGGTTGAAGTTGACAATCCCGAGCGAGTCTTGACTAAAAGGCAGAAGCATGGTTTTGAAAATGACTTCACTCATATTTGCAATGGTTCCAGAAACCTTCGCCTGCATATCAACCAAGGATCCCCATGTATACAATCCCAACATGAGCTCGAAGATCACAACCAAGGTGATCAACAGGAGCCCCGCGAGTACTGCATGCCTCCTCCAACGAGGCTGATGATGCATACCCAATTCACTCCAGAATCTCCAGGGCCGAAGCATCATCAGGGCCGTTGAAAAGAAAGCTCGCATCGTGGCGAGTGGGCCTGCCGAATATTCCACGCACCACTTGGGCATATTCCGCGCAGGATTCAGAAGATCCCCCCACTCATACTCCAGCCCGCACTCCGAGCAGGTACCGGAGATGTCGCAGGCTTGTTCCCACGTCTCCATAATTCCCCGCAGGTCGTAGCCGCAGCGTGGGCAGCGGGCGTTCTTCACGAGAGCGTCGATGTTTGTCTGCTTTACCACACGTCCTCCATCAGCGAACCGGATATATCATATTACTATCAAGGGCAGCACGTATGCCCCAAATAAAGTGACCAGCAGCACAGTGAGGAGCGCCAGAAGTGGGGTCACGAACCAGCCGTGCGGGATCTTGAGGAAGTTTCGGATGGCGAAGATCCACCACACGAGCAGCGTCATCCAGAGCGTTATGTTTATGAGAACACATACTTCCAGATCGTAGCGCATCAGACTTGGCACAAACGTAACTGCCGCGACCATTATGGAGGCCGGATACACGATCACGATTGGTAGAGCCAGGGAGTGAATCGTCACTCGACCGATATGATGCCATTGAACCTTCGCGCGTCGGCGTGACACTGGCAGTAACAGGAAACCTAATGGAATACCGATGAACTGGGGGAGGATTAAGATCAGAGGACCAATGAGCATTTCCAAGTCAATCGTAGAAATACTCGTTACTCCTGTATTCGGCGAAAAAGACAGGGCGAAATACGAATGTAATTCACTTGGGCCCGGATATGGCTGGCTTCCCCGGCCGTAAGTGATGAAGCCTGATGAGAAGTTTCCCAGAGGGTTGAAGACTGCTTCAAAGATTGCTTGCGACAGGGACTGATTTACTGCGGGTACCTGTCTTGATGTCGCCAGAGCTTGTTGAAAGGAGTCTCGCAATCGCTGGAGTTCGTATTCCGAATAATTTCCCGAGGATTCAGCGTCGGCGACGTACTGTCGATACTGAGCCAGATTGGATGCGGTCTGCTGTGCGCTGATTGCCACCTGTTGATTGACGTAGATTGCCACCTGTTGATTGACGTAATACCAGACGCGAGCGGCGACTGCCCCCTGTTCGATCACATAGAGCAACATCCAAGGCAAGACCAGCAGAGCCAGGTAACTGCAGATCCTCCGCCAGTGAATGTCATGCGACATCTTCAACTCACGCCAGAAACGCCACGGCCGGAATGACATCAGGAGGGTCTTCAGGGCTGAAAGTGGAATCCATCCCGCAGTTTTAAACTCCACACACCACAGGGGTTCATACTTTTCCGGATGCAGGACTTCACTCCAGTGGAACTCAAGCCCGCATTCCGA
>JADFSH010000190.1 GCA_022560875.1 Planctomycetota bacterium | reverse complement strand
GTGGTGATGTTCAGTGCCGTGAGGGCGGAATTGTCCAGCATGTACTGAATCGCCCGGGCGCGGCTCCAGCCCAGCACATGCATGCCCGGATCAACCACCAGACGACACGCCCGCCACATCTCATAGGTCAGCCGCCCGAAGTTGTCGTAGGGATCGTCATACAGACCCATCTCCAAACCGAGATGCTCGGAATACAAACCCCAACCCTCGCCGAATGCGCTGAGGTACATCTCCTTGCGAAACTCGGGGACATCGGGGAGCTCCTGGGCGAGCGAAATCTGATGATGATGGCCCGGCACCGCCTCGTGGAGGGCCAGGGGGATCATCTCGTAAGTCGGTCGCTGTTTGAGGTTGTAGGTATTGGCGTAAAAATATCCCGGCTCGGCGTTGTCGAGATTGCCCTGGGAGTAATACCCCGTGGTCTGGCTCGGGGCCATGAAGGAGGGGATCTCTTTTATGCCGTAGGCGAGCCGGGGCAGGGTCTTGAACAGGCGCGGCATCCACTCGTCGATGCGTTTGCAGATGATCCGGTAGCCATCGAGCAAAGCTTCAGGGGTCTGGTGATAGAAGCGATCATCGGTGCGGAGGTAATTGATGAAGGCAGCGAACAGTTCATCGTCGGGCATGGTCGTGGCGCCCTCGCGGATGGTCATGAAATCGCTGGACTTGATGACGGTCAGCATCTCATCGCGGATGCGGGCGACTTCCCGGAGGCCGATCTGATGAATCTCTCTCGCCCGCAGATCGCTGGTCGTCATCACCCTGATCTGGTGGTTGTAGTACGCCTCGCCATCCGGCCAGTCGGTCGCGGCGATGGTTTCGCGACAGTTGGGCAGATAGTCGGCGTTGAAGTAGTCGGCCAATTTTTGAATCGCCCCGGTCACCGCGGGATAGGATTCGGTGTCGAATCGATGGCGAAGCAGCTTCGCCTGAGCGTCGTTGATCGTCTCCGGCATGTTGTCAAAGGGGGTCGCCAGCACCTCGAGCCCCCCTTCGAGAAGCACCTTGAACTGGCCCGGCACGCCGAGAAGGGTCACTTTCGGCGGAACGCGATTCTCCCGAACCCCCAGCCGCATTCGCTCGATGATGGCATCCGCCTGCTGAGGCACCTGCTCCAGCCGCGTCATGTAGTTTCGATAGTCCTTAATGGAATGGAAGGGAACCCGCTCGTGCATCTGGGGAATGCTCTGCTGGGGTCCGAAGCGTCCGCCGATGGGGGCGAGAAAGGTGCGAAATCGATGCCCGTCCACGGCATTACGCAGGGTCAGTTCGAAAAGCTCGTAGTTGATGAGATCCTGCTCATCCAGTCGCGAGCGGTCGATGGACATGAGCCGGTCGAAATGATCGGCGGTCATGTTGTGCCGCATCTCGATCGCCTCGATGCTCTCATCGGCGATGCGATCGGCATAACGGTCATCACCCCGCGACAAAGCCTTACCCGGAAACTGCATGAGTTCCCACTCGAAACGCTGCTCGAACAGCTCATGCAGGCGTTTGGATTCATCGGATTGCGCCAGCGCGCTCCGGGCGATGATGAGGAAGGAAATGGCAACGCTACGGATGAAGAGGGTTTTCATAGCCGAAGAATAGCGAAATTGACTCGAAATGCCCACGCCCTGGCCCAATTGTCATTGGAACTCTTACCCGCTTACCGACGTGCGCGGCTGGAAGCGACCATGCTTCCGGGGGGCCGGGGATCAGGGGATCCGGGGGGGTCAGTCGTCATCGTGTTTCGGCTTGAAGGCCTTGATGACTTCGGACTGGATGTTGGGGGGGGTGTTTTCGTCGTGGCTGTATTCGATGGAGTAGGAACCCGCCCCCCTGGTCATCGACTTGAGCTGGTTGGAGTAGGTCATCACCTCCGCCATCGGGGCCTCCACGGTGACAATCGCCTGGTCGCCGGGCAGCATGTCCGTGGTCTGGATGCGACCGCGCCGTCCGGAAATGTCCGAGGAGATGTCACCAATCTGACTGGCCGGAACCGTGATCTCCATCTTGACGTAGGGTTCGAGAAGCACCGGCCGCGCTTTCTGGACCGCGTCGATGAAGGCCTTTTTACCCGCGGCGATAAAGGCGACCTCCTTGGAATCCACCGGGTGATGTTTGCCGTCATACACCGACACCTTGATGCCCTGCATGGGATAACCGGCGATCGCCCCGGACTGCATGATCTGGCGGATCCCCTTTTCGATGGCGGGGAGATACTGCTTGGGAATCGATCCCCCGAAGGTGGCGTCTTCAAACAACAGGCCGTTCACCACGCCTTCCTCGCTCTCTCCATTGATCGGCTCGACCCGGAGATAGACCTCGCCGAATTGCCCGGCCCCGCCGGTCTGCTTCTTGTGGCGATGGTGTCCCTCGGCCTTGGCGGTGATGGTTTCCTTGTAGGCGACCTTGGGCTGGCGGGAATCGACTTCGATCCCGTAGCGATCCTTGAGAAGCTTGAGCTTGATCCTCAGATGCTGTTCGCCGAGGCCGCGAATGACGGTCTCGCTCGTGGTCTGAACGTGTTCGACGGTGAAAGTGGGATCTTCGGCAGTCATCTTTTTCAGCGCCTCGCCGATTTTCGTTTCGGCCCCCTTGCTGGTCCCTTCAATGGAAAGGCCGTACATGGGTTGGGGCAGGGGGATGGCATTGAACCGCAGGTCTTCCGCGATCTCGCCCGAATGAAGCACATCGTCGAATTTGATCTCGTCGATCTTCGCCACCGCCCCGATGTCTCCGGCGATGATCTCATCGACCTCGCTGTAGTCCTTGCCGAGAAGGCTGAAGACATGGGCGATCCGGATCGGCTTCTTGGCGTCGTTCAGGTGGGGATGGACATTCGATCCGATGGTGCCCTGATGCACCCGGAAGACGCAGAGCTTGCCGACGAACGGGTCGGAAGAAACCTTGAAAATATGCGCCACTGTCGACTTGCTTGAGTCGGCGACAGGCAGGAATTCCTGCTTGTCATCCCCGCTGCCGTGGAAAAACTTTTTCGCATTGCCTTCCATAGGGTTCGGGAACATCGAGGCGATGATGTCCATCAGCTCGCTGACCCCGACGTCCTCGCGGACGGAGGTAAAGCAGACGGGTACGAGATGCGCCTCGCGCAGGGCCTTCTCGAACGGCTCATGGAGCTGCTCGGGCGAAACTTCGCCCTGCTCCAGGTAGGTCTCCATCAGCGCTTCATCGACCTCGACAATCTGCTCGACGATCTGGGTGTGGTAATCCGCGAGGTCGCCAAGATCACTGCTGCCTTCGGATTGCCTGAGGCAGTCGATGACCGCCTTACCCCCGTCGGTGGGCAGGTTGATCGGCTTGCAGATGTTGCCGAAGGTCTCATTAAGCGTGTCGAGCAGGGCGGGAAGATCATCGGCGTGCTCCACTTTGTTGATGACGATCAGTCGGGGCAACCCACGGGACTCGGCGATTTTCATCATGCGGCGAACCATGGTATCGATGCCCGAGGAAGCATCGATGACGATCAAAGCGGTCTCGACCGCGGGCAGCGAACTGATGGCTTTCCCCACAAAATCACCCGCTCCGGGGGTGTCGATGATGTTGATATGCGCCCCGGCATGATCGAAATTGACGATCGCGCTGTCGAAACTTTGCTTGAATTCCTTTTCCAGATCATCGTAATCGCAAACGGTATTCCCATCCTCCACCCGCCCGACGCGACCGATCACGCCGGCCTTGCTGAGCATGAGCTCGACGAGAGAGGTTTTTCCCGCTCCGGCGCTGCCGACGATGGCGAGATTGCGAATATCTGAGGTCGTGTATTTTGGCATCAACAGCGCTCCAGGGTCAGTGGGGATCGGATTCCCGTCCAGACCTGATGACATCCAGTCCGGTTTAGGTGAGATCCACACTATAGCCTTTTTGCCGCCGTTCACCAGCCGGACCGGAGGTTCAAATGTACCGCTCCGAAGGTCGTACGGGTGAGGTTACACTATCGGTCTCGTGCCTGACCCCCCGTTTCATATCGTACTTCTGAGTCCCGAAATACCCAACAACACGGGTAACATCGGTCGCACCGCCGCCGCGACCGGCTGTCGGCTCCATATCATCCATCCCATCGCCTTCGATATGTCGGAGAAGGCCGTTCGTCGGGCGGGGCTGGATTATTGGCATCTGGTGGACTGTCGCGAGCATGACTCCTGGGAATCGTTCCTGAAAACCCAAAACCCCACTCGGGTATGGCTCTTTACGACCAAGACCGACCGTCCCCTCTGGGAGGCGAACTTTCAGCGGGGCGACTATCTGCTCTTTGGGAGTGAGACAAAAGGGGTGAGCCGGGAAATCCACGACTGGGTGCGTCAGACCCAGGGCGAGGCCCACCGGATCACCCTCCCCATGATCGATGACCCCCGCGCCCGCAGCCTCAATCTCGCCACCGCAGTCTGCGCGGGAGTCTATGAAGGCCTGCGTCAGATCGCGTTGTAATCCGCCACCGGAAAAAGGGAAAAAGGGGACAGGCTATTTTATTGCTCTGGAGCGGAAAAAGGGGACAGGCTACTTTATTGTACTGCTTGTTCACTATCTCAATAAAGTAGCCTGTCCCCTTTGTTTGCCCCCCTTTTCTGATATTTTCTGATCCGCAGCTATCATCCCGATGGGCACGAGACGATTACTTCTCGACTGGAGGAGGCGCTTTCATTATGACCTGACGCTGCATCAACTTCCAGAATTGATCGATGTCCTTCTCGACTATATAGGGCTCGGCATTACGTGAGCAACTCAGCCGCACGCTGGTTCTATTAGCGGTAATCTCTCTCAACAAAACAGATATTCTATATTGAGTATCACGAATCATCGTACTTATCCAGAATCTTGCAGCAGTTTGATCTTTGCCCTTTATACCCGTAATAATACTTCCCTCGCGGTCCGATTCATCAATAGTGTAGCCAGAATCAAAGAGCGCTTCTGTCGCCGCCCGGTAGGTTTCGTTGAAAGTTGCTTCCACTTCACGTGTCGTGAGTGCCGTAAGTTGTGCCTGTGAGTTTCGATGAATATTGCTGCTTCCACCGCATCCA
>JADFSH010000189.1 GCA_022560875.1 Planctomycetota bacterium | reverse complement strand
TCAATAACCTCGGAAATGCCTGGAGCAAACTGCCCACCGGCGACCGGGCCCGAAACATCGAGAAGGCAATCAAGTGCTACCAGCAGGCGCTGGAGGTTTGGACGAAAGAGGCGTTACCGCATTACCATGAAATAGCGAAAAACAATCTGAAGGCAGCAAGTGACGATCTTGATAAGCTGGAAAAATGAGGAACCCGTATAAGTAATTCAAAAGTTCTTCAAACCCCCGCCATCGACTTCCGCAGCTTCCCGATAGCCTCCGGCACGATTTCCGCTACCTGATCAAGTTCTTCCTTCGTGGTCTCACGGGATAGCGAGAACCGCACCGAGCCGTGGGCGGCTTCGGGGGGGATGCCCATGGCGAGGAGGACCGGCGACGGGTCGAGGGAGCCGGAGGAGCACGCCGCACCCGCGCTAGCGCAGACGCCCCGCTCGGAAAGAAGCATCAGAATCGCCTCGGCTTCCAACCTGTGAAAGGCAATGTTGGTGGTGTTCCAGATTCGCGGTGCCTCGAAGCAATTGATTGATGTCTCCTCGCATCGTGAACAGATCGTCTTCTCAAACTCATCGCGGAGCGAAGCGAGTCTCTCTCGCTCATCCGATTCCAGCCAGGCCCGGGCGAGGTCCGCCGCGACCCCGAAGCCCAGGATTCCGGGGGTGTTCTCCGTGCCTCCCCTGCGCTCGCGTTCCTGGGGACCGCCGATGGACTGGGGGCTTATTCTCACCCCCCGACCGGCGTACAACCCCCCCACTCCCTTGGGGCCATGAAACTTGTGGGCCGCAAACGAGAGCAGATCGACCGGCAGGTCCGCCACGTTGACGGGCAGCTTTCCCACCCGCTGGGTGGCGTCGGTATGAAACCGCACGCCCTTCTCACGGCACATCGCCCCGAATCGCTCGACGGGCTGGATCACCCCCGTCTCGTTGTTCACCCACTGCACGGATACCAGGGCAATGTCGCCCGCCCGATCGTTCAGTATCGCTTCGAGGGCATCCGCCTCGATCACCCCATCCGGCTGACTCGCCAGCCAGAGAACCTCGACCCCCTTCTTCTCCATCCGATCCGCAAGCTCCCGGACGGCAACATGCTCGAGCTTCGTCGTGACCAACACGTTTCGCTTTGGCAGGGATTCCAGCGAACCGAGAATCGCAAGGTTCGCCGCCTCCGTCCCCCCCGAGGTGAACGTCAGATACCGGTCGCGACATCCGATCAGGCGGCACACCGACTCCCGGGCGAGTTCGAGCTTCTGCCGGACGGCCTGGCCCTGTCGATGCACGCTGGAGGGATTGGCCCAGTTCTCACGAAGGGCGGCATTCATCACCTCGACCACCTCGTCGGCGGGTCTGGTGGTCGCGTTGTTGTCGAGGTAGAGAAACTGCATCAGGGATAAGTCTAGGCTGATATGACCTCAGCCATCATCTTTCTCCGCCGCTGCATCGGGGCCGCGAAAACTTATGCCTCTGCGGCTCATATGGACCAGGAAAAATCCCGAGCCCACAATCATGAGCACCGCGCTGATGAGAAAGATGCGCTCCGGCTTGTCGGTCGTGCCGGGGATGGGTCCGGTGAAAGCCGGGCGAATCAGGGCATAGATCAGCGAAGCGATGGAAAGGAACCCGAACGAGATGCCATTGGCCGTGCCCAGGAACCGCCCCCGTTCGTTGTCCGGGGGGAGCTTCTGCAACAGCGACTGGAGGGGGATGATGTAAAACCCGGCGAAAAATCCCGCCCCGGCGATAAAGATCAGCACGTTGAGATAGGTCGGGGGCACGATCCCCAGAAGCAGGAAGAACACCGACAATCCCGCCGCCCCCACCGGAATCAAACGCGGCTCGATTCGATGTCCGGAGATCAATCCCGCCACAACACTACCCACCCCGATCGCAATGGCCATGACGCCGAGAATCACACTCGCTTCGGAGCGCGTAATGCTGAGAACCACCGTGTATTCGGGGATAATCAGCAGAGCGAGTCCGGCCAGGAGATAAAAATACCCCCACGCGAGCATGACGAGCAACAACGGTGAGTGCGACATCTCGCGGATGGAGCTGATATAGGTCGAGAACGGATTGAGGTTGTACTTCAGCCCCCGATCACCCGGCTCAAGTCGCGTCATGAACAGCACCGTGATCAGCCCGGCCCCCGCCACCAGCAACATCGCCGCCCCCGGCAGCCAGAGCAGCGGCGTCGAGATCACCCCCGTCGTCGATGCCTGGGGCGAGTACAGGTCGGCGATCATGCCTCCGGCCATCGTACCCACGATGACGGCAATGTTGGTCATCATGTTGATCGTGCCGTTGGCGCGACTGAGGTCTTCACCGGGTACGAGTTCGGGAATCATGCCGTATTTCGCCGGCCCGAAGAATGAACTCTGACAGGTCAGGGCGATGAGGGCGGCGAGGGTGATCCAGAGATTGCCCACCCAGAATCCGATCAACGCCGCCATCGCGATGGGTATCTCGATTACCTTGACCAGCACGCTCACGTAGCGTTTTGAGTTCCGGTCGGCAAACTGCCCCGCGTAGCCGGAGAGGAGAATAAAGGGAACCGTGAAGCACAGGCCCACGATGCCTTGTCCACCCGATCCCAGTTTTCCCGCCCACGCCCCATCGATGACCATGTAGGTCAGGACCATTTTGAGAATATTGTCGTTGGCGGCACCAAAAAACTGAGTGAAGATCAGCGACAGGAATCCGCGTTTGAATAAGTTGCTTTTCACATCAGCCCCTGTTGAGAGATCGATTTATCGGTCCGTCATCCGGCCAAAGTGGAACATACCCGATTCCCGGCGCTCGTGGTGACCCCTGCATAGGGCGTGCCGGCCTCGATTTAATGGCTTAAACCCCGTCCTGGCGACAGAAAGGAAGGATTTCAGAAGGTTTGTGATGACGGGCTGTCAGACTGTTGCCATAATAAAATGACTTTGCCTACCAGCGTTTCGAGCCTGGAAAGCTCTGGGTTATTTCTGTCGGACCTCGTCCTGTCGTAACTCACATGCGATATCTCATCGTCAAAAAAGAGAACAGCCAGAAGGCTCTGCAATTCAAGATCGTCGCCCCGGTTATTACCATCGGACGCACATCTGAAAACAGCATTGCGCTGAAAGACAGCAGCGTCTCTCGCCAGCACTGCGTCATCGAGACCAGCAACAATATCACGCGCATCCGGGATGTGGGTTCGTTTCACGGCTTCCTGATCAACGACAAGCAGTCGCGCAAGGCGGTGCTCAAGCACGGAGATTGCGTGAAGATCGGCAGCTACGAGGTCTACTACATCATCAAGGACGAGGAGGAGACAACCACGACCATGGATGACCAGTCCCCGGTCACCGTCCATGACGATAGTGAGACCGTACAGGAAACCAAGGCAAGAACAGATAGCTCGGAAGCGATTCTCTCTCAGCTTCAGGCCATTCGCCAGCCGGACGAGGGGCAGCTGATACACTCACCTGATGAAGAGGCGCAACTTGATGAAAACCCGTTGCCGGTCGAGATGAGGACGGGCGATTTTCCCACTGGAGATGACAATAAGCGTTCGGAGTCGGAAGCCCACGATGAGATGGATCTGAACCGGCAGGTATCGTCGTCTCCGACCCCACCGACAAAACCGACCAAGGCAAAGAAAGGCCGGCCTCCGTCTTCTCCGCCTCCCACTCCTCAGCCGCAGCCTCACAAAGAAGCGGAGATCAAGCAACCTCCGCCTCAACCATCGCGAGTCTCTCAGACCAAGACCGAGCAAAAGCTCATCGATGCCGAGGCGACGATATCACAGCTCCAGTCGGAATTCGGCGATCTGCTCAAGCGTTTCGAGGCGAACAAGGCCCAACTCGGCACGTTCACGGAGCAACTCGAATCCGAGCAACTCAGGGCCAGCAGCGTGGCGAAGCGCCACAAACACGCCAGCGAAAAGAATGAGGGACTGGAATCGAAGCTTCTCGAATCTCTCGACACCATCAAGTCCATGGAAGAGGAAGCGATGCAGGCTCATCGTGAGTACCACGATCTTGATGAGAAATTCCAGGCCCTCGAACAGGAACGGGATTCGGCCTTATCCAGTCTCGAATTCATCGAGGCCGAACTCCATGCCGCAATCTCCGCCCGCGATGACTTTCAGAAACAGGTGACGAGCATGATGAATACCAAGGACGACCTCGAATCGAAGGTTTCCCAATTCCAGGCCCAGTTCAGTGTTGCCCGCAAGAAAATCGCCTCTCTCGAGACGAACCTGAACACCGTACAGGAATCGCGGATGCGGGCGAAAAACGTGGCGACGACGCTCGAACGAGAACGCAACGAGTTGAAGACAAGTCTCGAAGCGTCTGAGGAAGAATGCGAAAAATTCAAGAGCCGATCATCACAGCTCGAAACCCTGCTCAACGAATCCCTCCAGGATCAGACCACGGCGGAAAGTAAAATCGCTGAAGTGCGGAAATCGGGTATCGAACATCATCTCGAAATCCAGAAGTTCCAGGCCGAACTCAATGATGCGCACGACCGCATCTCCGAACTGGAGGATGAACTTGAGCAGTCCGGGGATCAGGTGAAGCAGGCGTCCATATCAACCATTGCCTCCGACGCCGCGACCGCGGTCAAGGGCGGTGTCATTGACGTGGACAAGATCAAGCGCAAGCTCGGGGCGATGGAAAAGGAGCGACGCTCGGCGGTGGCCTATGCCGAACGGGCCCAGAAGCAGCTCGCCGTCGCTCAGCAGCAGTCGGTGGTGCTCCAGTCCTTCCTTGACGAACGCGAAGCATTGATCAAGAAGCTGCGGGAGAAGCTGAAAGACGCGGGCGGCAGCGAGACCGTCGCCGATTGATGCTCTGAAATTGAAAACGATCCGCTCAATTGAGCCACCCAGGCTTACGACCAATCTGCCACCGGCAGATTCAGGCCCAGGTTGGAACATACCCAATCCTCATCGCTCATAAACTCAGGTCCATGGCTCGTATTAAAACTTCCCCCATAACCCCTTCACAAACCCCTGAGGCTCACCAGATCGGCAATTTCCGGGTTCTCCGGAGCACCTCACCCAGACAAAACAACCTGAATAACCGTTTCAGATGGACCTGAGCAAAATT
>JADFSH010000045.1 GCA_022560875.1 Planctomycetota bacterium | reverse complement strand
CCGCCGCCCGTATCTTCCACCAGGTCTGCATCCAGGCGGATGATGATGATCACTATGCTGTCGGCAAAGGCTAGGGATACCCCGTCCTCCGACTTGATCTGGAACAGCAAGTCCTCAGAGCCGGTTGCGTTGCGCCACACGGTCATGTATCCGTAGGAGTGCATCGCGGGCGTGGCGGCCGCCGCAGTACCCGCAGGCTCAATGAACAGCAGTGAGTCCGTAAAGACGGTCGAGCCGTGAACCAACTGCGCCCGCATCTGGGCGCTTGACGATGAGGAACCCACCTGGGCGTAGCAGAGCACCAGGACCGCACCAGCGTACTGCGTCACGTCGGACTCGCCAATCGTTTCGAGCAGCGATTCGCACAGCTCGTCCCCAAGCGTCCGGGCATCGCGCTGGAGCAGTTCGCAGGCATTTGGGTCGGCTTCACACAGTTGCAGCAGTGCCTGGCATACCGCCTGGCGACGGCGGGGCGATACCCGCCTCATGGAGTCGACCAGATAGTCCACGGCACGCGAATCGCCGCTACGCCCGAGCGCAGGGATCAGAACCCCGCGCAGTGAAGGCTCGTCGAGCAGGTAGCGAAGCACGTCCCATTCGATCTCCGCGCCGAGTCGGTTGAGAGCATCGAGCGATGCCATGCGTTGAAATGGCTCGTCCAGCCCGAGCCGTGCTCGCAGGGCCTGTTCCGCGACCGGACCGCCCGCCGATGCGAGCGCCTCGAGCGCAGCCGCTACACTGTTTTCGTCCGGCGAGTCGAGCTGGTGCACCAACGCGGCCGTGGCAGCTTCGCCACCCACCGCGCCGAGCGAATACCAACCCTCGCCGCCTGATCTGCATTCAAATGGGGGGTTTTTCAACAGCCCCGCTGGTTCGTTTATGTGTTTATGGATGCGAAGAAGCCATGAGCCCCGCCGCGGCGGATTCCAAGCAACACGAGCCAGGAGTGGGAACCATTAACTGATCTTCTCTTCTCTGTGTTCTCCGTGCCTCAGTGGTGAAATCTTTCCGGGCTGCGCCGCTGCGCGCGCAAACGTGGTCGCGAAATCACAAATTTGAACTTTTCTTATGACTTTTATCTCCTTGCCGGGCAGGGGTTTAGGGCGGCCCGATGCGCCGGTGCGCGCGCCAGCGTGGCCCTTGGCCCCTTTATAGACAGGTAGTTTTTTCTGTGATCGGAGTTGCCGAATGGATCATGGTTTGGGACAGAATGGGTTTGATGGGCTGGCGGGCGCATCAGCTCTCCCGAAGACCCTCACCCCAGCCCTCTCCCAGGGGGAGAGGGGGTCGGACACCCTCACCCCCAAGCCCTCTCCCACCCCCCGGTTTGGGAGAGGTGAGCAGCCCCGCCAAGACTCAATTCGAAGATCCGCCGGGGCGGAACCCAGGACTCAAGACGCTCGAATCCTCGACGACGAAGCAATAATAGTTGCGGTCGCAACTAATTTGAGCCCGGCAACCGACATCGCCCGGCAGGCGGGAATCTCCATCCTCGAACTGGCCCGGATGGTCACGACCCCCCGGAATCTTGAAGACCTTCAGCGCGTGAGGCAGCTTCATGCCATCGAGCGGGAGATGATGCTGGGGAAACTTCAACGCCATGCTCTCGGGCGACTGGCGGAATTGTCCGAGGAAGTCGGCGCGGCAGATGCAAACGAAGTGCGGGCCTGCGAGGTCATGCGCAAGGCGTGTGTTGATATTTTGAGAGTGGGTGATCGAGGAATGAACGCCGAGCGTCGTCATTCGGGGACGGATGGGACGGGATCACGTGGGAGACGCCGGCAGCCAATCACGCCCGCCACCGAGGCGGAGGTTCTCGAAGCGTTGGAGCGTCTGGGCAAGGTAGATGAAGAAAACCTGTACGAGCCCCGAATACTTGGCGAGCCCTCAGGTCCGCCGGGGCGGATGAGCGGGTCCGTTGAACGACCGCCATCGCAAGTACCCCTGGAGTCACGTTTGTCCATTGACCCAAGATCACGCAGCGGACCCGGCCACAGCGGGCAGGCCGGCGAATCCGGGGGGTGCGCTTCGGGCTCGTTGACGAGTGGGTCCGTTGAACTGGCGGGGTGGTCTAAGGCGGAGCCGCAGGCCACGTCCGGGGGGCGGGGTGGGGTGAAGGAAGTTGAAGTGACGGATGGAGTGCAGGTCGGCATGGCCTTCGGGAAGACCTCAGACCATGGCACCGGTGAGGAGAAGGTTCAAACAACTCATGACGTGCAGGTCGGCATGGCCTTCGGGAAGACCTCAGACCATGGCACCGGGGAGTCCGTGGACCATGGCACCGGGGAGTCCGTGGACCATGGCACCGGGGAGTCCGTGGACCATGGCAAAAGCACATTTTCCAATTGCATTGTCGAGTCCGGTCACAGAGCCGACCGGTGTTGTCAGCGACGCACTGCGAGCGGATTGGTCCCCCCGGCGGATGAACGTACGCTTCGACCGATTCGGGTCCATCATCGACGAAAGGTGGGATGGGAATGGGATTATGGAGGCTGCCGCCCGCCACCATCGCAAGTCATGCGAGAAATCAATCGGCAAGCGGTAACGGTAACGCACCCGGGAGGACTCGAACCTCCGACCTTCGGTTTAGGAAACCGGTGCTCTATCCGACTGAGCTACGGGTGCAAGTGTCAGCAATGGAATGGCCCATTGTAGACCATACTGACTTTGGGAAAGTCGCCTCGACACGCCGAAACAAGTGCGGCATTCCTGGTACGGACGGTTTACATTTCCTCGCCAATCAGTGAGAATGACGGGGTTGCTCGATGCTGAGCAGTTAGAGAAATACTCCTCAACCATCGACTTTCGTCGATGTGACTTTACTCCTCTCGATTGGGAATTCCACCATGAAGCAAGCAAGTCTGCTTACGATCTGCGTACTCACTCTCACTCTGGCCGTCAGTAGCTTCGCCAGAGGCTCGGATTGGCCCCAGTGGCGAGGTCCGGACGGGACCGGCTTTGCTCCCAACTGCTATCCTCCGACCGAATGGAGCGAGTCGAAGAACGTGCGCTGGAAAGTGGAAGTGCCCGGCAGCGGTCATGCTTCCCCGATCGTCTTTGGCGATCGAGTCTTCGTCATCACCGCGAAAAAAACAGATCAGGTGATCAAACCCGAGAAGGAAGCGGAATCCTCCAACGAGGATGCCGCCGAAACTCCCCCGGCGCGCGGCCGGCGTGGCCGGCGCGGTGGTCGGGGCGGTCGTGGATGGATGCAAACCGAGAAGCCGTCGAACGTCTATCAGTTCATGGTGCTGGCGTACGATCGCAAAGATGGCCGAGAAATCTGGAGGAAGACCGTTCGTGAAAACGTCCCCCACCAGGGTAAGCACCAGACCGGCAGCTTCGCCTCAAATTCACCCATTACCGATGGCGAGCATATCTACGCCTATTTCGGTTCGCACGGCCTGTATTGCCTCGACATGGATGGCAACGTGAAGTGGGAAAAAGACCTTGGTGATATGACCATCAGGATGTCGTTCGGCGAGGGAGCCTCTCCGGCGCTTTATGGGAACACGCTCATCGTGCCGTGGGATCACGAGGGAGATTCATTCATCGTCGCCCTGGATAAGACTTCCGGTGAGGAGATCTGGCGGGTGGTCCGGTCTCAAGGAACCAACTGGTCTACCCCGGTCATCGTGGAAGTGAAAGGCAAGCCTCAGGTCATACTTGCCGGCACCAAGGCGACCATCAGCTACGATCTCGCCACCGGACAGGAAATCTGGCGATGCTCGGGCCTCACCATGAATGTCATCCCCACCCCGGTGGTGGGGAATGGCATGATCTATCTGATGAGTGGATTCCGGGGGAGTTCGCTCCAGGCCATCAAGCTCGAAGAGGCGCAAGGCGACATCACGGACAGCGGAGCCATTGCCTGGACGCACGATCGCGGCACTCCCTACACACCATCACCCCTTCTCTCCGGCAGGAATCTCTACTTCCTGGGTAGCAATAACGGCATCCTGTCCTGCTTCGACGCCGTGACCGGTAAAGCGCATTACGCGGGTGAGCGTCTTGATCAAGTCAGGAACGTGTATGCTTCGATTGTCGGGGCAGACGGGCGGGTCTACATCTGTGGTCGTGATGGAAACGTCGCGGTGATCGAGGACGGTCCCACCTTCAAGACGCTCGCCACAAATTCGCTTGACGAAGGCATCAATGCGACCCCGGCCATCGTGGATGACGAAATCTACCTGCGCGGTGATCAGCATCTCTACTGCATTGGTGAGACGACAGAGTAGGAAAGAAAACAGCAAGCGTCCTCGGTGGGGAGAGGTAGTGATTCATCACGGCAATTCAGAAAGTTGCCGTGACTCCCTCGACTCATTTCAGGTGAAATTCGAACGGTATGACGACGATGGAGTTGACGGCGCGGTCATCGCGACGAGCGGGCTTGTAGCGACCCTTTCGGGCCGCCTTAAGCGCGGCTTCATCGAGTAGTCGGAAACCGCTACTGGTACGAAGTCGGACATCACCGATTCGACCGTTGGCGAGCACTTCGACTTCCACGATGACCGTGCCTTCCTGTCCAAGTCGGATGCTTCGGGGAGGGTAGATTGGTTGCGTGAGTCGCAGCGATTCAGCGCCATGCTTAACGCCGACGGGTTGTTCCGGGAGTTGCGGCAACGATGGATCGAGAATATCCATCGTCGTACAGATAAGGATATCGGGCCGGGATAGTGTGATCTCCGTCCGATCCGGGATAGCTTCGGTCTCACGGTGTTTGGTGAGCAAAGCTCGAGCGGCAAAGGTGGGGGAGAGGGTTTCCGCTAAGGATGTAACAGTGACGGGCAAGGTCAACTCAGCAGCCGCCAGCATTGCGGGCAGAACGGCACCCTGACGCGGGAAGCGTGCTATTTCAATCTCAAAAGTGTCCTGAGGTTCGGCGACCTGCATCAGGAGTCGCGATGTGGGCGTTGAATCGACAGGCTCCAACCTAGACTGATCAGTTGTCTTCAATCGGACCTGGATTGATTGGCCCTGGGCAAATGCGGTTTCCGCAGAGCGCTGAGTCACCGGCATATCGTTGAACCAAACCGTATTGAAAGCGAACAGCATGGTGGCGTGAACCGCCGCCGAACCGGCGATCCCCATCGCCAGGGTGGGGATCTTGAGAAATCCGAGTTGGAGGGTTGTTGCGGGTTCCATCAGTGGGGCGGTATGCTGAAGGTCATGATTGTAACCGGAGATTCATTTCCCGGTAGCTCTTATTTCCCGCCGACCGCGACGATCTCATTGCGGGTGCGCCAGAAAATGACACCTTCGGAAATGGCCGGGGTGGCCATGCATTCGATTTCCATGTCGTTGATGGCCATGATCTCAAATTTCCGATCCGCCTTGACCACGTAAATCTCCCCATATTCGCTCGTGTAGTACAGTTTACCGTCTGCCGCCACGGGCGATGCGGTAAAACCCGACCCGCCGCCTCCCAGTCGGGCCCGGAAGTATTCTTCGCCGGTCTTCGCGTCGTAGCAGGTAACGATACCCGCGTCATTGCAGAGGAAGATCAGATCGCCATAGACGAGCGGGGTCTGCATGTAATTGCCCCTTTTCTCATACATCCAGGCGATGTGCTCATCCTCGTCGGTCATTTTCAATTCGCCTTCCGCCATGGCGTCGATGGCGATGATCGGGGCCATCCTCCCGTGGGCGTTGGTGATGTAAATCAGATCATGGGCGACGATGGGGGTGGGGACGGGAATGTCGCCGCCTCCTACGAGCTTCCACAACTCCTTGCCGGTGCGAAGGTCGTAGCCCCCGATGTGCTTCCATCCGTTGCAGATGACCTGGCTGCGCCCCTCGCGTACGTCGATGGTCGGGGTTGACCAGGTGGGCATGTCAGTCCGGGTCGTTCGCCAGACTTCCTTCCCGGACTTCACGTCGAGGGCCGCCAGGAATGAATCTCCCAGGACATCGCACTGCACGATGACGAGATCGTCGTGAATGATCGGCGAACTGCCGAAGCCCCATTCGGCGTCCTTCATTTCGTACCAACTAGATTTGAGTACACCGAAGTCTTTCGACCACTTCAGGTTCCCCTGCATGTCATAGCAGTACAGTCCTTCAGATCCGAAGAAAGCGACGACATACTCGCCGTTCGTAGCCGGTGATGATGCCGCGTGGCTTCCCTTGGGATGGCGCTTGATTTTCGGGATGGCCTCGATGGCGAGGCGTTCCCACACGATCTCGCCCGTGTGCTTATTCAGACATAACACCTTGAATTTGTGAACGCTTTCATCGTCCACCGGGGTGACATTGCCGTAGAGACCGACCTTGAGCGGGGCATCGCCGCCCTCCTTCTCGGCGGTGGTGACAAAAAGGAGGTCACCGGCGATGACCGGGCTTGAGTGGGCCAGCCCCGGAATCGGCGTTTTCCACAGAATGTTTTCGTCAGTGCCGACGTTCCAGGTCGTGACGGTTTCGTACCCTTGGGCGACACCGCGAGCGTTCATGCCTCGGAATGACGGCCAATCATCTCCGGAGCCCTCATAAGCGCTGGATGCGGAACATAGAGCAACGGTTAATAATCCAACCCAGGTCGCCAGGTGTAGCTTGCACTTTTTCATTGAATGCCCCTGCCTTTCAATCATCGGTCTCAGGTTGAGAGGTTTTCAGAGGAACCTGCCTTTCGGCGATTGCCACGAGGTAATTCCGGGTGCGGAAGTAGAGCGTGCCGCGGGAGATCGCCGGGGTCGCCATGCACGTTTCCCCCATCTCGTTGACCGCGAGAATTTCAAATTCCGTGCCCGCCTTGATGACATAAATCTCGCCGTCTTCACTGGTGACGTACACCTTGCCATCCGCGGCGACGGGCGAGGCGGAAAAACCCGAGCCGCCACTCCCCAGACGCTTGCGATAGTGCAGGGTTCCACTTCGGGCGTCGTAACAGGACAAGATTCCATTGTCCCGACAGCAATAAAGCTCGTCGCCATAGATCAGCGGCGTCTGCATGTAGTTGCCGAATTTTCTCGTGCTCCAGGCCATGTGGCCGGCTTCCGGATCGTCCGAAATCGTGCCGGTCACTCCGGGCTTGATGGCGTAAATCGGTGATTGTCTCCCGTGGGCGTTGGTGATGAAAATGAGATCAAACGCCACGATCGGAGTGGGAACCGGCACATCCCCGCCGCCGTGCATATTCCACAGTTCCTTGCCGGTCTGAAGATCGTATCCCCCGATGCGTTTGTAGCCGTTGCAGATGACCTGGCTTCGTCCTTCGCGTACGTCAATCGCCGGCGTGCCCCAGGTCGGATCCTCATCGCGATCCGTGCGCCAGATGGTCTCGCCGGTGTCAAGATCGAGCTTGGTGATGAACGACTGGCCCTGCACATCACATTGAAGGATGAGATGACCGTCGTGAATGACTGGTGAACTTGCGAAGCCCCATTGATACTTCGGAAATCCCGGCGCGCCCGCATTGAGTATTCCCAGATCCTTCTTCCAGACAAGATCACCCTCAACCGTGTAGCAATACAAACCTTCTGACGCAAAGAATGCGACGACATAGCGGCCATCGGTCGTGGGGGTGGAGTTGGCATGGCTTGATTTCGGATGCCGCTTGATGCGGGGTGATCCCTCAAAGGCGGTGCGCTCCCAAAGCACCTCGCCGCTCCCGGTATCCAGGCACATGAGCATAAACCGATGCACGCCCTCATCCTCCACCGGGTCGCCGGCTCCGTACAGGCCGACCTTCAGGGATGACTCGCCATCCTTGACCGCGGTGGTGATGAACATTCGATCGCCCCAGATCACGGGACTGGAATGCCCCAGACCGGGAATCGGGGTCTTCCATGCCACATTTCGGTTTTCGGGGAGGCTCCAGGTCAGGGCCGTGGGGTACCCCTCCGCAACGCCCTGTGCATTTGGCCCCCGATAGGACGGCCAGTCGTCCTTGTCGCCATCTCCACCGAGCATGAGCGATGAAGCAGAAAGAACCAGGGAGATCCATATTGCGTGCATGGTCACACCTCTTACGTGATCCGAGAACCACTTGTGTTCTACGGGGAACAGCAATGATACCTCATTTCATACACAATCGTTGCGGTTCAGTCGCAATAACGTGCATCTTGACAATGAAAAGGTTGGTTGCAGCCCGCCGCTACTCTTCACGCATCGAATCCACCAGCGATCCCGAGACGGCAAGACGTGTCGCCAGCCAGACCCAGAAGCCTCCGTTCAGAATAAGAGCACCCAGGATAATGACGGTGAAACGCACCGGGAACTCGGCGGTGGCGCTGCGCAGTGCGGGAATCACCGCTAGCAGAGCCGCGACCATCCCCCAGAGCAGCCCCAAAAAAAGAACGAACACATGCTCATCTCTGACATAACGACGGATGGTTTTGAGATTGAATCCAAGCGCTCGCAACAGGGCAAGTTCAGTCCTGCGTTCCAGAACATTGCGAACCACAACGATGCCCAGACCGATGCTCCCCAGCAGCAGGCCCAGGCCGCCCAGGAGCTGAAAAATTGACAGATACGTGTTCTGAATGGCGTTAAAATCATCGAGCCGGTCAGCGGCATTATTCACCTCGAATCCCACATCCGACATGGCGCGTTGCAGACGCTGGGCCAGTTCGGGGCGATCCGCGAGCGGGGCATCAATCAGAAACGCGCGAAAACCCTGCTCGGAGGGGAACATGCTCCGGAAGCGATCCGCGTCGATCAGGAGATTGCCCTGCAGGATGGAGTTGGCGAGGGTGCCGACAATCATCACCTTGAAGGGTTTTCCCTGTTCGTCGGTATAGTCGATCGTGTCGCCGATTGTTTTGTGCATCGCCCAGGTGACGCTCTTGTCGTCGGCGATCGCCGGTATCGCGCCGTCATCAAGCTCCACCTCCAGCAAACGCCAACCCGGCTCTGCGCCGAGACCATCAAGATATCTGGCAAAGCTGAATGCACCACGGGAATCCAGTGCTTCGGGGGCGACTCCCATCAGCCGCGGGTTCTGGGCGAGGTTCAGGTTCAGGCAGCTTGCATCATCGCCATCGCGAACCCGCATCGAGACGAACGAGACGCCTTCGAGATCTTGTTCGGTCAGTCCGAACACATCGCGTCCCCGGGTTCGGTTCAGGTTGGCATGAACGGGAATCGTTGATTCCCCGATGAACGCGAAACCGCCGGTGCCCGACGCTCGATCCTCGGCATCACGGGATGAATCAAGCCGGTTTGTGGCTACCGCCACCACCAGAAACACGCCACTGGCGAGCAGAAAAATCGTGGTCAGGCTGCGTCCGATGCGACGCGAGGCATTTCGAATCGCCAATGATCGAAAGGATGTCTGCAAGTTTTCAGAAACAAGACTCAAATGCAGTAGTACGGCGCGGCTGATGGCAATCCCTCCTATCAGGACCAGTGAGCCCGCCCCGAAGAATGCCATCGATGCGGTACGATTATCCATATCGACGGTCAGGACGATTACGATTGCACTGAGAATTGACACGACGGCCAGAATGGTACTGATCCGTGGTTTTTTCGACTTGTGGGTTAAATCATGGTCAGTCAGATCACCTGCGAGCAACATCACCGGCGCCCGACGCACGATCCGGCCCAACGTGAACCACATTGCCGCAACCGCGGCGATGACCGAAGCCACCACTCCGATCAGCAGCGTCAATGGCGAAACGAATAATTCGATCGAGGCCGACGCGATCGCCTGGCTCCAGACTCCCGCCAGGGCGGACAGGATGACGCGCGTATAGGCCACTCCCGCCACGGTCCCGATGACGCTTCCCACTATCGCCAACCCCGCCCCTTCTCCGATCAGGAGACGGCTCACCTGTCGCGGCTGGTAACCAATCGCGAGCAGCGTTCCGATTTCCCGGGCCCTCTGTTCTATGTTGAACACGAACAGCAGGGCCGTGAGCAGCAATGCCGCGAAGATCAGGAAGAAGCTCAGAGCAAGGAACAAGCCTCCGAAATCCGTGGTCGATTTGCTGGCCAGCAGGGCCGGGGTCCGCACATCCTGAAAGAAAAAGCCGAGGGATGCAGGATCGATGTCGCGTTGCAACGTCTCCCGGATGGAGGGCGTCATGGCTTGGGGAAATCTGATGGCGGTCAAGGCGCCATAGCGGTTCCCCCACATTGCCTTGCCCGCGCTCAGGGTGACAAATGCCTTGGGGGTGCCGCGAAAGGCGTCCCAATACGCCTCGTCCTTGTCGCGGATCAAGCCCAGGTCGATCGGAATGCCCGGCTCCCAGTCGCGACTGCTCTCCGCATCGGCGATGCCGGGGAAGTCCGGCATGAGCGAACGGTCCGCGGCCAGCCCTTCGATGGGGGTGATCGTCCGCACGATAAAGTCGGATGCGGATTCCACCAGTTGATCGTTCTCATCGAGAATGAAGTAGCGAAGCCGGATCGTGTCGCCCGGCGTGCATTGCAGATCGTCGGCGAGCCATTCGTTGATGACGATCTCATTGTCCGCAAGGTCATCGGGGATGGACGGCCCGAAGGTTATTGCTTGATCCTCAGGCAGCGACCCCAGGGCGGTGACCATGGAGTATGGCGTGGAACGATCATCAAAATCGATGCTGTTGACAAAATAGGTCAGGAAACCCTTGCGGGGTTCATCGGTAGCGGCAATCGTGTCTTCAATGAGAGGCTCGATGAAGATTCGATCGCTGGAAAGTTCATCCTCCTCGGTGTTGAGGACTGATTTGATGTCAAGCTGCGCATCGCGATAGGTAAAGATTTCACGTATCGCAAGATCAGCGGAGGCGATTCGGGCCTCCGGATCATCAAAGTCTTCAACATCGACGAGCAGGACATTGGCCCGGCCCGAAACGTCAAGCTGCCGCTGAAGCCAGTCGATCGAGAAGTAGATGATGTTCGGGGGGATCTGATCGGCGCGAAGGCTGAATCGCCCGAACGAGTTTTCATCGACCAGGCCGATGATTTTCACCCGCAGGGCCAGGGAAATATCCTCCACGGTCGCCAGGACCGATTCACGCGGCAGCGCACTGGGCTTTTCAACGCGAATGATGATCTCATCACCCGGTACGACCTGCAGTTGGCTTGCCAGACGCTCGTTGAGAAAGACTTCATTGGTGTCGAAAAGCGTCATTTTTCCCGATTGCGGGGCGAGATCAAAGAAACTCGAATCGACGCCGAGGACGCTGACCTCACGCGCCAGACGACTGCCGTCGAATGTCGAAGCAACTCCTCGGGCCTGAAGCAGCGCCGTGATGCGCGATCCATCGAATGAAGCCGCCATTCGGTCGGCTAGCGATGCTTGAAACAATCGGTCGTTCGCGGTTAAAGCAATGTCGATCTGTCCTATTCTCGCCAGGGCTTGTTCTCGCAAAGTGTGACGAACGGAATCGCCGACGACCAGTGCCCCGGAAAGCACTGCCGCCCCGACCGCCGCCCCCGCGATGACGCCAAGATGCGTCCGCCAGTAGTATCGGAGACTCTCTTGGATGAGCCGTCTCTTATTCATTGTTACTCCAGAGCTCGAGTTCGCCTCGACGCAGCATATAGCCCCGCTGCATCTGCGCAGCCAAAGTCAACGAGTGCGTTACCGTCATCAGCGTCACCCCATGCTCGCGATTGAGATCGGCGAGCATGTTGCCGAGTTGTTCCGCGGATTCCTCGTCGAGCGATCCGGTCGGCTCATCCGCAAGAATGACTTTCGGATGATTGATCAAAGCCCGGACCACCGCAACTCGCTGACATTCACCACCTGACATCTGGCCCGGACGATGCGAAAGGCGATCTCCCAGACCCACACTGGCAAGGAGTTCCCGGGCCCGCTCCGGGGCGGATATCTTCAGGGCGGCGTCAGGGCTTACCAGGGTAGGAATCAGGACGTTTTCCAGGGCGGAGCACTGGGGCAGCAAATGGTGGGATTGAAAGACAAAGCCAATGCATTGATTCCGGAATGCGGCAAGCTCGGTCTCGTCTTTCGCATAAAGATCCTGACCTTCAAAATGCACTTTGCCGGAGGTCGGTTCGATGAGGGCACCGATGATATTGAGCAAGGTGCTTTTGCCTGAACCGGAAGGGCCGATGATGGCCAGGGATTCACCGGCATCGACCGTCAGCGAGATACCCCGCAGCACCTCCGGAGCCGCGACCCCATCCACAGATGGATAGCTCTTGGTGATGTCTATCAACTCAAGCAGCGGGGATGTGTCCGGTGATGGTAATTCTGTATTCATAGCGAAATGTTATTCAAGGCTTCTCAGGCCCGCCATAGATGAGTGGATCCGGGATGCAGGCAAACTCGGCGATCGCGTCGAATAAGGTTGTGAAATCTCGATCGAGATTACCGATCAGGCAATCCGTGAGGTCGGCCCGAATGTTTGGATGTGCTTTCATGAGCTGGCCGAAACTGAAGGCCGTGTCGTAAAAGGCGAAGACCAGTTGACGCATCGCTTCGATGCCATGACACAATCGTTCGGAGTAGGCCGAGAATTGGGAGGCGGAAAAATCTCCGAGCTTCAGTGCCTCATCGACAGCGTCACCCGCCATCACTCCCGATTGCAACGCAAGTAACATTCCGGAGGAAAACACGGGATCGAGGAATGCAAAGGCATCGCCGACCAGCACCAGACCGTTGGCGGCGCAGTGTCGGGCGCGATATGAATAGTCACCGGTCACACGAAAATCACTGACCCGTTCACCGCGGGCGAGACGCTCCCGAATCCAAGGCTGGCCTGAGACTTCACGCTCGAAAATTGCCTTCGGATCGCGCTCACCCCGATACAGGTAATCACGCTCCGCCACGATCCCGACACTCACCATGTCGTCGGGCAGGGGGATGAACCAGAACCAGCCCTTTTCGGGTACGTAGGCAACGGTCGTGGCCCCCACATCATTGCCGCAATCTCGCTTGGCTCCTTGATAATAGGTCCAGATGGCGATTTTCTTGAGGGCGGGCTCGGCAATCCGCCAATCAGTCTGCGAGACCGTAAACAGATCTCTGCCGCTGGCGTCGATGGTCATGGGGGCGCGGAGTTCGATGGTTTGCCCGGACTTGGTGACTGCCTGCACCCCCTCCACACTGTCTTCACCCCGCAGTAGTGTCTTTGCATTCGTCTCCATCAGCACTTGGGCACCCAGCCCGACTGCGTTATCGAGAAGCATCTGATCGAACCGATCGCGCCGAACCTGCCAGGTTCGCGAGGACTCATGATCAGAATGATCGAAGAAATGAAACGGGGTGACGTTCTTTCCATCCGCGCTGACAAACTGAACGCTTCGCTTTTCGACGGTAAGGCCCGCATCGTTCATCCGATCGAGAACGCCGATACGCTGCAGGGGAAACCAGCAGTAAGGTATGAGTGATTCACCGACGCGATAGCGAGGGAAATTCGCTTTTTCAAGTATGATTACCTGGCGGCCTGCCTTGGCCAGGATCGCCGCCGCCGCCGTACCCGCCGGGCCGGCTCCGACGATGATGACGTCATATTCCCTGGTTTGCAGCGATTCGGGCATCGGGCTTACTCTGGTAGCATTGGGTTCTGAAGAGGGGGTAGGATCTCGACCACTTCCGCCAGCGTTTCCTCGACGTCATTGACGAGAATGGTATGTCGTCCATACAGCGTGTGCGGCTCAGTCAAGGCGAAGGCATGCTGGATCGTTTCATCACTCTCAAAAGAGAAAAAAGCGCTGGGGAGACAGGAAAAGCTCATCTTGAAGTGGAGGAGGAGATTCCCCAAGGGTCGATGACATGCCAAGATCTCTTCACGTGCCGAATCCTCGAATCGGTTGAGTTGAATCCGGATAGCGCCAAATTCGACCGGCTGCTCATCGGTATCCGTCAAGAGGACGACCTGGCGGGTCAGACTAGCGTTCTCAATTTGTTTGTCCAGAATCTTCAAATGCAGGGAGGTGCCCCAGTACGACTCAAGGGTCGAGGTCATGTCCTGCTCGTGAACCAGCAGTGATCGATATGGTGGCGGCACGGACTCGCCGGGAATCTGCACAATTCGCGGCAGCTTTTCGTCGTGAGACGAATAGAAATCAGAAAGCGGAAAAAAGAGGTCGGCAACTCGTCGATGAAGCGACGTCATAACGACTTCCCCGACTCGATACGCACCCACCGTTTTGCTTTTAATTCAAATCGCGGGAGCGAGCCCGGCGAAACGATTTTGATAGGCACCCGCAAGTTGAAAGAATTTCGAAACACTTCCGCTACCTCATGCTTCAGGCTGTCCGGATCAGGGTGATCAGGCATTGGTTCTATATAGACGCACAATTCGGTCATGCTGCGGTCTTCACTGATTTCCACTCGATATTCTGCAATCGCGGAGATAGGGCTGAGGAGTTCATCCACGGCGCTGGGGTAGAGATTGACTCCCCGCACGAAGATCATGTCATCGGCGCGACCGATGATGCCCCCTTCAAGCACACGCTCCCAGAGACCGCAACGGCATTTTGTATTCGGCCCAGGACGAACCAGATCGCCGGTTCGGTAGCGGAGCAAGGGCGATCCGGTCCGGCCAAGGGTCGTAATCACCAATTCAGAGATTTCTCCGGAGTCCTCTGGCATCGGTTCTCCCGTTTCCGGATGAATAAACTCGCATAACAGCGACGCTTCAAGGAGATGCAGCAAGCCGGCCTGCTTTGGACATTGGTGGGTCGCCGGACCACACTCCGTCATGCCGTGGTGGTCGAACACGCGTGCCCCCGGCCAGAGAGATTCGATGCGGGCGCGAATGGCGGGCAGGCTGCCTCCGGGTTCACCACCCACGATGATGGTGCGCACCTTGGATTGCGAGAGATCCACCTGCTTGTCCCGGGCCAACTGGCCGAGCCGGATGGCGTAAGTGGGCGTGCAGCAGAGAACCGTAACCTCATTTTCCAGAATCGCCTTAAGGCGGGTCACACTGTTCATGGACCCACCGGGGATGACCATGCACCCCATTTTTTCGGCAGCCTCGTAACCCAGCCAGAATCCGATGAACGGGCCGAACGAGAACGCTGCGAAGAGTCGATCGCGCGGCGTAACTCCCTCTGCGCGCAACACCGTAACCCAGCCATCCACCATCCATTCCCAACTTTCGGCGGTGTCGAGCCAGCGCAACGGTTTGCCGGTGGTCGAACTGGTCTGATGCAGACGCGTGTAACGTTCAATGGGAAACGAGAGATTCGAGCCGAAGGGAGCATGCGCTGCCTGGTCCGCGGCAAGCTCTTTCTTCGTGGTGAATGGCATTGAGGTCGTGAAATGTTCGAGGCTTGAAATAGAAGCGTCAATCCCCGCATGACGAAGTTTTTCACCATAGAAGGGATTGCCGTCAAGCAAAGTTGCGACCAAGCGCCGCAATTGGGCACACTGGTACGTTTCGATCTCGTTTCGATCTTGGAATTGCAGTTCGCTCATGGTTACGAACGGGTCTCATCGACGATGGCGTTCGGGCTCTCCGTTTGCTTTGATGGTGCGCCCGGTCCCGGTTTGTAGAGTGTCACCAGGAGGCCGCCGATCGCGGCAAACAGAATGCCCGCGATGAATTGCCATCGAATCGTCGCAAAACCACCCGCCGGAGGATGGAGGCTGATCGCCACGATGGCGTTGACAATCGGCGCTCCCGCGAAAATGATCGACATCACCACCGCGGGCTGGCCCTTTGCTCCGAAGGCAAGCAGCACGCAGAACGCGCCGATGGCTCCGACGACTCCGGCCAGGAGTGATAAGACAATGCCCTTGGCCGGCATCACCCACGTGGCCTGCTTGACGATGAGAATCGCTGCGGGAGCGATTACCGCGACCAGGAAATAAGCGATACCCACCCACAAGAACGCCTTGTACCGCCCATTGTCGGGGTCGGACATGCCGATCTGGCCCGAGTGCAGCAGTAATCCGTACACTCCCCACGTCGCCACGGTGAGCAGGGCGAAAACCAACCATGCGTTGCTCGTATTTTCCGGCATTCTCAATCGTCCTTTGTGCCAAGCATTTCGTGAGGCGCGACTTCAATCTTCGAATCCACATCCGCGGGAAACGTTACCGACTTCATCTGCGCGTCATTTCGATCTTTTGCCACGCATACCACCGTCCATCGTCCCCGGGCGATCTCGCCCCCGGAATTCGATCCCCCGGAATTCGATCCCCCGGAATTCGATCCGCCGGCAGATGACTCGCCCGAGTCATTCAATTTGCGGAAGATCGCCTCGTAGGTGATGGACTTACTGCGTTTCTCCACGACGAGAAGGTGAATCTCGACTTCATCCTGATACCGGAGAGGGGCGAGGTAGTCGCAAGAGGCATGAATCCGCGCAAATCCATTCATGCCCTCCGCCGTAGTCTCATGAACACTCAGGCCGAGCGACCGGAAAAAAGCGTGTTCCACCGCTTCCATGTATCGAAAATAGTTGGCGAAATGCATGATGCCCGCCATGTCGGTCTCGGCGAATTCAACAAGGCGTGTCATCTTGAATTCGTAGGGCATAGACGGATCCGGTGATTTGGTGACGGTGGGAAAGAAGCATCGGACTCAGGCGGGCGACATCGATGGCCGCGCTTCGGTATGCTCCGGCTTGGTGATCTTATGATACACGTCCATGACATCACGTGCCATGCGCTCGGCAGTGAAGTGATCGAAAACGGCCTTGTGGCCCCGCTCTGAGAGCGTTTGCGCCAACTCGTGATCTGACAGGAGCCGTTCAAGCTCATCGGCCAGCGACTGGGGATCATCGGGTTCGCACAGAATGCCCCCTCCGGTCCGTTCGATGATTTCCGGGAACGCTCCGTGTCGCGGCTGAACGATTGGCACCCAACAGGCCAGGGCCTCGATGGTATAAAGACCGAACGACTCGCCATAGGTCGCGGGAACTGAGAGGACATCAAGCGATTGAAGAAATTCCAGCTTGGCCTCGCGGGAGATATTCGGCGAGAACGACGCCAGTTCCAGGCAGTTTGCCTTCCTGAGCTTCGACTGGAGATCCCGTATGAATGGCCGATCCACTTTGAGCTCGACCCCGGCAATCTTCAGTTGAAGATGATCAATGGTCGCGCGTCGCTTCAGCTCGATGAACGCGTCAACCAATGTATGAAGCCCCTTGTCGGGACACATTCGGGCCAGATATCCGATGGTGGGAGGGGTGGTGTCGGAGGTGCCCGGAGTTCCGGGGGTGCGGGGAGAAATGTCGTCCATATCCTCGAGATCAATACCGTTGTGAATGACATGAATGCGATCGCGATCGATATCGAGACGGCTTTGCATCTGCCGGGCGTAATACTCGCTGACCGCAATGAAGGCGTCGATGTCTTTCACCCGCTCCCGAAGAATATCCCAGGCTTCCGACCGTTGAGGCTCCGGCAGGGCATCGAGAAAGGCGTCCTCCCCATGAAGGGTCGAGACGATGGGAACCTTAAGTTCATCCTTGATCGACCGGGCGAGGCCGGTGAGCAGGATGTTGCACAGGCTGACGACATCGGGGCGGTCGTTGTGCCGCATCCATTGAAGCAGGCGCGTGATCTCCGTCATTTGGCCGTCTTCCTCTCCGCGCAGTGTGGCCAGCACGAGATCGGCGTGTTTTTCCGCATCGGTCATGTCACCCTGCTTTGATGACCAGCGCAGCAGGCGCGGAGAATCCAGTACCCGGGTCAGGAACCCGGGAATCTTCCGGAAGAGCGGCAGTTTGTGCTGCAGGTAGATATTGATGCCGCCCAGAAACACGCGCTGTGTCTGAGGTGGCGGCTCGCCTTCGGTGAAGAACGGCAGGTACAGAGGGATCATCGTCACATCGTGATCGAGTTTTATGAGAGCGTGGGCAAGGGTGTTCTCACGCAGGCAGTTGCCGCAGTAGAAGTAACCCGTGCCGGGTGTGAGCATCGAGATGCGCATCAGGAATCGCACCTTCGCGCGATCGGGTCGGCGATGACGACGGTGCGCTTTGGAGCCTTGAAAGACAATGCGCTAGGCATATCGCGCATCCTGATGCGCCTCAAGGAAGAAATTAGGCAGTAGTCCGTCCGCCTGCAGCAGACCGTCCCGGGTGAGGGTGATGTGCTGCGGGTCATGGGTGAGAAAGCCCTCGGATTCGAGTTTCGTCAATTGCTGAGAAAAGCGATCCAGGATGTCAACGTCGAACTTCTGGCGGAAATAGTCACACTCGACCCGCCCCAGTTTCAGTTGCAGGATGAACTCGCGAATGAATCGTTCATCGGGGGTGGTCGCATAAGCCCGCCAGATCGGTAATTCGCTCTTTGCGGCCCGCTCGACGTAGGGATCAAACTTGTGTTCGTTCTGGTAATGGATGCCTCCCACATGGGCGATGGACGATACGCCGATGCCGATCATGTCAGCGCCTCTCCACAGGGCATCGCGATAGAGAAACGAAGTGTTTTCTCCCTTGGTGGCGGTGTAGGCGCTGCTGAGGACATACCCCGCGTCTATCAGGCGATCGAAACCTTCGGAGACCCAAAGGCGCTTGGTATCCCAGTCCGCAACCGGGGCGAGAAGCGACTTGCCGTCTTTCATCTGCTGATAGATGGTCGTGTTGTAGGGGATTTCCATCTGATAAATCGTGACGCTTTCCGGGGCGAGCTTCAGAGTCTGCTCGATGCAGTCGCGCCAGTTGTCATCCGTTTCGCCGACCATCCCCGCGATGAGATCGATGTTGATCTGCGGGAATCCGGCCCTCTGAGCGGCTTCATAGGCGCGAAAGATTTCCTTTGCGCGGTGCGCCCGATTGTTCAGCTCCAGGATTTCCGGATTGAAGTTCTCAATGCCCAGGCTCAGCCGCGTGATGCCCATTTCCCGCAGGGCGAAGATCTTCTTCTCCTGAAGGGTTCCCGGCTCGCATTCAAAGGAGATTTCCCGGGTGCCTTCCCATGACAGACTCTCCTGAAGACCCTCAAACAGATATTGAAGCTGGTCCACCGAAAGGTAAGACGGAGTGCCCCCGCCAAAGTACACAAATTCCAGCTTGCGCCCCCGAAGGTAAGGGCGAGCGGCGAGTTGGCGCATTTCTTCGAGCACGGCGTCGAGATAGCGACGAATCTGCTCGGCGTTCTTGTCCGTGTAGACCTTGAAGTAACAAAAATCACATCGCTTGCGACAGAAGGGGATGTGGACGTACAGACCGAGCGGGGTCTCGGGTGACGGATCCGTATCAAGCTGGGTCTCGACGAGATGACGCTGATCCGCGGTCCAGAAGGAATAGGGCGGATAATTGGAAATGAAATAGTTGCCGACCGTGGTCTTCTGTTTCCCATCAACCTCCAGGATCGGTAGATTTCTTTCCGTATCCGACGCCATGTGTACTCCTAGTCCGTTTTGTCTTTTGCCTTGCCGAACGCATACAGACGACCGTCGTTCGCACCCACGATGATTATGCCGTCAACGACCGCGGGGGAGGAAAAGATCGATTGGCCAATATCGTAGGACCACACTTCTTCTCCGTCTTCGAGGCGCACGACATACAGTCGTCCGTCCCCGGATCCGAAGATCACCTTGTCATCACAGACCACCGGGGCCGAGTCGATCTTTCTCCGGGTGGGAAACGTCCACAGTGCGAGACCGGTATCCCGATCAACGCAATGAAGCTGCTTGTCCCGCCCCCCGAAGATAACTCGATCGGCGGTGATGGCGGGCGGCGAGAAAAACCCGAATCGGGGACTCGGATAGCGCCAGAGGATGGCCTCGGTTTCAAGATCAATCGAGACGAATTCATTGCCATGATGCCCGAAAAAAACCTCATGTCCGTCGATGCCCACCGAGGCCGCGATATGACTGTCGCCCCCGAGTTCAATCCGTGAGGTTGGCTGCCCGGTCGCCGCGTCGAGTACGTAGAGGATGGTGTCGCACCCGCCGAAGACGATCTTGTCGTCAATTACTGCGGGCGAGCCGTTCACCCGGTCATTGGTCTCAAATTCCCAGATCTTTTCCCCGGTCTTCGCATCCACCGCATAGATGAACGCATCATGCGATCCGATGATGATCCAGTCTCGATTGCCGTCCGGCGATCGCACTACGTTCGCGCTGCCGACGATCTTTTCGTAGGTTTCAAATTTCCATTTCAACTCGCCGCTCAAGGCATCAAGGGCGTAGAAAAAGAAATCATTCGATCCGACGTACACGATGCCATCGTGAACAAGCGGCGGCGCTTCGATCATGTAATCGGTCGGGTAGGACCAGATGAGCTTGCCGGAGCGAAAATCGAGACAATAAATATTTCCGTCATCCGATCCGAAGTACACGCGGGAATCGGCGATCACGGGCGAGGAGACGATGGCCCCTTCGGCTTCAAAGGTCCAAAGCAGCTCTGGTTCGTCAGGTAAGATGCCCGGAGCGATGCCGGTCAGGGATCTGTTGCCGCGAAAATTCGACCAGTCGGCCCCGACAGTCTGTTCCTCGGTAACCGGGAAGGCCTGGGTTTTCGTTGTCTCCGTTGCTTCCGGGGGTTGATTTGTTTCATTGCAGCCGGCAATCATGAGAAGGAGAGATGCTGCAATGAGACGCACGGGCCTGATCAACTTGTTGAACTGGTGAAACATAAGTCGAGGACGAAACGCCGGGAAGATCGTCATGGTAAGCCTGCCATACGGAGTATCTTACCGGCACGGGGCGGACAGGATGATGTCTTTTTCAAAGGGCAGCCAGGTACATATCCCGGAAATCCTGCTCGGAGACGGCTCGCGGATTGAATCGGGTCGTCCATTGTCGTTTCGCCCCCTCGACCAGTGAATCGATAGCATTGTCAGGAACGCCGCAGTTGCGGAGTAACGTCGGCATGTCTGCCTGCTGCAACATGTCCCGAATCAAGGCGAGAAGGATTTCCCTTGCCTCGACCATCGTCGCGTCAGACGAGGCGATTCCGCACTCTTTCGCAAGATTGGCATATTCCAGCGAGGTCTCATCGCACTCAGCATTGAACTGAACCACATGCGGCAGCATCATGCCGACCGCCTGACCGTGGGCGATATCAAAGTCTGCGGTCAACGGATTCGCCATGGCGTGGGCCGCTCCGAGCATGGAGTGTTCGATGGCAATGCCTGCATAGGCAGCGGCAAGGAGCATCTGGCCTTGCGATTCGAGATCATCAGGATCATCCAGAATTCGCCCGAAGTGGGCAAAGGCGAGCCGAGCCGCCTCGCGTGAGAAACCCATCGAGATGTTGTTTCGCTTCGTCGTCACCGCCGTTTCCAGGGCATGGGCGATGCAATCCAGGCCGGTGTGGGCGATGACTTCGCGGGGCTGGGTTCGGGAGAGGGTGGGATCAAGAATCGCCACCTTCGCGGCCGCTTTTTTGTCGCCGCATGCCATTTTCTGGTGGGTCTCGGCATCGGCGATAAGGGCGTAGGACTGCATTTCACTGCCGGTTCCGGTGGTGGTGGGCACCGCGATCATGGGCAGCATGGGTTTGGTCGCCTTGCCGTTTCCCCAGTAATCTTGCATACGTCCGCCGTTGGTGAGCAAGAAGTTGCAGGCCCGGGCGGAGTCGATTGAACTTCCTCCCCCAAGTCCGATGAAAAGATCGATGTTGGAAGATTTGGCGACGTCAAGGCAAGCGTCAACGTCGATCGTGGTCGGGTTCTCCCGCACTCCATCGAAAAGGACCGAGGCAAGTCCGGCCTGTTCGATCGACTTGATCGCCCGGTCGGCGTGTCCCGCCCCGGCGACGCCTTGATCCGTCACAACCAGAACCCGCGTGCCGCCGCATTCACCGACATGATCTCCGATCTGGTCAATTGAGTTCTCGCCGAAGACGAGGCGGGTCGCGATGTGAAGTTGGGAATGGTCCATCAGGCGATCACGAGATCTGCAGCGCACGCTCGCAAAAGAGGAATTCAATGATGTTTCCCTCATGCGGTTGCAGCCAGTCAATCTTCACGGTGGGGATTGGCCCGAGGTTGATCCGGTCGATGTTCTGGGCATCGATCGCCTGACGCCGAAACGCATCGTCATTCGAGATCACCGTGCCGACGAGCGTGCCCCCGATCTGCTCGAGCATCTTCTCCTGCGGGCATTCGACCACACTGGCGTAGGGGAACATGAATTCGGTGTTGGCGAGCGACGGCTCCGATGATGTGCAACTGATGATGGTCGGTTGGAGATAGGCGCAGCGTTCCTCCATGATCAACCGGTCGCCCTCCCGGTAGGCCGCCGTGGCATCTTCCGCTCCGTCTTCGGTCAGGCCATTCTCGATGATGGTATTGATGCCTTCGGCCTGCTTGGCAATGGTGAACGCCGCCAACGGCGCATCAGGATTATCTGGGGGCAAGGGAGTGATCGGCCCCAGTCTTTGTGCGATAGCATCGGCAATCTCTCGTGCGTGGCGCGGCACCCAGATTCCCGAACAGTTGATGCAGCTTCTTCCACCGTTGAGCAGGATGCTATCGACCATGATGTCCAGGTAGTCGGGCCATTGATCAACGCAATCCTCGCCGATGAGAATCTTGCTGAATCCCGGACCATGCACCTGGACATCGGGGTTGCCCCGGTACTGCTCGACGGTCTGCAAGCTGCCAAAAATCATCTTGCGGGGCACATGCTCAACCACCGCCATGCCCGCTTCTATGCCTCCGGGATATAACGCAATTGCCTCGC
>JADFSH010000044.1 GCA_022560875.1 Planctomycetota bacterium | reverse complement strand
CCAGACTGGTTCTAGCCACCAACGTCAGCTCAGATCGGCAGATCATCGTCGGCATCGTGATCCGGGCCGCCGCCATCTCGGAAGTTATCCACGGGTCCGGTCTTTCGTTCCCTGGCAAATGGTGAGGCGCTGTAGGAACCTGCCCCGGAGGGCTTGTTTTCATAGAAACCCTGGGGGGGACGACTCGGCGAATAGTTGCGGAATTGCGTGGAGGTCGAGTTCCACACCAGTCTGACCGTCCCCGTGGGACCGTTGCGCTGCTTGGCGATAATGAGTTCCGCCAGGCCGATCTTCTCGGGATTCTCATCCGCCCAGTTCTCTTCACCCTGATGGTAGTACTCCTCGCGATGCAGCATCATGACCACATCCGCATCCTGCTCGATGGAACCAGACTCCCGAAGGTCGCTCATGCGGGGCCGATGGCCCTCGCGTTGTTCGGCGGCACGATTGAGCTGGCTCAAACACACAACCGGCACATTAAGCTCGCGGGCCATCGCCTTGATGCCTCGACTGATCTCGCTGACCTCCATCTGACGCGACTCGGGTCGTCCGCCGCTGGACATAAGCTGAAGGTAATCGATAAAGAGGATCTTGATATCGTGTTTCTGGGCCATACGCCGGGCCTTGGCACGAAGTTGCAGGAGCGAGAGTCCCGGGGTGTCGTCGATGAAAATCGGAGCATTTTGCAGTTCGTCACATGCCGTCATCAGTCTGTGTAATTCTTCCGTCCCGAGCATGTTGTGTCGAAGACGCTGGGAATCGTTGCCCGAACGCGAGGTGAGCAGACGCTGCACGAGTTGCTGTTTGCTCATTTCGAGGCTGAACAACCCCACTCCCATACCGCGCAGGGCCATGTACTCGGCGAGATTCAGGGCCAGTGCGGTCTTGCCCATCGAAGGCCGCCCCGCAACGATGATCACTTCTCCTTTCTGCAAGCCCCCGGTCAATTCATCAATTTCAGAGAAGCCAGTCGGAATGCCGGTGATGGTCTTGCCTGCGTTGGCCTCGATCATATCCATGGTTTGCTGAATGAGATCGTGCAATGACACGATCTTGCCGGAATCGGCCTGCTGGGCGATATGGAAGATCCGGTGCTCGGCCTGATCCAGGACATCCTGGGCGGCATCGGGGCTGTGATAGGCGTCGTAGAGAATGTCGCCGGCCGCGCCGATGAGTTGTCGGATCATGCCCTTCTCGCGCACCAGACGGGCGTAATGCTCGGCGTTGGCCGCGCTGGGCACGGCATTGGCCAACTGGACGAGGTATTCCACGCCCCCCACCGAAGAGAGCACATCCTTATCCGCCAGTTTCTGATTGAGTTGAACGATGTCGAGCGAAGCGGTCTTGTCGTACAGCTCGATCATCTCATTGTAGATTGCCCCATTGGCGGGTTTGAAGAAGTCATCACCACTCTTGACAATAAATACGATGTCACCAATGACCTGCGGTTCGATGAGCATCGACCCGAGCAGGCTCATCTCCGCTTCGATGGCATGAGGCGGAAGCGATTCAAAAAGGCGTGACAGATGCCGCCAATCCCGCGGCTTCTCACCTCCCTTTGGAGATGATGAATCGGATAACGATTTGGGGTTTGAGAAAGTGCTCATCCGTGAGCCTGCCAGTATGCCCGAGGTGCATCATTGCACGGGGTCAGAACAAATCATCCACAGAGAAAACGGAGTCTTCCACATCGTTCACACAAAAAAACAGCCCCGGCAGAGCCGAGGCTGTCCGTGAATTCATACGAGTCAGACATCTTTGTCTGATGAGTCGTCCGAAGGATCGAAAGCCACCTCACCGTCTTCGTTTTCCAGCGCCATTTTCATGAGGCGACCGACCTTGAACTTCACCGTCTTCTTGGCGGGAACCGGAACACGCTCAAGTGTCTTGGGATTCTGGGCGATCCGTGGAGCACGCTGCCGGATCTCGAACACCCCGAAGTCTCGAAATTCCAATCGATTCCCCTCACTCAACTCACGGATCACGTTATCGAGAAAACTCTGAACAGTTTTTTTCACTGCCGTCCTCTTCTGAGCTGTGTCCGCCGCAATCTTGTCGATGAGATCTTTCTTTGTCGTCGTGCCCATGGTGGTAAGCCCCCCTAATCAGGGTGGAGGTAACGAGTTCAGTACCGGGGGCGTTTACCTACATCACCCACAAGGCCGGACCGAACCGTGATGGCTAATCTGTTTGGATAGACCGATATGATCGCTCATCCAGCTAGGTCAAGTATGGGGGCTATTGTGACCCACGTCAAGTACAACTCTGATAGCCACAAGCAGTTAGGTGAATTTTCCCCCTGCGGTTCCGGGCCGAGAATCGTCGAAATCCCATGATTTACGGCCATTTTCCGCGATCAGTTAGCGTCTCAGGCGATGATCATGAATTCGAGTCGAATACGAGGAATTTTCCCAGGGACGACCATTCGTGACCTGCAGACGCTCTCTCTGGCTGTATTGGATCTCTAGATAATCTGGGTAATCCGGCAGTCCTCGGGTCGCCCGGACCGGCGAATCATTCCGCCCTAATTCCCACTTCAGTTGGGGATCGCCCCACCCGGCCCCCTGGGATCCCTTGACCAGAGCCATTTCCATCATCAGGGGCGTCGGCATCACCAGACCCGGGTTCAGGGATCTGGTGTTCAAGATCGGCCCCGCCCCACCCGCTGTCTCGCACCCCGCCATGCCCGCGATGATGGACATCGAGCCCAGAAAAAGCCACATTTTCCATTGCATATCTCTCGCCTCCAGCCTTGAAGCTTACAAAAGCCGC
Source organism: Planctomycetota bacterium (assembly GCA_022560875.1). Lineage (GTDB taxonomy): Bacteria > Planctomycetota > Phycisphaerae > Phycisphaerales > SM1A02 > JADFSH01. The sequence continues at coordinate 19,908 of JADFSH010000044.1, read as the reverse complement.
GCCATGAGCTAAAGCTTATTTTTGAGCATTCAGCTCCGGCGAGCTGTCGTGTGAGATCAACAACGTTGATCCAACGCAACATACTGTCACCTCAACCAATACCAATGCGGCCGGTACAATCACCCTTCACCCCCCCTCACCCGGCAGGTTTCGACATGACTCTCATCCGATTCACCCGAAACATTCAGCGCCACATCGAGTGTCCGCCGACTGAGGCATCAGGCTCGACGATAGCCGAAGTGCTGGAGTCATACTTCAAGACGAATCCTCAGGCGCGGGGATACCTGCTCGACGACCAGGGGGCCTTGCGAAAGCACATGGCAATTTTCGTCAACGGCACACAGATCAAGGACCGAACCCACCTGAGCGACGCCATTGGCGAGGATGATGTCGTCGATGTCATGCAGGCGTTATCCGGCGGCTGAAGCGTCGAACCTGACAAAAGAAAGGCTGGACATGAGCGACCGAATCCACGTGGCCACGAGAAAAGGGCTTTTCACAATCGAGCGCGGGAATGGTCACTGGGGTATTTCTCACACAAATTTTCTCGCCGACAATTGCACACTGGTGATGCATGATTCCCGGACCGACCGGCCCGGACTTTACTGCGCGCTCGATCACGGTCACTTCGGGGCCAAGCTCCATCGGTCCTTTGATGAGGGAAATTCCTGGGAGGAATGCGGCGTGCCGACCTACCCGACTCGCCCCGAAGGCGTCGAGCCCCAGATCGACATGATGGGACGCACCATCCCTGACTCGCTCCAACTCATCTGGGCCTTGACCCCGGGAAGTGTCGAACAAACCGGACGCCTGTGGTGCGGCACGATCCCCGGCGGGTTGTTCCGATCCAACGATCATGGCGAATCATGGCAACTCGTCGAGTCGCTGTGGAATCATCCCGACCGAAAGCAATGGTTCGGCGGCGGTGCAGACTGGCCGGGCATCCACTCCATCTGCATCGACCCCCGCGACGCAAAACGCATCATCGTCGGCGTATCGTGCGGCGGGGTGTGGATCAGTGAAGACGATGGGGCGTCATGGGTTTGCCGTGCTCAGGGCATGCGGGCGGAATACATGCCTCCCGATCGCGCGTACGATCCGGTGATCCAGGATCCGCATTGCGTGGTCCAGTGCCCCGCCCAACCTGAGAAATTCTGGGCCCAGCATCACAACGGTATGTTTCGCACCACTGACGATTGCGCCTCCTGGCAGGAGATCACGGATGTCAAACCATCCACCTTCGGCTTTCCCGTCGCCGTCCATCCGGAGGACGGCGACACGGCGTGGTTCGTTCCCGCCCTCAATGACGAAAAGCGGATTCCCGTGGATGGCAAGGTGGTGGTGAATCGCACCCGCGACGGCGGTAGTACATTCGAGACGCTTTCCGAGGGCCTGCCCCAGGATCACGCCTACGACCTCGTTTTCCGTCACGCCTTGGATATTGATGAATCCGGCGACCGGCTGGTCTTCGGCAGTACCACGGGATCGCTGTTCATCAGTGAGAATCAGGGTGATTCCTGGCAGTCAATCAGCCGCCATCTGCCTCCGGTGTACGCGGTGCGGTTTGATAAACCCAGTTCTTGAATACACTTATGATTTCATCCGGTTGATTTGCCCGCAGATAGACCGTCGTTATCATTTTGGCCTTTTCCCTGTCTTCCCAGCAGGATATCCGCCAAGGCGAAATATCGGGACAATACCTTTCGCATTATCTCAACATGCTTGTCGCGGGACAGGCGGTTGCAGGAAGTAAGTCATGAACATCATCATCTGCGGCGCGGGAGAAGTCGGAAGCCATGCCGCAGAAGAACTCGGTCGGGCTGGTCACAGCATTCGCATCATCGATCGGGTGCCCGAGCGACTCCGTGCGTTGGAAGAAGCGATGGATGTGGCGACACTGTGCGGCAACTGCGCGGACGCCGAAGTGCTCGCCCAGGCCGGATGCAGCGATACTGAGTTGGTTCTCGCCGCCACCGACAATGACGAGATCAATCTTCTGACCGCTTCCATCGCCAAGGGTCTCGGGGCGAAAAAAACCATCGCCCGCGTACATCACAGTGCCTTTTTCGAGGAGCGCGGCATCAACTACCGCAAGCATCTCGACATCGACCGCCTGATCTGCCCGGAGTACCTCACCGCACTTGCGATCGCCCGCAAACTTCGCAACCCCGGGGCGGTGGCGATCGAAAGCTTTGCCCGCGGCCGTATCGAGATGCAGGAGTTCACCGCCCAGAGCGGATCGGCAGTAGGCAAGCGTCTCCAGGATGTGCAACTCCCCCAAGGCACCCGTCTGGCCATGATCAGGCGCAAGGACGAAGCGATGATTCCCGAGGCCACAACTGTCGTCGCTCCCGGCGATGTCATCATCCTCGTCGGCAACGCGGGTGCGTTCGAAGATGCGCGTAAGTTGTTCCACCAGGAGAAATATACCCGGAAGAAAATCGTTCTCATGGGCGGTCCCCCGATGGCAGTCTGGCTCTGTCGCGCGCTGCACGATCGAAGTTTCGCCATTCGCCTGTTCGAGAAGGATCGCGAGCGGGCCCTGGAACTGGCGGACAAACTTGACTGGATCACGGTCATCAACGCCGATCCCACCGAGCGCAGCATCTTCGAGGAAGAGCACATCGGTCAAGCCGACGTGTTTATTCCCCTGCTCGACCATGATGAAGCGAACATCATCGCCGGGGTGATGGCCAAGAGTCGCGGCGTGACTGAAGTCTTCACCATTCTCCAGAGATCAAAGTACGTCGATCTCGTCTATGACATAGGTGTGGACGAGGCTTTCAGTCCCAGGATCATCGGAGTGGAGGAGATCAACCTCGTGCTCGACGAAAGCCCCCTGCGTCTGCTTGGGACGCTGGTGGAAGGCATCGTGGATGTCTTCCGGGCAAAAGTAAGTGACCGTTCATCGGTCATCGGCAAGCCCCTGCGCGAAATCCCCTTCTCGCCGGATTGGGTTGTCGCCGCGATACAGCGCGACAGCGATGTCCACGTCCCCGGCGCCGACGACACGATTGAACGTGGCGACACCTTGCTCGTCATCGGTCGGCACAGCAAACAGGACACCCTGAAAGAGCTACTCTTGTAGCCCCCGTCGTCATGATGAACCTCCGCTACGTATTCAGCCGGCTTGGTCTTCTCTTTATTGCCTTCAGCGGCATCATGCTGGCGATGGCCGCGGCATTCTTTCTCACCCAGCAAATCACGGACCACGTCATCGACTTTGATGTCGATCTTGCGTTCATCATCAGCGGCGGCATCGGCATCGTCATCGGACTCACACTGTGGCTGACCCTGCGCAAAGGGTCACGCATCCTCGGCCGGCGCGAAGCGCTCCTGCTGGTGGCGCTGAGCTGGATATTCGGAGCCGCTCTTGGCGCGTTGCCTTTCTTTATCTGGGCGCAATTGAGCGAAATGGCTTCCGCCTCTCAGTTCCAGAACTTCATCGATTGTTATTTCGAGGCGATGAGCGGACTGACCACCACCGGCGCGACCGTACTCAGCGACATCGAAAGCATCCCCCCCAGCCTCCTGTTCTGGCGGGCCATCACCCACTGGCTCGGCGGCCTGGGCATTGTCGTTCTCTTTGTCGCCGTGCTTCCCTCGCTGGGAGTGGGCGGCAAGAAGCTGTTTCAGGTCGAATCCACGGTGCTCTCACCCGGGGGATTGCAACCCCAGGTCAAGGAAGCGGCCCGGGTACTCGTGACCATCTATCTCGGCATGACGCTGCTGGAGATCATCGCGCTGAAGCTGGCGGGAATGTCGTTGTTTGACGCGACCTGCCACACCTTCTCCACCCTCGCCACGGGCGGTCTCAGCACGAAGAACGCGAGCATCGGGCATTACGCGAACAAACCCGCCATCGATTTCATCATCATCGTGTTCATGGTCTTCGCGGGCGTGAACTTTGCGCTGTACCACCAGTTCATCAAACGCAGAACCCTGCGGGTCTTCCAGGACACGGAACTGCGATTCTACCTCCTCCTGATCGCCGCGGGCACGTTGTTGGTCTTCTTCTCGATCCTCAACGCCGGCGCCCCGCTCGTGCTGACCACGGGCGAATCTGTCGAGGCCGGTCTCGGCCAAACGTTGCGGCAGAGCCTGTTCACGGTGGTTTCCCTGAAGACCGGAACCGGATTCTGCACATCCGATTACAACCTGTGGCCCTTCTTCACGCATGCGGTACTGATCTTCCTCATGTTCTCGGGTGGCTGCTCGGGTTCCACCGCCGGCGGAATCAAGGTCATCCGCCTCTGGATCTTGTTCAAAATTCTGATTGCCGAGATCGAGCGCGCCTTCCGACCCAACGTCATCCGCCCCGTGCGGGTGGGCGGCAACACGATCGATCCCGATCTTAAACTGAGCACGATCGCCTACGTGTTGGGCACCCTCGTGCTCCTTGGACTGGGCAGCGTGGCGATCATGCTTCTGGAAGGGGCGAATCCTGCCAGCGACTGCTCGTTCACGACCGCCGCGTCCGCGAGCATGTCAACAATCTGCGTGATCGGCCCGGGCCTGGCCCAGGTCGGGGCGCTGGAGAACTACGGCTGGTTCAGCGGCCCCAGCAAGGCGGTGATGTGCGTGCTGATGCTGCTGGGGCGACTGGAGATCTTCGCAATCATCGTGTTGTTCACGCCGCGATTCTGGCGGGGGGATTAGGGGGGAGAGGAAGTAGGGAGTAAAGAATTGGGGGATTGATCGAGTATGCTGGTTTGACTTATGCCCGATTCTCCTTTGTCAAATGATCTTTCCCTTTCCTCCGAACAGATGCGCGACATCGGCTATGAGGTTATTGATGCGATCGTCGAGCAGTTTCAGTCGGTCGGCAAGGGGCCGGCGATCAGCAAACGCACGCGGAGGGACATGCATGAACTGTTACACGAGCCTGTTCCCGCTGCGCCAAGCGATGCCAGTGCAGTTCTGAAACGAGTCACCGACGAAATCTTCGGCAACTTCGCGCCGCTGGATCACCCCCGCTTCTTCGCCTTCGTGCCCGGGCCGATCAACTTCATTTCGGTGATGGCCGAGGCCCTTGCCGCAGCCCACAACCCATTCATGGGCAGTTGGCTGGTCAGTTCCGGCCCCACCCAGATCGAATTGACCGTCATCGACTGGCTGCGTCAGATGTGCGGCCTGCCGGAAACCGCGGGAGGCCTCTTCGTGTCCGGGGGGTCGATAGCCAACCTCAGCGCGATTGCCGCGGCGCGGCATGTCAAGCTCGCCGGCGACATGACCGGCAGCGTGATCTACTGCTCTCGTGAGACGCATTCGTCCATCGACCGCGCAATCAATGTGCTCGGCTTCAAACCCGAACAGTTGAGGCACATTGATACGGATGTGGGCTTTCGGGTGGATGTTGACGAACTGGAACGGGCGATCGAGACCGATCGCACTGCCGGACTTCGGCCCTTCATGATCATCGCCAACGCGGGGACCACCAACACCGGGGCGATCGACCCGCTGGAAACAATCGCCGATCTCTGCCAATCAAATGATCTCTGGTTTCATGTGGACGGAGCCTACGGCGCCCCGACCATGCTCACCGACAAGGGCAAGACCCTCCTCGCCGGCATCGAACGCGCCGACTCGATCACCCTCGACCCCCACAAGTGGCTCTTCCAGCCTTACGAGATCGGCTGCCTGCTCCTGCGCGACCGGACGCTGCTCATCGACACCTTCCACATCTTCAAGGACTACATGCAGGATGTCATCGGCGAGGCCGAGGAAGTCAACCTCCGCGACTACGGCATCCAGCTCACGCGAAACTTCCGCGCCCTGAAACTCTGGATGAGCATCCAGGTGTTCGGCATGGATGCGTTCCGGGGGGCAGTGAAGCACGGCCTGCGGATGGCTGAGTTTGCCGGAGAGTTATTGCAAAGCCCCGAGCGCAAGGACCGCTGGGAGATCATCACCCCCCCGGACCTGGGCATCATCACGTTTCGGTATCTGCCCGAGGCCATGACCGACGAGAAGGCGATCGACGCCTTCAACTTGAAACTCATCGACGCCATGTACGCCGACGGCTACGCCATGGTCAGCTCCACCACCCTCCACAACCGCCCCGTCCTGCGTCTCTGCCCGATCAACCCGAGGACGACGGAGGATGACATCCGGGGGACGATCGAGCGGTTTGAGACAATGGCGGACAGATAATGACCCGTGAACATGACATCAGTTGCACGTGCCCCACGAGGCGAGCAGCGCCAAGAGGTCAGTGACGTTGACGGTGCAATCGCGAATTATATCTGAAGTGCAGTTGTCAGGCAGATTGACTACACCGGCGTCACAAGGCACTGGGCAAGTACCCCAATCCGCCAAGAGGTCGAGTAGATCTGAAACATTGATCTGTCCGTCATCGGTGATATCACGCTCCAGGCATGTGCAAGGGCCGAAATTGCAATTCAAAGAGAGTTGATAGTTTCCGGTTTCATTTGAGCCGTTGTCATTGATGACCAAGTAGTAGATACCCGTCTCGTTGAGCACAAGATCATCAAGAGTAAACGAACAGGCTATTGATTGTCCAAATTGATTCGTTCCACTGCATGATCCTGTCGCCACAACAGCCCCGCTAGGCGAAATGACATCCAGCTTAGGATCAAGACCATTTGTGGTTGACAGAAATGAAAACTGAATCTCTGTGCCGGCCACGCCTTCAAAATGAAAGAAGTCAAAATCTGTACGCGGATTTATAGTGTCACTGACTGAGGAACCAAAGACTTTCTTCGTAGGCAGAATAGTCGGGGGAATTTTCTCGAGTTGAAGGAGGAACGTCCCGGTTTCATTTGTGCCGCTGTCGGATACGAAAATTGTGAATGTTCCGGATTCCCCAAGAGTGACGGATTTTAAGACGGTGCATTGAATCGATTGCCCGAACTGATTCGTACCACTGCAGACGGTGTCCACAATCGTAACGTTCAAAGGATTTCGTATCCGGACGCGTGGATCAAATCCGTTTGTGGTCGAACGAACGACAACACGAACTTCGTCACCAGCGTTCCCTTCAAAAGTGAACCTGTCGGTGTCCGTTGCGGGACTTATGACCGCGCCGGTGACGTTATCCCCGTATGAAATTGCCAAAGGCTCCACACCCTCCACGAATGCAACCGCATGCTCGGGTTGCTGCGCCGAACTGGTTACTGCCGAAACAAGTCCCGACACGATAGCCGCTACCCATAGCCAATGATTCATCGTTGCCTCCAACGTCGCTTGGACGATCATCGCACCACCCGATGCGATGTTGCTGATACAAAGTGACATGACGGACAACTCGATGCAACTTCTGTATCGAAAGGCATTGACCGTCACTACTGAATACGAGCAGTGGCCGGTCAAATAGGCTGGTACATCAAAAACTTTGGCGCTTCAGGATATCGTGTGGATTAGCGGTATTTTCAGCAGTCAAATGGGCGACCATTATCCACCGATCATGCCTCTTCGGCACCTCCACAATCGCCATCATTGTTGACAACCAGCGAACAAGACGCAGCTGGAACTTCTCGTAAGTCATTTCTTGGGCTGCACTTCCACTCTTAGCACCTCGCTTTCGGGGGGAGTCAGGGGGGCTTGGGGGGCAGGCGGCGAAGCCCCCCAAAGAGCGGTTCAGCCGATCGAATCTACCCACACGATTTCCTGAAGACCCTTCTCTGTATTCGGGACACTCACAAAGATTAAGTGAACTATCCAAAAGTCAATCGTCCCCTACCTCCCGGACTCCCCCTACTGATCCCGCGTCTCATCCGGATGCCGAGGATCAACCAGCAGCGGCGGCAACTCGCCAAAATAAAAGACGCTCGAATCCGCCACCCCTTCGAGCGACTTGTACGCAAAATTCTCCCGTACAAGAGGCATACGCACCGTCCCCTCATCATCGAGGGTGAAGCCGAAATACTCCATTCCGAATGCCTGAAGAATGATGTCGAATTCTGAAGAACCGATCTCGGGGTCATACATCGGCCCCCGACGCACTATGAGATGCAGTTCCTTGATCTTCATGGCTTCCAGGGCCTCGATCGGTTGCAGACAGGTGTACCAAAGCGGCTCAAGCGTCCCCAGCCCCCCCGGAGTCTTGATCCAGGCGTGATGCAATACCCGGTATTGAGGTTTCACGGCATATACCACCAGCGGATACGGCGCGTACTTCACGCCGGGGACGCCCCGCCCTCCCCAGTTGTTCTCACTGTTGAACGCCGTCACAACCATCTGCCCCGATTCGGGAATCCACAGCGCCGACAACAGGCCGCCATCGTGCCAATACTCGTAAAGAATCTCACCCGTCAGGGAGTAGATTCGCAGCACATTGGCGGAATAGAGAACGTGGGTGTGATTGACGACGATTTCCGGCCCGGGCGATTCGGCGAACACATCCACCACAAACGCCCACCCGGGAGCAAACATCTCGCCTTTGATGATCGAGATAGGCTCGGGCATGTTGATCTGCGGCGGACCCGTCCCGCTGGAGAAGAATGGCTCATCCAGGTCATCGAGATCGTAGAGATACAACTGGCTCTGAGCATCGTAATTAGGCGTCGCTTTTTGACACAGTACCAGTACGCGGCCTCCTCCGAGTTCCTCAGCCCGCTCTACGATCTGCGCCAGCATGACCCCATTGCGAAGCCCGGGATTCCATTCACGCAGCACCCGCCCGCTGTAGGAATTGACCCGGACCCACGACCGGTCGATGGGATCGACATGTACGCTCGCGGGCTTGGCGTTCAGCCAACCCACGGCCAACCAGGTCATCAGGAGCGAGAGACCCGCGATGATGATCGAGGCGGTCGTCGTGCTCACGATCGGATGCCGGATGATTGTCCGCACCAGCCTCCGGAACCGGGAGATATCCTGGGCCTCCACGGGTTCCCGGCGCAGCCAGCGACGCAGATCCTCGGCGAACTCCGCCGCCGAGGCGTAACGATCCTTTGCATCCCTCGACACGGATTTGCGGAGGATGGCCACCAATGCCCGGGGGAGTGATGGCTTCAGGCTCAGGGGATCGCGCGGCTCATCGTTGCCGATCCGGCGCGCCACCTCATGCAACGGAACGTCAACGTCATGAGGCGGCTGGCCGGTCAACAGGAGATACCCCGTGGCCCCGAGACCATAGACGTCACTGCGGGTCGAAATGCTCTCTCGTTCTCCCCGCGCCTGCTCGGGCGACATGCACACCGGGCTGCCGATCGGTTCGCCGACCAGCGTCAGCGTCTCCAGATCACGGAGATCGAACAGCGTGGCGATACCCAGATCAATCAATACCGGATTTTCATCGGGATCAATCAGGATGTTGCCGGGCTTGATGTCGCGGTGAATGACGCCATGCTCATGGAGGGATTGCACGATGTCCGCCGCGCGGGCCAGCAGATCCACGCGTTTTCGCAGATCGAGTTCGTGAGATGTGCAATACCGGTCGAGGGGCGTGCCGTCGATGAACTCCGTCACCAGGTAAATGTGACCATCACTCTCACCATGATCGAGGAGCCGGGGGATGGAGGCGTGTCGAATCTCCCGCAGGAAGTCCAACTCCCGCCAGGCCCTTTTGGAGGCGTTCGTCTTACCCAACCGCGGATGCATCACTTTGATCGCCAGCGGCTGATCGGAATGTTCACGAAATGCCAGATACACCGTGCCGCCCCCACCCGAAGCAATTCGCTGAGCGATCTGAAAACCATCGATCCGGGGCAGATCGTTGCTATCCTGGTCTTCCCCTTCGACGCGATCCAGAGCGGCAAGGATCTCTGCCGCAGCTTTCGGATGCAGGTGAGGTTCCTCGGAATTTTGCTGCGAATCGATTTTCGTCACATTGACCCTCGTATCGTCTCACGAACTCTACTGGTGATACGCAAAAAAGACCCGGACATAGCGTTGATCCAGCTCATTTCGACATTTTTTTACTCTTCACAAACACTGCAGTCCCAGTAGTATGAGCGTTTATTAGGAGCCGCTATTGCAGCCGGAACTCACAAAAACTCGCTTTGAAACCACGAGTTGGTCAGATCTGAAGCTACTTGCTGAAACGGATCAGACGCAACGAGATGGGATTCTCAATACATTATCGATTCGCTATTGGCCCCCGGTGTACGCCCATTTACGGAGTCAGGGTTACGACGCTGCACAGGCTTCAGACCTGACCCAGGAATTTTTCTCACAAGTCATTCTGGGCCGGAAATTGTTCGAGCGTGCTCATGAAGACAAGGGCCGTTTGCGAAATTTCCTCCTCACGGCTTTGAAGAATTTCTGCATCGACCAGGCCAGACGCCAGCGGCTTCAACCCGTTACCAGACCACTCGATCACGCGGATCTTCTCGCTGAAGAGGCCTCTCTTCAGGTGATGTTCGATCAGCAATCCGATTCAGCCAATGCTTATGATAGACGATGGGCTCTGTCACTCTTTGAAGAGTCGATCCGACGCTGCAAGTCTCATTTTCAGGCGAATGGACGGAGCGGCCATTGGACCATGTTCGCCAAGCGGATTCTTGAGCCGGCATCCAGCGGGAATCGCCCTCGACCAATCGCCGATCTCTGCGGGCAAGCCGGTTTTAAAAATCCGGCCAATGCCGTCGCCGCGATCCAGGTCGTCAAGAAACGACTGGCGTCCATACTCGGTGATGTGGTTCGTGAGACCGTCGATAATGAAGAGTTCGAATACGAACTCGCGGCGGTGCGACAACTCATCGCCGATGGGCAATCCGCCGCGACGAATCGCTAGCGGGAATCATGGTTCTTACATCGGCTTCTCATCGATCGTCTTGTCGTAGATTTCCAGCAGCTTCGTCTTGTCGAAGATCAACTCGCTGCGGGTGAGGCCGGTCAACTCGTAGAATGGCGTCAGTTCGATCGCATCGCAGGGGCAGGCTTCCTCACACATGCCGCAATAGATGCAGCGGAGTTCGTCGATGTCGAACTGCTTGGGATACTTCTCGCGATCCTCCCAGGGGGATTCTTCGGCGACGATGTGAATGCAGTCGGCCGGGCACGCGGTGGCGCACATGAAACAGGCGACGCAACGGACGCGACCGTCTTCATCGCGATTCAGCCGATGCACACCCCGGAACGTGGACCGCTCCTGGCCCCCTTCCAGGACATCCCGGTCGTCGCGCTTCTCCTCGGGGTACTGAACGACCCAGATGTTGTTCTTGTTCTTACCCTCCCGACCCGGCCCCATGTTCTGGAAACAGTGGCGGAACGTCGTACCCAGGCCCTTGATCACGGCGGGGATAAACAGCCCCTCCATGCGATTCATCCGTCGGGGAGAAACATTGATGATGTCGGATTCGGGAATGGCCATGATCGATGAGTCCTGAGACGAAATTCAGTGCCCTAATGCGAGCGGAGAGGCGGCAGGATAGCGGAAAGACCCGCAAATTGCCGCTCGACCGTTGCCACATCGGACGGTCATGACTACATTGTATCGCCTATTTGAGAAATATTTCACAAAGTCGGCTCAAAGGTCATCATCCGGTGACTTGCCGAGTGATTGGCAGAATTTTCCCCGATGAAGACCGGACGATCATCCCGGCCCGAAAGCGACCTCGAAGCCGAGACTCGAATCGGATTTCGCATGGGTGGGATCGGGATGGAAGTCGTCTCCCAGGTCGCAGCCGGAGCGTTGCTGGGCTGGATCTTTGATCGATGGCGGGGTACCGCCCCCACGGGCCTGCTCATCGGCTCGGTCATCGGCATCATCGTCGGCATGTGGAGCCTGATTCGCGGATCTTTGAAACTCAACCGGGAATTGGAACGACAGCACCCCACGGCAGGACGCGGTCGCCCGCTTCCCCCCGAGGAAGCCGACAACGACAAGGACACATGGGACCGGACAGACACGAATGACGACCAGAACACTCCCAACTGAAAGCCCGGCCATCGTACTTCCCACGGGAATGCTGATAACCGCGGTGCTGGCGGCATGCTTCATCGTCTCTGTGTTCTGGATTGGTATCGCCTGGCAGATGGGTTGGGACAATCAGGTGATCATCGCCGGCCCGGTCGGCGGCGCGGCGGTGGCCCTGACCGGCATCCTCGGCGTACTCATCATGACCCCTTGGAGACCCCGCGATATGGGCATGTGGATGACGATGTGGATGGCCGCCACCGTCCTTCGTCTTCTGCTCACCCCGGCCCTTGCCTACTTGCTATACTCCGCGACTTCGCTCAGCGGCACGGCTCTGGGTCTGGCGATCGTTTTCTCCTATTTTCTGGCTCTGCTGGCGGAATGGGTCGTACTCGACCGTCACATCAATAAGGTCTTGCCGCTCTGAGCGGGCAAAAGGACTGGAGCACGTACTGCATGGTATTTCTGGCCGAGACCAACCCCACCGATCACGTCACCGACGTCATCCTGATCAAGATCGGCGATGTCCCTATTTTGACCATGCACATGGTGACGATTTTCATCGTCGCCACCATCTTTGTGCTGGCGATGATGAAAGCCGCGAAGGCGATCGCCACCGGTCCCGAGTCCGAGGGCAACGAGCGTTACATCACCAAGGGGCGGTTCGGCCAGCTCATCGAAGCGATGGTGGTCTATCTTCGCGACGAAATGCTGGTCCCCGTGCTGGGGGAGGATCACACGCGAAGGTACTTTCCTTATCTCATGACGCTGTTCTTCTTCATCCTCTTCAATAACCTCTTCGGCTTGCTTCCCCTCCTTGATCTTCAACACCTCTTCGGCGTGCACACCACCTGGTTCGGGGGCACCGCGACCGCGAACATCATGGTTACCGGCGCGCTGGCGCTGCTTTCGTTCTTCCTCATCCAGATTCACAGCTTCCGGGAAATGGGCATCAAGGGATCGCTTGAGCATCTCACGGGCGGGCTGATTCACGAATCGATCTTTGTCTGGCCGGTCATGCTGATCGTGGTTCCGGTGGAACTGGCCGGCAACTTCATCAAGCCGATCGCCCTGGCCATTCGTCTGTTTGCCAACATGGTGGCGGGCCACACCCTCATGGCGGTGCTCATGGGATTCGGCGGCGCCGCCGCGAGCGCGGGCATGGGCGCCCTCGGCATCGGCAGCATTACCCTGGTCAGTGGTATCGCGGCGGTGCTTGTCTCGTTCCTTGAATTGTTCGTCGCCTTCCTCCAGGCGTTCATCTTTATGTTCCTGACCGCCGTGTTCATCAGTCTCATGTCGCATCATGATGAAGAGCATGAGCACGACGCATCAGAAACCGATGCCCAACTGGAAGCGAAACCCGCGTAGATAACATCCCGGACCGGCGCGCTCGTGGGACGCACCGGTCGAGTGAACTTTGAACCCAGAGACGCCAACCCACAGCGTCATAGAAAGAGTCGATCTCAAATGAAAAAGCTGTTTGGACTGATGTTGGTCGCCTTCGCCGGCCTGAGTGTGTTCGCCCCTGACACCGCATCCGCCGCCACCGAAATCGGGGCCATGGGTTCACTGCTGCTGGCCGATTATGGCTTGGCGGGAGTTGGTGCCGGCCTGGCGGCAGGCCTTGGCGTCATTGGTGCCGGACTCGGCATCGGTCGCATCGGAGGCAGCGCGGTGGAAGCCATCGCCCGCCAGCCGGAAATGGCCGGTCGCATCTTCATCAACATGATCCTGACCGCCGCCCTCGTCGAAGGCGTGGCCCTGTTCGCGGTCATCGTTGGCTTGTTGGCGTTGGGTAAGATTCCAAATCCCGTCACTCCATAACCCATCCGGTACCTGTTTTCGATCAAGCGGGTACCGGACACATTGAAATGATCATTCTTTTCCACAGTGAGTCGTGATGATGCTCTGGTTACTTGCCCAAGAAGGCGCTGAACATGCTGAACAGGCCGTGGAACACGCGGAGGTGATGGCATTGAACTGGCTCCCCGCCGCCACGTCCCTGGTCGTGTTCCTGACTGCGTTTCTCATTCTTTATGTCAAGGTGTGGCCGCTTATCACCAAGGGGCTGGACGAGCGCGAGAAGAAAATTCGTGATGCCATTGCCGAAGCGGATGCCGCTCAGGCCTCCGCCGAAGCGTCACTCGCGGAATATCAGGAAAATCTCGCCTCCGCCCGCACTGAGGCAAATGAGATGATCGCCAAGGCCAAGGCGGATGCCAAGTCCGCGGGCGAGGAACTCCGGCGCCAGAATGAAACGGAACTGGCGAGTATGAAACAGCGAGCCACCCGCGACATCGAATCGGCCAAGCAGGCCGCAATCACGGAACTGCACGCAGAGGCAACGGTGCTGGCCACGGCTATCGCAGGCAAGATCCTGCAACGCGAAATTTCCGCCTCCGATCAGCAGAACCTGGTTGAGGAAACCCTGGAGGAACTCGGTCGCATGCAAAACGCCTGACCCCCGGAAACTCGGAACCGGACACCCTGCAGCCCGAATCCGGGCTCCCGCAACAGACCCACAGGAATGCAATGACACATAGCGACGCCTTGTCACTGATTTACGCTCGAAGCCTCTACGACCTCGCAGACGAGGCCGGGGGTCGTGACAAGATCATCGAAGTCAGCGAGGAGCTGGAGCAGATCTGTGAACTGGCCCGGTCCGATCGCACGCTGCGGGAGTTCTTTGCCTCGCCCATCATCGACCCTACCCGACGGAGCGAGAGCCTGCGCCGCATTTTCAACGATCGTATCACGGACCTGACCCTTCGTTTCCTGCTCGTCCTCAACAAAAAGGGACGGCTCGCCCATCTTGAGGCGATCAACTCGACCTTCGATCATCTCCTGCAGGAAGCGTTCGGCCAGGTGGAAGTCGATGTTTTCACGCCCGGCCCGCTCGGCGATGAGCAGGCCAATGCTATCAAGAGCCGGATCAAGAAGGCGCTCTCCAAGGAACCCGTGCTGCACCACTACCTCGAACCGGCGATGCTCGGGGGACTCAAGCTCCGGATCGGGGATCAGCTCATTGATGGCTCCGTGGCCACGAAACTCAAGCGGCTCAAACATAATCTGACGATTTCCGGTCCCACGAAAATGCGCACCCGTATGGATCGGATCATCGAGGAAGGCGAAGCATGATGAAGTCAAAGCTTACATTCATCACCATGATGACGTTGCTGTTTACCGTCACGGTCGCGTTTGCCGCGGATGACGACGAGAAGGAGATCCCCAAGCTCGCGGTGCGGGGCATGGCGGAGTTGGAAAAGCCCGCCGATCAATTGCGTCTGACCATCGGCGTTATCACGGAAAACAACGATGCCACCGCAGCAATGGATGAAAACGCCCGTCGCATGCGGAACGTGATCAAGGCGATCGAAAAGGCCGGCTTGACTGATGACGAATACGAAACGGGGCGGTATCAAGTCAGACCCCGGTATACCCGGCGCCCTCGCCAACTCGACCCCAGTTGGCGACCCCGTATCGTCGATTATGAAGTCACCAATACCGTCAACATCAAGTCAAAGAAACTCGATATCACCGCGAAGTTGATCGAAGCGGCCAGCAAGGCGGGGGCGAACACCATCGACTCGATTTCGTTCGATCTCGCCGATCCGCGAATGTATCGGCGCGAGGCGATTGACGAGGCCACCCGCAATGCCATCGCGGACGCCAACGTGCTCGCGGACGCCTCGTCATTAAGGCTGGTGCGCATTATGTCGATCACCCTCGACAATGCCCAGCCCCAACCTCCGCCCCCGTTGTCAAGACGCCGCATGCTCACGGCGGGGGCCGCGGTCGAAGCCGCCACCCCGATTTCACCCGGCGATGTCACGATCCGGGCCACTGTCAATATTATGTATGAGATCGCTCCAAAGGAGTGAAACAGATACCCCGAAGGAAGCAACCGTGAAGATCAAGACTGACGAAATCACCTCTGTCATCAAGCAGGAAATTGATCAGTTCTCCAGCGAACTGGAAATCTCCGAAGTCGGCCGCGTGGTCGAGGTCGGCGACGGCATCGCCCGAATCTACGGCCTTTCGAACGCCATGTCCGGTGAGCTGCTCGAATTCGACACCGCCAAAGGCGCCGTCATGGGCCAGGTCATGAACCTTGAGCTCGACACGGTCGGGGCGATCATCTACGGCAATTACCTTGCCGTCCGCGAGGGCGACACCGTCAAGTCCACCGGACGTCTGTTGGAAGTCCCCGTGGGCGACGCCCTGCTGGGACGCGTGGTCAATCCGCTCGGCGCGGTCATGGACGGCGGCCCACCCATCGACACGGGTATGACCCGCAAGCTAGACATCGTCGCCCCCGGGATTGCCGCCCGCCAGCCGGTGATTGAACCGCTGCAGACGGGGATCAAGGCCATCGACTCGATGATCCCCATCGGACGAGGCCAGCGCGAACTCATCATCGGCGATCGCAAGACGGGCAAGACCGCCATCGCCATCGACGCCATCATCAACCAGAAACAGTACTGGGGCACCCCCGACGCGGTGGTGTGCATTTATGTCGCCATCGGCCAGAAGGACTCGACGGTCGCGGGCGTGATCGAAACCCTCACGGAGCACGGTGCGATGGAATACTCCATCGTGGTCGTGGCCGGAGCCGCCACCCCCGCTCCGCTGCAATACATCGCCCCCTACGCCGGCTGCGCGATGGCCGAGCACTTCATGTGGCAGGGCATGGACAACAAAACCCCCAAGCACGCCCTCTGCATCTACGACGATCTTTCCAAGCAGGCCACGGCGTATCGCCAGCTTTCGCTGCTGCTCCGCCGCCCGCCCGGACGCGAGGCGTATCCCGGCGATGTGTTCTACCTCCACAGCCGCCTGCTGGAGCGGGCCACGAAACTCTCCGACGCGAACGGCGGCGGATCGATCACTGCCCTGCCCATCATCGAGACGCAGGAAGGCGATGTCTCGGCGTACATTCCCACCAACGTGATTTCCATCACCGACGGCCAGATTTATCTCCAGCCTGAACTCTTCGCCGCGGGCGTACGCCCGGCGATCAACGTGGGCATCTCGGTGTCGCGGGTGGGCGGCAACGCCCAGATCAAGGCGATGAAGGAAGTCGCCGGTTCCTTGCGTCTGGACCTCGCGGCGTATCGCGAACTCGAAGCCTTCGCCCAGCTCGGCACGGAACTCGATGTCTCCTCCCAGCGCCAGCTCGATCGCGGCGGATGCATGGTCGAACTGCTCAAGCAGGGCCAGTACATGCCCTACGATGCGATCGACCAGTGCATTGCAATCTACGCCGCCTCCAAAGGCTACCTCGACGACCTGGACCTGACCAAGGTCCACGCCTTTGAAAGCGATCTGCTGGAGCACTTCAAGACCAGCAAGAAAGATCTCCGCGAGAAGCTGGTGGAGGCCAAGAGCTTCAAGGGTCTCGAAGACGATTTTCTCGCCGCGATCAAGGACTTCAAGGCGGGGTGGACGCCGGCGGCCGGGTGAGGTCGCATGATCTTATCCATTTGATCCAAAAACGCACGCAATCGCGGGCGTTTTTTATTGCACCAGCAACGGTGAGGCGGAATCTACAACCCTAATTCGCTGTTGATTCACGACAGAGATCGGGGTTCCGCATTCCGGGCACACGCCCGAGACGTTTCCTGCCAGATCGTACTGACAATTCTCGCAAGCCAATTGTCCCGTGAAGACGGGGTGATTCGCGTATTTCTTCCAGATCACCTTGCTCTCGGCCCAGCCATCGCCAAGCCGGTGTCCCTTATTTAGGAGAAACGCAATGACCAGCGGCATGAATGGGATGATCAGGATCAAGTTGCGCTTGAAAGAGGACAGAAAACCCTGCGGCTGCAGAGTTTCGATATGAACGACCCTCACCCCACAGATAAGTTTTCCCAGCGAATAGCCCACGAAGCCGTCCTTGCAGAAAAAAATCAGGGGAAAGACAAACCATGCCAAGAAGAAATTGATACGTTTGAAGACAGGATCGGAGACATCCATCACCCCCAGAAGAAACCCCAGCATCGTACCGAGCCAGAAAGATATAAACAGCCAGAGCAACCAGTCAAGCACATACCCAATCTGCCGACGATTGGCGAACTTATAGAGGCATTTCCTGCACACCGGTGTGCCGTAGAGGAGCTTCGCCTTGTGCATTTTCTTGTCGCTTCTGCACAGCGGGCAGGCCAGAGTCGTCGTCATATTGTTTCCCTTTCCCGAATTTCATTTTTGAACGCGTTCCCGAAACATCCCGAGTCGAAACCCGGACCAAGGCGGAAAAGCACCCACAAACTTATAGCGACTGCTCCTGCTTGGCAAGCGAATACAACCCGATTGGGTTCGCAGCTTGAGTACCGCCTCGTGCTGCCTTTCGTAAAGTGCATCCTCTATTGATAGAATAGCACCATGACCATTTCGGAAGAACAGTATCACAGCGTACTTGACATCATCGCCAGCGCCTGTCGCGTGGCCCGGGCGGTGCAGAAAGATCTTCCGAATCTCCGCCAACTCACCAAGGACGACCGAAGCCCGGTGACGGTGGCCGATTTCGCGGTTCAGGCGATCGTGGCCCTCGGTCTGCGCGATGCCCTCGGGCCGCAACTCATCGTGGGTGAGGAAAACGCCGACGAGCTTCGCACCCCCGGCCCCGAACAAAATCCCATCCGCCAGGCCGTGCTTGATGCCGTGCGACTCGTTTATCCCGATCTCACTCTGGAAGAAATGCTCGATGCGATCGACCTGTGCAACCACGACGCCACTTCCTCCATCTACTGGACCCTCGACCCAATCGACGGCACCAAGGGCTTTCTCCGGGGCCAGCAATACGCCATCGCCCTGGGTAAAATTGAAAACGGCCAGGTTACCTTCGGGGTCATGGGATGCCCCAACCTCTCCGCCGATCAGACACGGCCTCTTGATCAGCCGGACGAACACGGCGTGATGTACGCGGCCACTGCGTCGGGCGGGACATGGGAGCATCTCATTGACAGGCTGGACAGCGAGCCCCGACGGGTGAGAGCCGGAGACATCAGACCGGGACAGCCGATCCGCACCTGCGGCTCGGTTGAGAAGTCGCATTCCAAACTGAGCGACACCATGCGTATTCTCGAACATCTGAATGAGGACAGCACGCCCGTCCGGCTCGACAGCCAGTGCAAGTACGCAGTGGTCGCGCGGAATCAGGCGGATGCCTATCTGCGGATGCCCATCGGAGCGGACTACGTGGAGAAGATCTGGGACCACGCGGCGGGCATGCTCATCGCCACCGAAGCTGGAGCGGTGGTGAGCGATATCACCGGCAAGCCGCTGGATTTTACCCAGGGATGGCGACTGGAGACCAACCGGGGAGTGATCTGTGCAGCGGAGGGCTTGCATTCTCGGATCATCGAAGCGATCGACGCACTCGGCATCGCCCCCACAGCGATTTGAGAGAAGGTCAAAATTGCGCGAAACGTCCCTTCGTCAAACGGTCGAATATAGAGTGCGCCGATTACCTTGAGCGATTCACGATCGGATGGGATCGAGGTTAATCAGCGGATGAGTCTTCAAACAAGGAACCACGATTTCTCCCCTGTAAAAAGATCATGATCACCCCGGAAATATATACCGCTGGCGTTCTTTTTCTGCTTGTCGCGGCGTTGATGTCGAGACGAATGGGGGCGGATACGGTATTCCTCAGCGCCCTGGCTCTTTTGCTGGCCCGGGGCGTGATTACCCCCGAGGAGGCGGTGGCGGGATTCGCCAATCCCGCGGTCATCACCGTCGGCATGCTCTACATCGTCGCGCAGGGACTCAAGGAAACCGGGGGCATGATCCGTATCACCCGACGCCTGCTTGGTCGGCCCAAAACGCATCTCGAAGCGCAGTCCCGTCTGCTGCTTCCCGTGGCGGGGCTGAGCGCATTCGTCAACAACACGCCGATCGTGGCGATGTTTCTGCCGGTGCTGTCCGGCTGGGCGAAACGGAACAATCTCAACCCCTCGCGTCTGTATATGCCGCTGAGTTTCGCGGCGATGCTCGGCGGCACCTGCACCCTCATCGGCACGAGCACAAACCTGGTCGTCGGCGAACTGCTTGCTGATCGGCAGATCGTCAATGCTGAGGGC